>JALXAQ010000178.1 GCA_026991885.1 Thiotrichaceae bacterium
TCTCAGCACAATGTTGACAGATTTTACGGACTAAACGTTGTGCCATCACCGCGATTACGCTTGAACTAATAAGATAAGAGTCTATGCCCATATCTTGCAAACGAATGATGGCACCTGCTGCGTCATTCGTGTGTAAGGTTGAAAAAACCAAATGTCCTGTTAATGCCGATTCTATCGCAATTTCTGCCGTTTCATGGTCACGAATTTCTCCGACCATGATGATGTCAGGGTCTTGTCGCACAATGGAACGTAATCCTGCCGCAAAATCTAAGCCGATTTTGGAGTTGACATGAATTTGGGTGATACCGTCTAATTGGTATTCTACGGGATCTTCAACTGTAATGGTTTTTTGTGTGCCCGTGTTAATTTTTTCCAATGTGCCATACAAAGTGGTCGTTTTGCCACTGCCTGTTGGTCCCGTTACTAGCACGATGCCATGAGGTTGTTGGATAATCTGCGAATAGGGTTTGAGAACGTTCTCCGGCATGCCCAGTTGTTCTAAATTCACCTGTATATCTCCACGATCTAATATACGCAGTACGATGGATTCTCCATGTACGCCTGGCAAAGTCGATACACGCATGTCTAGGGTACGTTCTCCCATTTTATATTGAATCCGTCCATCTTGTGGCAAACGTTTTTCGCCAATATCTAAACGCGCCATCAATTTGACACGAGAAGACACCTCCGCTTGTACATTCGCGGGCAAATGTTCAATATCAACCATCACCCCATCAACCCGACAACGCACTTTTAAATATTTTTCTTCTGGCTCAAAGTGAATATCACTGGCGCTTAAATCTAAGGCGCGTTCCATGAGGTGATTAACCAGACGAATCACAGGTGCATCAGAGGCCCCATCGAGGTAGTCAGTATCTAAATCGACACTATCCGAGTCGCTTGCCCCGTCTAATTCGGGTGATAATTTGGCTCGCCAATGTTTGGTTAAGCGATCAACCAGCTCTTTTTGCCCCTGTTCAAAGAAAATCTCTGAGCCTAAGATAAAACGTATGATGGCACGATCTTCGATTTCGGGCAATGTTGAAAACATTAAACGCGGATCATCAGGAAACTTTTCTACAGGTGCGATATTTTTTTTAGATAATAATTGAGTAAACAGTGGTAAATTGAGAGCGTTCATATCAATCACTCTTCCGGTGAGGATGGCTGCACACGACTAAAGCCAGTCACTTTAATCGTACCCGTTAATTTCTTTCTGCGATTGCGTACATCTAAACTGATGACTTCCAGTTTGATTGGATTATCGTTCACTGCCATTAAAAATTTTATCAGCGTTTCACCGTTGCCTTCAAACTGCATAGATTGAATCACGAATACCCATTCTTTCGTAGTATAAGTCGTATTATCGGGCGTATCCAGTGATTTAAAAGTGATGCCCGCCTTTTGGGCAAGTTTTCTCACTAAATCTTGCATTTTTGCGCTCACCAATTCAGGGGTATCACCTTGTAGTAAGCCTGCCTCGATTTCCTCGCGTTCTTCTTTTATCCTTTGATTCTCAGCTTTCCAGTATTCCGCCCGTTTAGCAAGATTTTCGTAACGTTCAATGTTTTGGTGCAATTTTTCGAGGGATTGCCAATAATCATTATAAAAATTGTACACCATTGGTAGCAATACAAACGGTAACATATAGCCGATAAATATCACGAGGGCGATGAGTCCAAGTTTTTTTTCTTTTTTTGTCACAAATATTAGTCCTATAAGATTTCTCGTTCCCACGCGGCGCAAAAATGCCATTAAGGGCAACCACAAGGGATTGCCCCTACGTGGGAACGAGAGAAGCTTGTTAAACCGCACGAATCCGAGCCGCTTGCGCCTCTAATTGCTGCAAAGACGCGCTCATATCTGCCACCCGTTGTCGTTCTTTTTCTACAATCTCAGCGGGCGCACGTTCGGTAAATTTGGGATTATCCAATTTAGCCGTACATTTGGCTAATTCTTTGTGCAACTTTTCCAGCTCTTTATTCAGTCGCTTTAATTCAGCCTCTTTGTCGATTAAGCCCGCCAATGGAATTAAAATTTGCATTTCACCCACTAAGGCTATAGCAGATTCGGGGGCTTCTTCCGTCTCTAGCCATGTCACACTCTCCAAACGGGCAAGGCGCGTGATAATGCTACTATGCGTCTGCCATTTTTGCTGATCATCGCTGCTCCCATTTTGCAACAAAACCGGCAATGGTTTACTGGGGGCTATATCCATCTCTGCCCGAATTCGTCGCACACCTAATATAAATTGTTTAACCCATTCAATTTCTTGCTCGGTTTCCAGTTCGATTTTTTCAGCTTGGGCTTGCGGATAGGGTTGAAGCATAATCGTGTCTCCGCTTTCTGCTACCCGTTGCCAAAGTTCTTCTGTAATAAACGGCATGAAGGGATGCAGCAGACGTAATAAAGCTTCAAGTACGCCGACTAATGTACGCCGAGTGCCCCGTTGCGCGGCTTCAGTGCCATTTTGTAGCACGGGCTTGGAAAATTCTAAATACCAGTCACAATATTCATTCCAAGTAAATTCGTATAAAGCATGGGCGGCTAAATCAAAACGATAGGTGTTGAGATGTTGGTGGATTTGCGCCTCAAGTTGTTGTAAGCGTGAAATAATCCATCTATCTGTTAAGGATAATTCACCTTTTGTCAAATCGCGATTTTCGGTACTCATTAAAACGTAGCGCGAGGCATTCCATAATTTATTACAAAAATTACGATAGCCTTCGATCCGCCCTAAGTCAAAACGAATATCGCGCCCTGTCGATGCCAATGCGGCAAAAGTAAAGCGCAAAGCATCGGTGCCAAAAGCGGGAATGCCTTGAGGATATTGCTTACGGGTGTCTTTTTCAATCTTAGGTGCCATCTCTGCCTGCATCAAGCCCGTTGTCCGTTTCGTCACTAATGCTTCTAATTCAATACTGTCTATCAAGTCCAAGGGATCGAGCACGTTGCCTTTGGATTTTGACATTTTTTGTCCATCGCTATCCCGAATCAAGCCATGAATATAGACTTCACGGAAGGGCACATCTCCCATAAATTTCAAACCCATCATGATCATGCGGGCAACCCAAAAGAATATGATGTCAAAGCCGGTGACGAGTACGCTGGTTGGATAAAATGCTTTGAGGCGTTCCGTATTTTCTGGCCATCCCAAGGTGGAAAAAGGCCATAATGCGGATGAAAACCAGGTATCTAGCACGTCAGCGTCTTGCTCTAATTTGACGCTTTCTGGGATTTTGTACTTTTCGCGCACATGGGCTTCAGAATCGCCAACATAAACTTGTCCTTTGTCATCATACCAAGCGGGAATGCGATGCCCCCACCAAATTTGGCGACTGATACACCAATCTTGTATATTACGCATCCATTCAAAATAAGTTTTTTTCCAATTATCGGGGATAAATTTAATGCGCCCATCTTCAACGGCTTTAATAGCGGGCTCTGCCAAAGGGGCAATTTTGACAAACCATTGATCGGTCAAAAAGGGCTCAATCACAGCATGGCTCCGATCACCACGGGGGACCATTAATTTATGGGGTTTTATATCAACGAGCAAGCCTGCCGCCTCTAAATCCGCGACAATTTGTTGACGCGCCGCAAAACGGTCCATGCCTTGATAGGCAGCGGGTACATTACTGTTAAGTTTAGCATCAACGGTGAAAATATTAATGAGGGGCAAATTGTGCCGCTGCCCCAGTGCATAGTCATTAAAGTCATGAGCGGGCGTAATTTTGACGCAGCCTGAGCCAAATTCCGGATCAACATGTTCATCATCGGCAACCACGGGAATTGTGCGCCCCGTCAAGGGTAATTTGATTTGTTTACCAATAAATTTTTGATAACGCTCATCTTTGGAATGGACAGCGACAGCGGTATCACCCAACATGGTTTCAGGGCGAGTGGTTGCGACGACTAAATCTCCACTACCATCGGCTAATGGATAGCGCAAATGCCACAAAGAGCCATTTTCTTCTTGGGATTGCACTTCTAAGTCAGAGACGGCGGTGTGCAAAACGGGGTCCCAATTGACTAGGCGTTTGCCGCGATAAATCAAGCCCTCATCATAGAGCCGCACAAAAACTTCGCGCACGGCTTGAGAGAGTCCGTCATCCATAGTAAAACGCTCATGCGCCCAATCTAATGAACTGCCCATGCGCCGCAATTGTCGGGTGATATGTCCGCCAGAGTGGGCTTTCCAGTCCCAAACTTTTTCAATAAAGGCATCACGCCCTAAATCGTGGCGCGTTTTGCCCTCAGCCGCCAATTGCCGCTCGACAACCATTTGTGTAGCAATACCAGCATGATCGGAGCCGGGTTGCCAGAGGGTGTTATCGCCATTCATGCGGTGATAACGGGTCAAAATATCCATGAGCGTATCTTGAAAAGCGTGCCCCATGTGCAATGTACCTGTCACATTGGGGGGGGGTATCATAATACAATAGGGCGTACCTGTGCCTTTGGGCGTAAAATAGCCTTTTTCTTCCCAAGTTTTGTACCAGTGTTGTTCGATAGCGTGGGGGGTATAAGTTTTTTCCATTCTTTGTTAGTGATTTTTTTTTGTGTGTGATGAGAAATGAGATTATAGCGGATTAATGTTAAAATTTCTCTTATGAGGCTAGGCTAAACATTAACTACAGGGATTTTTTTTTAGCAGGGATTTGTCAAAACATTAACTACAGGGATTTTTTTTTAGCAGGGATAAGTCAAAACATTAACTACAGGGATTTTTTTTTAGCAGGGATAAGTCAAAACATTAACTACAGGGATTTTTTTTGAGCAGGGATAAATCAAAACATTAACTACAGGGATTTTTTTTTAGCAGGGATAAGTCAAAACATTAACTACAGGGATTTTTTTTGAGCAGAGATAAATCAAAACATTAACGAGCTGGGATTAGTTATTAGCAGAGATAAGTCAAAACCTTAAGGAACCGCCAATTTTTGTTAGCAGAGATAAATCTAATAAGATTTTGACTTATCCCTGCTAAAAAGAAATCCCTGTAGTTAAGTGTTTTGACAAATCACTGCTAAAAAGAAATCCCTGTCGTTAGCGGTTTTGACTTATCCCTGCTAAAAAGAAATCCCTGTCGTTAGCGGTTTTGACAAATCACTGCTAAAAAGAAATCCCTGTCGTTAGCGGTTTTGACTTATCCCTGCTAAAAAGAAATCCCTGTAGTTAAGTGTTTTGACAAATCACTGCTAAAAAGAAATCCCTGTCGTTAAAAATATAGGAATAAATGGTAATCGCTTTTTTGCAATTTAAGGAATTGCTGGGCAATGCGCTATTGTTTTTTTTACACGAACCGCTCCGCAAAACGCCACGCTTTCAATCTACCTTAGCCGCCTTGCAACGCGAAGGTTTAATCATTGATGTCAAGGAAATTAAACAGACTTTACAAACGATTAAGGGAAAATATGATCAAGCCGTTCAAGCTGATGATTTGGATAAGGTGGAACAGAATGAAATTTAAAAAAGCAGTGCCTAACTGTTACGTTAGCTCATAATGTCTGAATCAGAATTTGCAGGATTTTAGAATTTTCAGAATAGTTTTTTTGATAGGGTTTGGCTTATTTTGTTTTTATTCTGTTAATTCTAAAATTCTGTGAATTCTGATTCAGACAATGAGTACAACGAATGTAAGACAACGAATAAAAACCTATAACGACGGATAGCACTGATTGGCGGTGTTGAAGTGTTAATAGATTTTCGTCTTGAATATTGGATAGATTGTAGCATGTGCCTTTGGGCGTCAAATAGCCTTTTTCTTCCCAAGATTTGTACCAGTGTTGTTCGATAGCGTGGGAAGATTTTTCCATGTCATTGAAAAAAACAATGGCATTGCGATAAATTTTGGGCAACTCATAACTAGATTTATTAGACGACGTATCTTGCACCTAAGCTTATTAAGCTGCTATATTGACCCATTTTTTTAGGAGTATTCTAAATAATGATAATGAAACGTGCTCATAGTCAATGGACTTATGCTTTGCTGTTGTCCTTGTTTATAGTCCCTGTGGCATATGCCAGTGGCGGAGAGGAAAAAATCGCAAACGCTTTTTTATGGATCGCCGTCTTGCTGTTATTAGCCAAAATGGCCAGTTTGATTGAAAAAGTGGGACAACCGGCGGTACTTGGCGAGTTGGTCATAGGTGTTGTGCTAGGCAATCTTTTTCTCGTCGGTATAGGCGTATTTGAGCCAGTCAAGCATGACGAAATAATTAAGTTTCTCGCTGAATTGGGTGTGGTGATTCTACTATTCCAAATAGGTTTAGAATCCAAGATCGAAGAAATGCGTGAAGTTGGAGGGCGTGCCTTTGCGGTTGCTACAGTTGGCGTGATCACACCTTTTGTGCTTGGATATTTAGTAGGCATGTTGCTGATGCCCGGACTTGATTCAAATGCCTATCTGTTTTTGGGTGCCACCCTCACGGCAACTTCTGTCGGTATCACAGGTCGTGTATTCCGTGATTTGGGCAAACTGCGAACAAAGGAGGCGCAGATTGTGTTGGGGGCTGCTGTGATTGATGATGTCATGGGGCTGATCATTTTAGCAGTGGTGTCAGCGATTGTCACGAAGGGGGCTGTCAGTGTCAGCTCAATAAGCATAATAACCTTGGAGGCTATATTATTTCTTGTTGGTGCCATTTTCTTAGGACGTTTATTGGCACCTAAGATAGGGGAAGGATTTTCTCGGATTCATACCGGGATTGGCATGAAATTTACCATTGCTATCAGCTTTTGCCTTATTTTCGCCTATCTGGCTCATTTGGTTGGACTTGCCCCCATCGTGGGCGCTTTTGCCGCCGGCTTGATGCTAGAGCCTGTTTACTTTGACCGTTTTGAAAAGCCCGCTATTAATAATGACATAAAAAGTGCGGTGGTAAACGCTGATAATGAAATCAAAAACAAGGTGGAAAAGGTTTTGCAGCGTCATACCGCTCAGCATTTGGATGAATTAGTTGGGCCTTTGGGGCATTTTTTAGTGCCTTTATTTTTCATAGTGATAGGGATGCAAGTCAAGTTGGAAACTTTGTTTGATCCAAAAATACTGGGGATTGCGTTGGCGATTACTTTTGTGGCGTTTATCGGTAAACTGGTTGCTGGTATTGTGGCAGGACCAGTCAATAAATATGTAGTTGGTTGGGGAATGGCGCCCCGTGGCGAAGTTGGGCTGATTTTTGCCATGATAGGTAAGCAGCTTGGGGTGATCACTGAAGAAATGTTTTCGGTGGTCATTATTATGGTGATTTTGACTACGCTGCTGACTCCGCCTATTTTGAATTTTTTGTTACGTAAGGAAAGTCATTAGTCTTTCGACGCAGAGCGTCGGGGCAGGCATTCCCACGCAGAGCGTGGGAACGAGAAAAATCTCAAGACCATTCAAAGGCAAAGAAATCCGATTTTTTGAAAAAATCGGATTTCTCAATGGCCTGAAGATTTCTGCCCTCCTGCACTAGGGTTTCTCGTTCCCACGCTCTGCGTGGGAATGCATGCATCGACGCTCCGCGTCGACTCAAAAATAAAAATCCCGCACAAAATCCTCTAAGCGGTGCTTAACAATTGCCTTTCGCAATCCCTGCATTAAGTTTTGATAATAATGCAAATTATGCACCGTATTCAAATGTGCCCCCAAGATTTCTCGCGCCTTGTCCAAATGATGCAAATAAGCGCGAGAGTAATTTTGACAAGTATAACAATCACAATGAGGATCAAGCGGAGCGGTGTCGTGCCGATATTGACTATTACGAATCCGTACCACGCCAACACTGGTGAATAAATGCCCATTTCGCGCATGACGGGTGGGCATCACGCAGTCAAACATATCTATACCATAGCGCACAGCTTCAACAATATCCGCTGGTGTTCCCACGCCCATGAGATAATGTGGCTTATTTCGTGGTAATTGCGGCGCTAAAGCTGCCAAAATACGTTGCTTTTCTTCTTTAGGCTCGCCGACTGATAAGCCGCCAATGGCATAACCATCAAAACCAATATCTATCAATCCCGCTAAGGAGGCTTGCCGCAAATGTTCATACATTCCGCCCTGCACAATTCCAAACAAAGCGGCAGGATTATCATCATGTGCCGCTTTAGAACGGGCAGCCCAGCGTAAAGATAATGCCATAGAATCAAGGGCTTGTTGTTCTGTCGCGGGATAAGGGGTACATTCATCAAATATCATAACAATATCTGCGCCCAATGCCCGTTGCACTGCCATAGATTCTTCAGGTCCTAAAAAGACTTTGGCACCATCTATCGGAGAACGAAATGTCACGCCCTGTTCACTAATTTTCCGTAATTCTCCCAAACTAAAGACTTGAAAGCCGCCCGAATCGGTCAGAATGGGTTTGTGCCACTGCATAAATTTATGTAAACTGCCATGTGCCTTAATAACTTCTGTACCAGGGCGTAACATTAAGTGAAAAGTATTGCCCAAAATGATCTCAGCACCAGTGGCATGGACTTCTTCGGGTGTCATGGCTTTGACGGTGCCATAAGTGCCAACCGGCATAAAGGCGGGCGTTTCTACGGTACCGCGTGGGAAATCTAGTTGAGCGCGACGGGCGTAGCCGTCAGTGGCGAAGATTTTAAATTGCATATCAATAAATGGGCTGTATTTTGGAGTCCAAGATTTATCTTGGGCGGTCTGGCTATTTCCCTCTCATTTTGGGTGCTAATATATCGTTAGTCAACTCCAGCAACTGTTTTCCTACCTTGTGAATTGCTTGAAGATCGACCAGACAGTCATCATAAGCTGACTCGATAGCCTGTTTTTCAAGCTCTGTACTACAATCAATTATCATTTCAATTGAGCTATGTAATTGCTGAAGCAGTTCTGGTATCGGTTTCTTAATCTCTGATGGCGCGTCAACTTCAACTTTTTGTTCAACTTCCAAATCCTTTTGATTCTTTTTATTTTTTTGTTGGATAAAGTGCAAATAAATCAACAGCTTTTTCTTGAATTCGGCAGGCTCAATGAGTTTGGAGAGATAGTCAACCGCTCCAAGGGCATAAGCTTTCTCCTCGAATTCTTTCGACTTATAAATCTTTGTCATAAAGACAATCGGGATATTTCGCGTTTTTGGTTGCGCTTGGAGCATTTTAGCCGTTTCAAAACCATCCATCTGCGGCATTTGTATCTCAAGGAGAATCAAATCCACTGTTTGTTTCAGGGTGATCCTTAAGGCTGCGAGTCCCGAGTTAGCCTCAATCACATGCGTATCATTAAAAGATTTTTTAATGAGCTTGTGTAAATTCAGTCGAGCCGTTTGATTGTCATCAACTATCAGTATATTTGGTGGCATATTGAATCCTTTACTCATTCGTTGTACTGTGCTTAATCAAGATTTCTACAACAAATGGCGCATTATTCACTTGTGAGCCAATTTGTCCTTGGAGCCGCCGCGATGGTGAATAAGGGGAGCGTTCAACTTCAACGCGCCAATCTTGGCGTAAATCGTTCATCAAAGAATCGAATATTTGCAAAGTATTTTGTTCATTATTATTAATAATAATACCATGCAATTTCATACCTTCAATAAAGTGTTTGCTTATCTCATCGTTTTCGCTAGCATCGACGCGCCATTCTAGCCGTTCAAGAAATAAATCGGGATAGCGGCTCAAAACCTGACTGAGTTTTTCCCACGCTGGGCGCGGTGACAGGTGGCGTGCTTTCAGGTGATGGCTAAGATCGACGATGCTGCGAATCAGCAAAATATCAAGGGGCAAGTTGGGCTTTTTTTGCTTTAATTGTTCCAATGCCGCTTGACGTTTGACCGTTTTCTCGGCAAATTCTTCGCCTTGTTGCTGGATAATTAAAGCCTTTTCTAAGGTTTTCAAGCCTCGCATTGTCGCCCCTGAAAGTAAAAGCACAGAGAGAATATAAAGCGCCAGACGCACTTTGCGATAATAAAAAAAGGGACTATCGGTGGCGTAATGTTGAGTTATATGCCAACGGTGCAACAATGCCATAAAATGATGCAAATACCAAGTTTTTTCCCCTTGCAAACCCAATTGCTGGGCAAAATCATGGCTATCTAATAAATGTAGATTAAAAAGAGTGCTATCAGTGTTAAAGGCAATATCGCTTAATATCACCACTGAAAGTCGCTCTGGCAACATCCCCGCATTATTTAAATAACGTTGAGTTGTGCTGATTTGTGTTAAAACCTCTTGAGGTGCCAACACCTTTAAAGGAGTCAAACGACTCAATTGCAATTTTTGATGAACAAAAAAGCTTTGGCGTAGCCCTTGTGGCGTATGTGTAACCAATAGCAGATAAGGTGCTTTAGGAAAATATTTGAGCAAAGCTTCACATAACAAAGGCAATGAATAAATACCAATTATCGGCACTTTATAAACCATGATCGTATTTAACCAAGGCGCCAATAAATTAGGATTGTTCAGTGCCATAAATAATACGCGATCATCTCGCCGCCCATGCTTTTCACGTCCTTGGACAACGCCATAAGTGTAAGGCATGTCCTTGAATAAACGATCCATTTTTTGCGCCATCAAGTCGCGATGATCTTTACCGTACACATGGGGCAGGGAAGTGACTTGGTAATCTTCTTGTGTGCTATCAACAATCCAGACTATCGGCGTTTTGGGTGAGTCGCTCAAATAGTGAGCAAATTCTCCATTGTCACTGCTTTGAAAACGTTGAACCTCTGTAAGCGTTTTTCCCTTGACTAAAAATACTTGCAATTCATAATCCGATAGGTAGAAAATGCGTTTTCTCATAGAGGCTCATAAGTTAGAAATAAGCTCATAAACAGGACCCAACACAGAGAGTACAACCCAACCCAGTAATAAACCCAAAATAACCGTCATAGTTGGTTCAATCAATATTTGGATTTTCTCAATGGATTCCTTGACTTCACGATTATAAAAATAGGTCACATTTGACAATGCAATATCCAATTCTCCCGTGTTTTCGCCAACTCGGATCATGCGTAACACCAGTGGCGGAAATAAATGCACTTGTTCAAAACTTTCAGTCAGACTGCCACCCTCTACAATATTTTCACTCACCCGTTGCAAAGCATTTTCAATCACCAGATTGCCCGCCAGCGTTTTGCAAAGCGCGATACTGTCTAGCACTGTGATACCAGAACCATATAACAGTGCCAAAAAGCTTGCAAAGCGTGCCAAAATGATTTTTTCGAGAATGGGACCAATCACCCATATCCGCAATTTCAAACGATCAATCAAAAAACAGAAACGGCGACTGATAAGCATCATGCTTTTGATTGCTAAAATCGCTAACACGGGTAGCAATAGAATGAAATACCAGTATTTAACAAACACATTAGAAACGACAATCAAGAGACGAGTGTGCAGGGGCAATTCTCCGCCAACGTTTTGAATAAAGCTGATTAACTGTGGTACCAAATAGATCATCATAAAAAAGATCACACCAATGATAATGATCCCCATAAAAGTGGGATACATGAATAGTTTTTTAGTTTTGGCAATCATCTCATCTTGCCATTTCAAAGTCTCTGTCAAATGTTGAAAGACGACACTTAAATGACCGCTGGTTTCCCCAGCACGAATGAGACTCACAAAGACTTGATTAAAAATATTTGGAAAATTCGCCATAGCCTCTGACAAACTCGCGCCGCCTTCTATAGTTTCAATCAAACTCGATACGACTTCACGAAATCGTGATTGCGATAAACTGTCACGTAAGTCGCCCAAACCTTCTAGCAGGGGCACACCCGCACGGGTTAAGTTTTCCATGTGGAAGCAAAAGGTAATCAATTCGTGACGGGAGACTTTAGGGGGTAAAAAATGACGTGATTTTTGGGTCTGGCAATGGATAATATCCAGCCCCATGCGTTCTAAACGAATTTCTAAATCATTAATATTATTAGCAACCAATTGGCCTCTCACAATGGTGCCCTGCTTGTCCATCGCTTTGTATAAAAATTGTTGAGACATTAGACTTTTCCAGTCGACGCAGAGCGTCGAGGCAGGCATGATCGCAGCAAAGCTCCGTTACTTCGTATCCGCCGCGAAGCGCACTCACTTAGACATAATTATTTAAGTATTTGAAATAAAATAATATTTGTAGTGTGCGTCCTACGCACCAGACGCGAAAAAGGTGCGTAGGACGCACCCTACAAAACCTCGTAAATGGACTTGTGTCGGCTCGATGAGCGTGGGAACGAGAAAATATCAGGTTGATATGTCATTCAATCGACTTCGAGGCGGCCATTAATTCTTCTTCAGAAAGCCCAGTGGTTTCCACAATCAAAGCAATATCAAGACCTTTTGCTAACAGATTCAGGGCAATGGCCTTTGCTTTTTCAGTCTTGCCATCCGTTCGCGCCGTTTCGATCACATCATGTTCAACCGCCATATCCATCATGTAATCTTCATACTGTTGGCGTTCTTCCCGACTCATTTTCAGCAAGGCTAATTTTTCGCCAGCCGTCTCGATGTTTTTAGCCTTAAAATCGGCGCGTAAGGCTGAGTGTTTGAGCAGATAAATCCATTCATCTAAGTCCGAGGCAATGACATCTTGAAAACGTTCCACGTTAATTAAGTAGTACTCAGGGAAAACGTCTTTACTATATCGTTTTTCCAGCTTGCGGGTTTGCTGATTGAGTTGACGGAAAACCAGCGTTTTTTTGCTATACAAACCTTTAAATTCGTTCACACCATAATAGACATAATCCTCTTCTAGGCCGAAATTGAAATAAAGAATGCTAATCGAAATCACCTTGCTAACGTGACGATAATCTTGCCCCAGTTCGAGATTATTAACAATGAGTTTAGAGGCGCCCCAAAGTATGCGTTCTAGGTAGCCCGTTTCTCGATGGTTTTGGATTTCGATGATGATTTGTCGCTGCTTTTGATCTTTGACGAGGATATCCACGCGGTTGAATTTCTTATCAAATTCGGATTGATTGGATTCACTGTCTAAGATTTCAATGACTTGAACGTCTTCATGGAGGAAGGCCGCTAAAAAACCTTCCAGTACGTCAAAATTTGCTTTGTCACGTAATAGGTTTTTGATAGCCCAATCAAAACGGACCAATTTGGTTTCTTCGGTGATCATTTCTCGTTCCTCATGAGTTAAATGTGAATTAATACACTGACACTGCCCCCTCTGGACGACGCTTAAAACGCTTATAACTCCATTGATACTGTGCCGTGCAATTTTGCACACATTGCTCAACGCCTTGATTAAGAGCCTCTACTGCAACTTCCACATTTTCCGCCATCATATTTGCTGGTGCTGGTAAAAAATGCAAATGAAATCCTCGCGGTAAACGCTCAGCATAAGTAAAAATCACAGCGGCGCCAGTTTGACGCGCTAAACGGTACACTAAAACCATCGTATAAGCAGGCTCACCAAAAAACGGCGCAAAAATACCACTACTCGCATCACTAGGGACTTGATCGGGTAAAATGCCAACCACTTGCTTTTGGCGCAATGCTTTATATAAGGCACGAACCCCGGATTTATCTGTCGGCACAAAGTGCCCCCCGGCACGTTCACGGGCAGAGTGAATCAAATCATGTAAACCTGCCAGTTTAGGGGGACGATACAAAGCGGTGAGCCTATAACGCGAAGAGGCATACAATCCCGCCAATTCCCACGCCCCCAAATGCGGAGTCAAAAGCACCACACCTTGTCCCCGTTCTAAAGCTTGCTGTAAACACGCTTCGCCGCTGACTTCACGCACCAATGCCAACACCCTATCTGCCCGCCATAACCATAATGCGCCTAATTCGCTGAAAGTTTTGCAAGTTTCAATTAAACTTTCTTTGACTAAAGTCTCTTGAGCGGCGGGGGATAAGTGGGGAAAACACAAGCGGATATTGGTGCGTGTCACTTGAGTGAGCTTTCGTTCCGGGTGTCGTGCTATTTTTCGCCCTAAAAAGGTGGCGATAGTATGTACAGTGCTTAAAGGGAATAAGGCAAAAAAGTGCAATAATGCTTTAATCAGTAAAGCCCGCATTTAATTAATTTTTCTCTTCTGGTTTGCCCATCAGTTGTGTACCCATTTTGAGTACCAACAACAGGGGAAAAGCACCGTGCATGAATAAATCAAAAATGTCGATAGGGCGGCTTAAAGTCCCTTGCCACAACATGCCAAGTTTTTCAAAAAGATGTGGCTCTGGGAAAAAGGGTGCTAAGCCTAAAGTCAGTGAACCAATGATGAGGATGTCCCAAGGTAGTTTGTCTAACCAGCGCATGTATGATTATTCTCCTTCAATTATTATCTGTAATAGACTTGTCCGTCAATAACAAATCAAAATCAAAATAAAAACCAGACCTGGCAGGTTTTCTTTTCAACCTACCAGGTCTGGTTTTGACTTTTTATTCACGGACAAGTCTAATAAACTTTCAAAGAAATAGGATTTCTATAAATGTTTTTAATTTAAACTAAACTTTAAGGAATTGCAACTTCATCAATCAATTGTTTGACTAAGGCTTGAGTATTTTGCTGTTCAGCCATTGCCACCAAGCGATGTCCGATAACACCTGGTAATATCGTTTGCACATCCTCAGGAATAACGTGATCACGTCCTTGCATTAATGCCCATGCTTGGGCGCAGTGTAGTATCGCTAATCCAGCGCGGGGTGATAAACCTGCACGATAGCGCGGCGATTGTCGGCTAAATTCTAAAATTGCTTGCAAATAATCTATCAACGCATCAGCCACATGGACTTGTGGCACCGCATTTTGTATATCCAAAAGTGCTTGGATGGTGAGCGTTGGTACAATATCGGCAATCATTTCGCGGCGATCTTTACCTTTGAGCAAGGCACGCTCCGTGCGATGATTGGGATATCCAAGCGCTAAGCGCATCATAAAGCGATCTAATTGCGATTCAGGCAAAGGAAAAGTACCAATTTGGTGTAATGGATTTTGGGTTGCCAACACAAAAAAGGGAGCGGGCAACCGGCGGGTTTCTCCTTCCACCGTCACCTGATGTTCTCCCATCGCTTCTAATAAAGCACTTTGCGTTTTTGGAGTCGCACGGTTGACTTCGTCGGCTAATACCATTTGGGCAAAAATCGGCCCGGCATGAAATTTAAATTGTTCCGCTTCTTTATCATAAATTGAGACCCCGATAATATCAGCAGGCAACAAATCGCTCGTAAATTGAATCCGTTGAAAACTCAACCCTAGCACTCGTGCTAACACATGAGCCAGCGTCGTTTTGCCAACGCCGGGCAAATCTTCAATTAAGACATGTCCACGCGCTATTAGGCAGGTGAGCACTAAACGGATTTCTAATTCTTTGCCAAGAATAACTTGGCTCATTTGGGCGACAAGCTTGTCGAGAGTTTCTTTAATGGAAGGCATTTTAAAAAAAGCGCCCCGCCACTGCAACGACAATCGTTATTAAGCCCAGCACTAAATTAATACCAATCAATTTACGGATCGGCGCTAACGCTTTACCAGCTTCTGGAAAATTCTTATTAGCAACGGCTTCCTTTAGACGCGGAAAAGGAATAAAAGAGATATAAGCAAATATAAGTGTCATTATGCCAGCTATCATCAACATAATATGAATGTACATCGCAAAGTTGCCCATGCCGGCGGAAATCATCCAAAAACCCGTCGCCCATAACACGACAACCGATATCCAAACCCATGGAAAAAAGCGTGCTAATACTTGTGACATCAGAGGCAGACGTATAGGTGGTTCAAGCAAACTAGCGACAACCGGGCGTAGCGCCATGTGGGCAAAAAACATGCCGCCGATCCAAATAACAGCGGATAACAAGTGTAAAGTGATAGCGATGGCTATAGTAGACATATTAGATTTTCCTGTTGTTATGCGATAATACAAACATCCTACCAAGATAGAGTCATTTTATGTACAAACAACCACACAGTATTCATAACAAACCCTATCGTGCCGGCGATACCATCGTTATGGGCATGGGACAAACTGGGCTCGCTTGCGTCAATTTTTTAGTGAAAAATCACATCTCAGTGCGCGTTATGGATGATCGCCCAACGCCGCCCGGTTTAACAAAACTCAAACAAACATTCCCAGAAATACCCTATATCACCGGTCGTTTTGACGCAGCACAATTGGCGCAAGCTGCTGAAATTATTATCAGTCCAGGCATATCACCACGACAAGTGCCAGCCGTCAGTGTCCCGATTATCAGCGAAATTGAACTATTTGCCCGTCATGTCAATGCACCCGTTGTCGCCATTACTGGCTCTAATGGCAAAAGCACAGTCACAACCCTTTTGGGAGAAATGGCAAAACAAGCCGGGTGGCGAGTACAAGTAGGCGGTAATTTAGGTACACCCGCCATTGAATTGCTATGCACACCCGCCCCCGATTTGTATATATTAGAACTATCCAGTTTTCAACTAGAAACCACCTATTCTCTCAATCCAAAAGCAGCCGTTGTGCTCAATATCAGCGAAGATCACATGGATCGCTACGCTAATATTGCTGAATACATGCAAGCTAAACAACGGATTTATCAAGGTGATGGCACCCTCATCATTAATGCCGACGAACCCGCAGTCGTCGCTATGCTCCCACCACACCGTCAACATTTAAGCTTTAGCTTACGCAATAATCGGGGAGATTTTAGAATTTGTCAATATCAAGGTGAATCGAATTTAGTGCGTACTCACAACAATTCATTCATCCCCTTGTTATCCATCAACCAAATGCGGTTAAAAGGACCCATGATGCGAGCCAATGCCTTAGCAGCACTCGCTTTAGGAGAAGCCGTGGGCTTGCATCAATCGGCGATGCTAGACGCACTCCAACGCTTTCGCGGATTACCCCATCGCTGCGCTTGGGTAGCGAATAGCCAAGGGATTGATTGGTACAACGATTCTAAAGGCACCAATGTGGGAGCAACGATTGCCGCGATTAAAAGCTTAGAAAAACCGGGACAAATTATTCTCATTGCAGGCGGCGAAAGTAAAGGCGCGAATTTTGTAGCCTTAGCAGAAATTGTCGCACAACATTGTCGCGCTTGTGTGCTGATAGGACAAGATGCGTATCGGATTGCAGAGCCGTTAGCGGATTCAGTGCCAGTGTCTCATGCTCAAAGCATGGAAGAGGCGGTAGCACAAGCGGCAGAATTAGCGAACGCCGGTGATGCAGTATTACTATCCCCTGCCTGTGCTAGTTTTGATATGTTTAAAAATTATGAACACCGAGGGGAAGTGTTTGAGGCAGCGGTAAGGCAATTAAACTAAATTAAATCCTTAGCAATTCTGGGGAGGGCAAAGGCGACTTGCTTGCCCACCCCCATTCATCCTTTAAATTATACCACTTATCCAATTCCTGCATGAAAAGATGCTACGAATACAAGTGGCACAACCTTTGCATAATACAGACAATTGCGGGGGGGGGTAATTTTGGACTGAATGTGACAGAAGATTTACCACTGAATCGCCGCGATCTTTAGAATGGAATTTCCAGTCGCTTTTTCATTAGATGAATAGGCAGTAGACTTAAATAGTAAGGATAATAAATGTATGAATATTCTATCTATGAGACCATTTATTGTTTTTGCAATAACGATGACTCTCTTGATTGTCTTGATTGGTATAGCATCACCCAGTTACGCTGCCAGTAAAACGCCGCGTGAATACCAACTAAAAGCCGTATTTTTAACGGGTTTTACAAAATTTATTAAATGGCCAAACGCTGCTTTTTCTAAGGCTAACACGCGCATCACGCTTTGCGTTTTGGGAAAACATCCTTTTGGTAGAGCCCTGAATATAGCCGTTAAGCGCACCAATAAAAGAAAGCGCAAAGGACGGCGTCTGAAAGTGCGATATATCAAAAAGCTGAAGCAGATTGCCGCTTGCCACATCCTGTATGTGAGCAAATCGGAACGCCGCCGTCGTTCGACAGTGTTGCGCTATGCACGGCACTATCATGTGCTGACTGTCAGTGATATGAAGTACTTTGTTAAAAAAGGAGGCATGATACAGTTTTACACACGGCATCATAAAGTCCGCTTTTTTATTAATCCCAAAACGGTGCGTCATGCCGATTTGGAACCGCACGG
Organism: Thiotrichaceae bacterium; assembly: GCA_026991885.1. Lineage (GTDB taxonomy): Bacteria > Pseudomonadota > Gammaproteobacteria > Beggiatoales > Beggiatoaceae > Thiomargarita. Next base: position 18,035 of record JALXAQ010000178.1, read on the forward strand.
TAATTTATTGAGAATTGCAGATATTGTTAGGTGAACCATTTATGAAAACATTATTAAAACAAATCTTTTGGCGCTCTTATCTACTTGTTGCAGTATTTGCTACAACAGCGCACGGCACTCCATTGGATGAAGAGGAGGCCATGATTGAATACTTACAAGGACTTAATTTTGAGGAATTAACTGAAGTTGAAGTGACTTTGGACGAAGTGTTTGACGTGTTTGATGGCTTGGTAAAAAAGCGCACTGTCAAAGTTGCGACAGGAGTTGAACAATCGACAGCGCGTGCGCCTGCCGTCACAACCGTGATTACCGCACAAGATATTGAAGCCACGGGCGCGACCAATTTAAATCAGGTGCTGGAAATGGTACCCGGATTGCATGTCGCCCTAAGTAGCGAAAATTATAGCTCACTTTACATCATTCGAGGTGTTTATTCTGATAGCAATGCCCAAGTGTTATTGCTTATAAATGGTATTCCGATCAAAGCATTATTTGCAGGAAACCGCAGCATGACATGGGCGGGTATGCCAGCCAATGTGATTGCCCGTATTGAAATCATTCGGGGACCAGGATCGGCAGTCTATGGTGCTGATGCCTTTGGCGGGGTTATTAATGTCATTACAAAAAGCAAAGACGACATTGATGGCACTGAAGCTGGCATACGCATGGAAAGTTTTGACACACAGGAGGCTTTTTTGTTGCACAGTGATAATTGGGCCGGTTTCGATGTAGCCATGGCTTTGGAATACGGCACCACCGATGGACATGGGGCACAAATTGAGGCGGACGCACAAACTCAATTTGATCATATTTTTGGTACTCAAGCATCCCTCGCGCCTGGGTCTGTCAATTTGGAACATGATCATTTAGATGCCCATCTGGATATTTCTCGTGATGTCTGGCAATGGCGGGCAGACTATCAGAAATTGTCTAATTTTGGAACCGGAGTCGGTATTACTCAAGCCCTCGATCCTGTCGGTAAGTACACTGGTGAACGTCTCAACACAGATTTAACTTACCATAATCTCAATTTGACTGAAAACTGGGATGTTACGGCACAACTCAGCTATCTTGAAATGACAATTGAAACGTCAACGCCAATAAGGCTTTTCCCGCCGGGCGCCTTTGGAGGTGCTTACCCTTATGGGCAAATAAGTTATCTAAAAATGTCTGAACGCCATACTCGTTTGGATTTATCGGCTTTTTATTCCGGTTTTAAAAAACATGATATCCGTTTAGGCACGGGTTATTATTATGGTGAAATTAACGAAGTGGTCAGCCGTGTTAATTATGGCATCAATCCAGGACAAGCAATTCCGCCCAGCAGCGACTTAATTGATGTTTCTGACACAGACTCTGCCTTTCTTCCTGAAAAAGATCGAAAAAATTGGTATTTATTTCTCCAAGATGTGTGGCTTTTCGCACCTAACTGGGAATTCACGGCGGGATTACGTTATGACGAGTATTCAGATTTTGGCTCAACCTTAAATCCACGTTTTGCCCTCGTTTGGGACACTCGTCCTGATTTGACCACTAAAATCCTCTACGGTCGTGCTTTTCGTGCCCCAGCATTTGGCGAGTTATATAGTATTAGCAATACGGTGGCATTGGGTAATCCTGATTTGGACCCGGAAATACTTGATAGTTGGGAATTAGCCTTTGACTACCGTGCCACAGATAACTTGCATCTGGCTTTAAATTTATTTCGCTACAAGTGGCGCGATGCGATCCATATTGTGGCCAATCCGGGGGGGCGGACTAGGACGGCCCAAAATGCGGGGAGTCAAACGGGGCGTGGTTTAGAATTTGAGAGTCGCTGGAAAATGACTAAAAGAGCCAGTTTATTGGCTAATTATGCCTACCAAGAATCGAAGGACGAAGAAGAACATGATGCGGGTAATACACCTCAGCATCAAGCTTATTTACGCACGGATTGGTTAGTCTATCCCAATTGGTATCTTGACACTCAAATCAATTGGGTGGGTAAGCGTCATCGTATTTCTGATGATCCGAGAACGTCGCTTGATGGTTATACGACAGTTGACTTAACTTTGCGCCGCAAGGATATTAGAGAAGGCCATTGGAATTTGGCGCTCGGAGTACGGAATCTATTTGATGACGATGCCCGTGAACCCAGTCGTGGGCCGACTTCCAGAGGTATTGTCTCTATTCCTAATGATCTCCCTTTGGCGGGACGTCACTTTTTTCTGGAAATGCGGTATCAATTTTAGATTAGCTCATACACTTATCGGATGGATATTTTGGAGTCCAAAGCTTTAGCTTTGGAGCTTTGGACTCCAAAATTCAATTAGAGGAAATTATATATGTTACATTTTTTTCATAACCTTTCTATTAAGCACAAACTCGAAGCGATTATTCTAGCGGTGAGTGCCGCTGTATTATTGCTGTCTAGTAGTATTCTGATCACTAACGAAGTTTTTTTAGTCAAACGCAATCTCAGTTCAGATTTATTGACACTAGCTGATATCATGGGGATTAACGCCAGTGTGGGACTGATTTTTGATAATCAACAAGCCGCAGAAGATAACTTGCTTTCCTTAAAAGCCAAACCCAATATTATCATGGCACATATATTTGATATAGAAGGAAATCTATTTGCAAGCTACTATCGAAAAGGAGTCACACCAGCAACCGTACCGAATACACAGCTCAGTGATTTTTATACCGATCTTGATCCAGAGGTACTTTCAAACATAGATGGGGCACTTTCAAACCTAGAAGAGCTACTGAATGTGGCTGAAACAGAAGAAGAGTCCGAGATAGATGAAAATCCAGACGAAACCGATTTGGTGGATGAAAAACCAGCCATGAGTGAAAAACAAGGCGCCTATTTTTTTGGAGAAAATCATTTACAGGTTTTCAAACCTATCATCCTTGATGGAGAAGAGCTAGGAAGTGTCTATATCGTATCAGATATGAAAGAACTCAATAGACGCTTGTACCAGTATGGCAGCGTTTTAATTGTCGTTATATTACTCTCTCTGATATTGGTGCTGCTATTAGCCTCTAAATTACAGCGCATTATCACCACGCCCATATATAATTTATTAAAAATCACAACAACGGTTTCCAAAGAAAAAGACTACAGCCTCCGAGCGAAAAAATTGGCTAATGATGAAGTGGGGCATTTGATTGACGGATTTAATGAAATGCTGACAACCATTGAAAACCGCATAGAAGAATTGGTACACACGCGCAATGAACTGGTACAAAGCGAAAAAATGGCCTCGCTAGGGCGCTTAGTCGCCGGATTTGCCCATGAACTTAATACGCCCATTGGTGTCGCTGTCGGAACCGCTTCAATCTTGAGAAATAAATCCAATGTGATTCAGCAATTGCTAGAACAAGAAGAAGTCGATGAAGATGACTTGGTTTCTACACTGAACACGATTGATAAAGCGGCTGATCTCACTCTCTCCAATTTAAAACGGGCAGCGGGCTTGGTCAGCAGTTTTAAACGGACGGCAGTTGATCAAACCTCTGAGGAGGTTAAGCGATTTGATGTCAAAAATATTTTTGAGGATGTTATTAATACATTGCATAATAAGTTCAAACGGACTGCCATTGAGATTCAACTTGACTGTCCCAAGGATTTGCTGATCTATAGTATACCGGGTTCAGTGGAACAGATTCTTACCAATTTGATGATCAATAGCCTCAGACATGGCTTTGAAGAGGGTAAGAATGCTGGTAACATTAGGATCGCAGTCCGTTTAGAGGAAAAGCATTTGCATATAGACTATTCAGACACAGGCAAAGGGATAGCACCTGATGCCTTAGAAAAGGTGTTTGAACCGTTTTTTACTACCCAGCGTGCTAATGGTGGTAGTGGCTTAGGCATGTATATTTGTTATAATATTGTGACTAGCCAGTTCAATGGTACAATGACTTGCGAAAGCACCCTCGGCAAAGGGGTTCTCTTTAAAATTGAATTTCCGGTCGAGATCAAGGGCAACCATAAAGGATTGCCCTTGATCCCTCCCTACACTGGACATAACCATGAAAATCATTAGAAAGAAAAAAAACAGCAATGGCGCAAAGTTAAAACTTCCTCCTTGGAAAGTACTCATCGTCGATGATGATGCAGATATTCACGCCATGACTCGCTTGGCACTCGACGACTTTCAATTTGCTGGCAAAAACTTACAAATATTCCAAGCCATGTCAGGTATTGAGGCGCGAGAAATTCTGGCGACTGAACAGAAAATAGCCGCCGCCTTAATTGATGTGGTGATGGAAACAGATGATGCTGGATTGCGACTGGTTGATTTTATCCGCAATCAACTCAAATATCCACTGATTAGACTCATTGTTCGCACTGGTCAACCCGGTATGGCACCAGAAAGAAAAGTGATTGAACGCTACGATATTGACGACTACAAGGACAAGACAGAACTGACGGCAGAAAAACTTTACACGACGATGCGTATCGCTTTGAAATCGTACCGCGATCTCAGGACCCTTGATACTAATAGGAAAGCGCTCACCAAAATTCTTGAGGCAGCCCCTGCATTGTATCAGCCCCAATCCCTCAGCCAATTTTTTAACGGGGTACTGACCCAAATGATTGGCTTATGCAATCTAGGCGAAAGCGGTCTGATTTCCAGCATCAGTAATGGTCTCATTGTTACGACAAAAGATCATCAAGTTCAAGCGGGTACCGGTAGATTGTGCAATCCAAAGGATAAGAGAGAAATAGAAGAAATCATAAAAAACTGTTCAGAGCGCGTTTTAGAAAAAAAATCCAGCGACATATTACCGTCTGGAGCGCTTTTGATTCCACTGAGGGTACACGACAATCCGATAGGTTTTATTTACCTAGAGAATGCCCAATATTTAGATAAAGCGGATAAGGATTTGATTAACATCATGGTTAATCAATGTGCTTCTGCATTGGATAAGTTACAAGTTTAAGTATTTCTGAAACATCAAATGAAACTCGTTAGAAATAAAAAAAAAAGTAAGCACACTGAAGAAATCCAATTTCCCCCTTGGAAAATACTTCTCGTCGATGATGAACCAGATATCCACGCCATGACTCGCTTGGCACTCAGCCAGTTTGAATTTGCCGGCAAAAAATTACAGATATTCCAAGCCATGTCAGGTATTGAAGCACGGGAAATTCTGGCAGCCGAGTCAGATATAGCAGTCGCCTTAATTGATGTCGTCATGGAAAGCGATGATGCAGGACTCAACTTGGTTGAGTTTATCCGTCAAGAACTCAAAAATTCATTGATACGGCTTATTATTCGCACAGGTCAAGCAGGAAACTTCCCAGAAACCACGGTTGTGGAACGCTATGACATTAACGATTTTAAAGACAAGACCGAACTGACTAGCGATAAACTTTATACCACAATTCGTCTTGCCTTAAAATCCTACCAGGACTTAAATACCCTCAACACTAATCGCAAGGGACTTCAATTTATTCTGGACTTAGCCAAGGATTTATACCAACCGAACCAATCTACCAAGTCCCTTTATGATTTAATACTCAGCCATATCTTTCAGCTTTATCAACTGAGCGAAAACAACCGCGCCATCAACAGTGGGATGCTAATCATCTCAACTGATGACGGGGTAGAGGTTAAAGCCACAAGGGGCCGATTTACTAAAGAGGACATAGCCAATCACCCAGCCAATGTCACCCAGATTCCGCTTGAAACCTCTGAAAAAATAATCGGTTTTATTTATTTAGAAAACGCCCCGCACTCGTTTCAAGCGGAAAAAGAACTGATATCTATCATGGCTAAGGAGTGCGCCATTGCCTTGCAACTCGCCGCCACTAGGGAAAAAATAAGTGCCTTAAATAAACGTTTAAAAGCTGAAAATGTGCGTATGAGTAGCGAATTAGATGTGGCACACAAATTACAACAGATGGTACTTCCCTCAGAAGCCGAACTGAGGGAAATCGCCGGCTTAGATGTTGCGGCTTTTATGGAACCTACCGAAGAAGTAGGGGGTGATTATTATGACATCATTCAATACAAGGAGCATATCATTTTTTGTATCGGAGATGTCACGGGACATGGACTTGAAAGTGGTGTGTTGATGCTGATGGTACAAGCCGCAGTGCGTAGTCTGTTAGACAGTGGTCTTACTGATTATAACCATTTTTTGAACAGTCTCAATCGTACCATTTATCACAATGTGCAACGGATGAATAATGGTAAATTTATAACACTGTCTTTAGTAGATTATCAACCACAGAGTTCGCAAGGGCACGGCCTTTTACGTTTGATCGGACAACATGAAGAGGTGTTGCTGGTGCGTCAGAATGGCAAACTTGAACGGCTGAATACCCTTGATTTAGGTTTTCCTATTGGCATGGTACCAGACATTAGCACCTTTATGTCACCAAAAGAATTGGAATTGCGACCCTCCGATGGGGTGGTATTGTACACTGATGGCATTACTGAAGCCATTAACCCAGATCAGGTAGAATATGGAATAGAGCGCTTGTGTGAAGTCATCACTCGCAATTGGCATCTTTCCGCCTTAGAAATACAACAGGCAGTCATTGCCGATGTGAAACAATACATTGGGGCAGAAAAGGTGTATGATGATATTACTTTAGTGGTATTCAAGCAAAAACCATAGGCTTTTTGCGTGCAATGCAAACGAGCTGATTGACAAAAATTTGATAATCTGTTAATTATGTCTGACACTAAAAAAGGAAAAATCAAAAACATGACAAGCTATATCTATGGACTTTACGATCCCAAATATCCCAACCAACTCCGCTACATTGGAGAGTCATACCACCCAAAAAAAGGCTAATTCAACACGTCAGCCAAGCCAAAGCGAACCCTAACTATCCTTATAAAAATATCTGGATAAACCAATTGCTTAAAGAGGGACGGCATCCCCAAATGCGTATCTTATGTGAATCCTGCAACGCTTGTTCTGAAGAAGCGCAGATTAAGTTATGCAAGGCAAAAGGTATGATTTTATTGAATCTTACCCATAATGGCAAAGATTTAGGGCCGGGAGGGGGACATTTTGTTTCAGGGCAAGAGATTGAAAAAATGAGAGAAAGTTTGGGGTTGGAGTTTACAAGGGCATTATTTTAAGTTAGGAGCCCAAGATCAATCTTGGACTCCTAGCTATATTTATGTGTGTATAAATAAATGAAAAGCTCAGACATTATTAAGCGATTGATTGATGATGGTTGGCTTAAAGTGGGTGGTAAGGGTGATCATGAAAAATTTAAACATCCCGATAAGTCTGGTCATGTTGTCGTGCCACATATCTATCGTCAAGCAGGTTGGGACTGGAGGTGATTGAAATGCTTTATCCTGTTTATGTTCATCAAGGTGATGCAGAACATGCTCATGGTGTGACTATTCCAGATTTTCCGGGCTGTTTTTCGGCGGCTGATAACTGGGATGAATTGCCCGCCATGGTTCAGGAATCTGTAGAGCTTTATTGCGAAGGTGAAGACATGGAACTACCGAAGCCAAGTTCTTTGGAGCAACTTATAAGAAATAAAGAATATCACGGAGGGCTCTGGATGATGTTGGACATCAATGTTTCCAGATTAAATCTGAAACCGGTGCGACTTAATATTTCTTTGCCTTCCAAATTGGTTTCACGTATTGATGCGTATGCCAGTCACCACAAAATGACTCGTAGTGATTTTCTGGCACTGGCAGCACAAGAAGTCATGAACCAAAACTCGCACAAAATGTTAGGACATTGACAAATCTCTCGCTGCCTTTGGTGTTTGCTTTTTTCGGGTTGCCACGCGCCGGCAACCCATAACACCCCAAGATAAATCTTGGACTCCTACCAACCCTTAACGATAAGGGCGCAAATATAGCCATTCAAAGAAGCGCTTAGCCCAATTAAAGATTCTCAATTTAGGCATCAACATCGCCCGTTTTGAATCACGATAGATCAACACACCCTTATTGAGCGTATCAATAATACAAATCAATTCCGTTTTGAATTCATGCTGGGGTTCTTGCCCTTGTTGCTCAGCCAGCAAATTTTTAGCCGCAGCCTCCGCTTGTAAATCCGCCATGTGTGCTTGTTTAGGTAACCATTTTGGACCAGGATGACTACCGCCATCGCCGACCGCATAAATGCCCTTAAATCCAGGGACGCGACAATAGGCATCAGCTTGGAAAAATCCCCCTTCTGAAAGGGGCAATCCACTGTTTTCCGCCCAAGCGGGTCCCATCATGCCTGGCATAAATAAGGTCAAATCACTGGCTATATCGCCTCCCTCAGTATGCACCGCGTCCGCACTAAAGCCTTTCAGTTTATGGCCTAAATGGGTACGAATGTTATATTTTTCCATCTCTCCCAACAAGGCTTTGACAGCATTCCCGCCTAAACGTTTTCCGGGTTCAGCAGCGGGACTAAAAAAGACTAATTCAAATTTATCACGGCGTTTTTGCTTTTTTAATAAGGTATCGATACCGAACAAAAATTCAAAAATAGGGCCACCACGCATGGCAACCGGTTCTTTCGGATTGCTGGCAAAGCCAAATGCTAATGTGCCACCTTCAAGGGCGGCAAGACGATCACTGTATGCTTTTGTTGGTGCATAGCCTTCACAAGGCGTATAAATATGTTCTATGCCGGGCAGTTTTTTGATAAAACGTCCACCCGAGGCGATAATCAAACTATCAAAAGCGACTGTGCCATTATCGGTTTGCACTTCTCGATCATCTAAGCCTGTCACAGAGCCTTGATGATATTTCACATTATGACGTTTGAAGAATTTATCTAGTGGCACCGTTAAATCTTCTTCGCTGCGTAATCCCGCTGGCACCCATATTAAACTGGCATAATAAAACAGTACTGGGCGTGGTGAAATTAATGTAATGGGATCGCGACAACCTTGTTTGCGTAGCGTTCTAACCGCTGTCAATCCGCCGAAGCCTGATCCAATGATGACTATTTGGGGCATAGTGATTCCTCTTGATAAAACTCTTGATAAACTTGGTTTGGAGTCCAAGATTTATCTTGGACTCCTATTTATGGGTTTCCTAAAACCTCATCGACTGTTTGTGCCGTTGCCAGTCGTTCAATACAATCCAACAAGCTATTTTCATCCAAACGGTAGATAACCGCCCATGTCTCATTATCCAAACTACCAAATTTTCTTTCCAAGGAACGGATAAGTAAGCGTGCTTCGCCTTGCGCCCGTCCTTCCGCCCATCCTTCCGCCCGTCCTTGCTTAAGCCCTTGCTTAAGTCCTTGAGTCAATCCCTGAGCCTTCCATTGTTCCGTCCACGGTATGATGGTTCTATCCGCTAACATGGCTCTCATCTCCTGTAAGTTGATAATTTTGTCAAATTTAGCCTCTGGTAAACGTTTTGGTAACAGCAATTGCGTGATCCAAGTGGTAAAAGCGTTGTCTAAACTGGCTTGAGCAGGTTCTTTAACCCAGTCTAACAAGGCATCGAACATTGCCATAAAATCTGCCGGTGTCCGACTGAATTCCAATTTGAAAACCGCTGAGACTAAATTTTGTAAGGGTAGTATTTAAAATATATGGTGGTGTGACAGAATTTTAACAAGTTGCTCGGTACTTGGCGTGAGTAGAAAAACGCCTAAAGTTGCTAACACCAATAAAACCGTTGATATTTTGTGACGGAAACTGGCAATTTTTAATGCACTACCAAAGGATAATTTGGCATTGCCTACACTATAAAGTTCATCTAATAACAAATGCACGATATAGCCTACCATCACAAATAAGCCAGCAAACCAAGCTAACAATTCTCCGATTTCTAAGACATGATAGCTTGTTGCAGTGGTGAGAAAACAAAATAAAAGTGCCGCTAGAATGGAATGGAAATTGCCACGATGGACAGTGAGTTTGTTAAATAATTTAGACAGCCCATAACGGACAGTGAGATAACTGATTATCCATAAACAACCGAGTGCAAGCCAAGACAATTGTTTGAATTCGGTTATTACAAGAAAGGATGCGAACAATATCCCTAAGCTGGTGAATAAAAGTCGGGTGGGAATAGATTGAGGGGCATCTATGTCGGGCATAATACCGCCCAAAGTGCCTAGTAGCCAATATAAAAATGCTGCTTTTGCACTTGCAGAGTCACTTAAAAAGAGCCCAATGGCAAGGGTGGCACTGACTGATGTGGCGACGGTGAGGTGGGTGTTGAATTTTGCCATTGATTTAAAAAGGCGGTGTGGCTGGGGGACCAGGATTCGAACCTGGGTTGATGGAGTCAGAGTCCATAGTCCTACCGCTAAACGATCCCCCACGTCCAAGATAAATCTTGAACTCCTCTAAACTAAACTACAAAACTAACGTTTTGAATATTGTGGACGTTTACGCGCTTTATGTAAACCAATTTTCTTACGCTCAACTTGACGAGAATCGCGAGTCACAAATCCCGCTTTACGCAATGAAGCCCGAAAAGTTTCATCATACAGAATCAACGCACGAGCGATCCCGTGTCGAATCGCACCCGCTTGACCTGTATTACCACCACCACGTACTGTGGCATAAATATCAAAAGCGCTCTCCCTGTCTACCACCTTCAGGGGTTGACGGACAACCATACGGGCTGTTTCACGACCAAAGTATTTATCAAGCGGATGATTATTTACAATAATTCTACCTTCTCCGGGTCTCAGAAAGACACGCGCTGCTGAACTTTTGCGCCGCCCGGTACCATAATATTGCTCCATAATTTTATAATCTTTAAGTCTTTATAGTCAATGGGATTGGTTGTTGAGCTATATGCTTATGTTCGGTACCAGCATAAACTTTTAGTTTGCTAAACATACTACGCCCTAGTGGTCCTTTGGGTAACATACCTTTGACAGCAGATTCAATAATCCGCTCTGGTGCCTTTTGCATCATTTTATCAAAAGGTATCGACGTAAGCCCCCCCGGATAACCACTATAGTGATGATACATTTTACTCGTTGTTTTACGACCGGTCACACGCACTTTCTCGGCATTAACCACGACAATATGATCGCCAGTATCAACATGCGGCGTATATTCTGGTTTATGTTTGCCCCGCAAGCGTTTAGCGATTTCAGTGGCAAGCCGCCCTAAAACCAGATTTTGAGCATCAATGATAAACCATTGACGTTGAATGGTTTCAGGTTTGGCGCTAAAGGTTTTCATTAGGTACTCCAAAAAAAAATTCGGCTCTATTAAAAGGCTGGCAAGGATACGACTTAGTTGCAAATCTGTCAAGTACAATTTGTTGCCCCCGCAGATATTCAATGATAACAGAGCATTTTATTATTAGATTATTAATTAAATTAAATTAATAATAAAATTTATAGTAATATAATAAGTGCAAGTTTATCCCTTTAAAGTGGAGATGAAAATGGTTAACCTAGAATCCCAACAGACAAATCTCAAACCCAGCGTGGCACTCACTAAAAAAGAGTTGATAGCAATCATTTTCTGTTTAGCCATCGTTTTTCCAGCCTTGCTGGGTGGCACTTTCAGTCTTATTAATTATTATTCTGGTATAATGGCCAAATTTCAAACAACAAACACAGTAGAATCAACGCCCTCTCAGAAAAATGCCAATGTGTCAGCAGCCACGCTATGGCGATTGCGTAGTTGCGCGGCCAAATTTCGTCGACGTCGTGATGATCCACAAGTTGTCTTGAATGAGAAATAGTGGATGCAGCTTGGCTTGTTTGGGTAGTCTGGAAACTCACTAGGAACGATAACAAAATTTATGCAAAATATTCACGCTCATCGTATTCTCATCCTTGATTTTGGCTCGCAATACACGCAACTCATCGCTCGGCGCGTGCGAGAGTGCGGCGTTTTTTGTGAAATTACGCCATATCATATTGGGGAAAAAGATATTGAAGATTTTCAGCCCAAAGGCATTATCTTATCAGGTAGCCCGGAATCTGTTACTGATCTCAATTTTCGTGCCCCAGATTGTGTGTTTACTTTAGGTGTGCCGGTATTGGGCATTTGTTATGGTATGCACACAATGGCATTACAACTCGGTGGCAAAGTTGAAGCGTCAAATTTGCGTGAATTTGGTTATGCACAAGTGCGGGCGCGGGGACATTCACAATTACTCCGCGAAATTGAAGATCATATCAGCCCCGAAGGTTACGGCTTATTAGATGTATGGATGAGTCACGGTGATCAGGTGAGCGAATTACCGCCTGGTTTTAAACGGATTGCTTCAACGGATAATGCGCCCATTGCTGGTATAGCTGATGAGTCTCGCCATTTTTATGGACTACAATTTCACCCTGAAGTCACTCATACTTTGCAAGGTACTCGCATTTTGCAACGATTTGTGCATGACATTTGTGGCTGTGATGCGCTGTGGACGCCTGCTAATATTATTGATGACAGTATAAAGCGGATTCGCGCTGAGGTAGGCAATGGTAAAGTTTTGTTGGCTTTATCGGGCGGCGTTGATTCATCCGTGGTGGCGGCTTTGTTGCATCGCGCTATCGGAGAACAACTGACTTGCGTCTTTGTTGATAATGGCTTGTTACGTTTACAGGAAGCCGATCAAGTCATGGCGATTTTTGCTCAACACTTGGGCGTGCAAGTGATACGTGTTGATGCAGAGGAGCGTTTTTTAAATGCTTTAAAAGCCGTTTCCGATCCAGAGCAAAAACGCAAAATTATCGGTAATTTGTTTATTGAAATCTTTGAAGAAGAAGCGGATAAATTGACGAAGGTTTCTTGGCTAGCGCAAGGCACTATTTATCCCGATGTTATAGAATCCGCTGGGGCAAAAACGGGCAAAGCCCATGTCATAAAGTCTCACCATAATGTGGGCGGCTTACCTGAAAAAATGCAACTGAAATTGGTTGAGCCGTTGCGCGAATTATTTAAAGATGAGGTGCGTAAAATTGGCATTGAATTAGGCTTAGCCCATGAAATCGTCTATCGCCATCCCTTCCCAGGACCGGGTTTAGGGGTGCGAATTTTAGGCGAAGTTAAAAAAGATTATGCTGATATTTTGCGCCAAGCAGATGCGATTTTTATTGAAGAATTACGCAAACAAAATTGGTATGACAAGGTGAGTCAAGCTTTTGCCGTTTTTTTACCGGTCAAATCTGTCGGGGTGATGGGGGATGCACGACATTATGATTATGTGGTTGCTTTGCGAGCGGTGGAAACGGTTGATTTTATGACGGCGCGGTGGGCACGTTTGCCTTATGATTTGTTGGAAACGCTGTCAAATCGGATTATTAATGAAGTGGCGGGGATTTCGCGGGTGAGTTATGATATTTCTGGAAAACCGCCGGCGACTATTGAGTGGGAATAGCGTGAAAAAAATGCCATTAAGTTAAGGGCAACCACAAGGGATTGCCCCTACAAAGGACCTTTATGATGTAGGGGCAATCCTTTATGGTTGCCCTTAATTTAATTCTAATTCTCGTTCCGCGAGGCAAAGGAACGAGAACTCATTAATAATTCAAACCACACATGCCGCCACCACAATTGCCTGAAGCACAAGTTGGTTCAGGATTTTTCAAACTGCCGCTGTGGACCACTTGTCCCCCAGAAATCAAACGTTCCACTGGGCTATCGGCAGAGGTTGCGTCTAAATCCATACCTGCACGGCTACAAACTTCTCCCCAAGTTGTCAGTTTTTCACTTATCGAGTGTTTCACTTCTACAACTCGACCATTTTCTATACAGCGGTAATCATAAGTTGGCATATATGTTCTCCTATCAGATCGCAATTCTGTTGTTAATATTGGTATAGTTAAAAAGCAGTCAGGCTAAACACAAAATATAACATAGCTCCGATTAATGCAGAAACGGGGACGGTAACTAACCAAGCCGCTATAATTTTTATGAGCTGTTCTCGTCTAACGTATTGCCGTTTTTTAATTTTGTCCAGCTTTTTTGCCTCTTTCTTCGTGAATTCTATCTCACTCCCCTTCTTTATTTGCTCCAATTCCTGTTTTTTTCCTGCTATCCGATCTTGAATTTGCGTTATTTCAAATTCGTCATCTAAACCTTCCCGTTTTCGACTCCATTTGGCGATTTTCTTATTGATCGATTTGACATGATGTGCTTTTACCCCTTCAATTTCATTTTCGTACTTTTGATAAAGATAATATCGTAAATAACCCACACCAAAAACACCGCCAATAGCAATATGCGTCGAACTCACCGGCAGTCCCAGCCAAGAAGCGATAATCACAACAATGGCTGAAGACATGGCAATTGACCAAGCACTTGCCTGATCAAGGTCAGTAATTTCACTACCCACCGTTTTGATCAATTTGGGGCCATAAGTTGCCAGCCCAATAGCAATACCTAGCGCACCCACCAACATCACCCAAAGTGGGATAGTCGCTTTTTCAGTAATTGAGCCAGTTTGCAATGCTTCATAAATCGCAGAAACAGGACCAATCGCATTAGCAACATCGTTGGCACCATGAGCAAAACTTAATAGTGCAGCAGCGAAAATCAAAGGCAGGGTGAAAAGTTTATTAATATCTGTTCTTTCATTTGAAAACGTTTTTGAGGCTTTGATAATAAGAGGTTTTATAATCAGATAAGTCGCTATGCTAAATAGCGTGGCTGCGAATAAAGCGGTTGTTAAATCTATTTTAATTATTTTTTTAACGCCTTTGATTGCTAAATAGGTGAAAAAGGCGAAACTCATAAGAGCAATTAAAAACGGAACGAACTTTTGAGCGGCTTCCAATGTATTTTCTTTATGAAAAATTCGGTTTTTAATAAGATATAAGAAAAAGGCGGCAATGAGTCCGCCTAAAACCGGAGAAATGACCCAACTGGCAGCAATTTTGCCCATTGTTGACCAGTTGACAATGTGCCATCCCATCGCGGCAATGCCTGCCCCCATGACTCCCCCTACAATGGAGTGTGTGGTTGAAACAGGTGCGCTCAATGCTGTCGCTATGTTGAGCCAAATAGAGCCCCCTAAAAGCGCGGCTAACATGATTGAAACAAAAACCGAGGTATCTGTAATCAGCTTGGGATCAATAATGCCTTTTTTGATGGTGCTGACAACATCTCCGCCGGCAATTAATGCGCCACTGCCTTCAAAAATGGCCGCGATGATAATAGCACCTATCAAGGTGAGCGCTTTGGAACCGACTGCTGGTCCGACATTGTTGGCAACATCATTGGCACCAATGTTCATTGCCATATAGCCGCCAACCATGGTAACAAATACCAATAATGTCAGGTGTGGCATACCACTATTATCAAAATAGGTATAAAGTGCCACAATGCTTAGAAAAAGTACTCCGATACTGATTTTATAAAAATCCACAAAACTATTGATAACTATTGACCTCTTAAAATAGGAGTCCAAACTTTAGTTTGGATGTCAAAATGATAGACTTGATTTATACCCACGCCTTTGGCTTTAAAAAAACCTCATACAACCGCGCTTCTGGGGTACCCGGCTCCGGCTGCCAATTGTAACGCCATTTCACCAAGGGAGGTAAAGACATCAAAATAGACTCGGTGCGTCCGCCACTTTGCAGCCCAAACAATGTGCCTCGATCATACACTAAATTAAATTCTACATAACGCCCTCGTCGATAAAGTTGAAAATCGCGCTCACGATCTCCATAGGGCAATGCCTTACGTTTTTTCACTATTGGTAGATAGGCGGGTAAATAGTGATCTCCAACACTTTGCATAAAAGCAAAACATGTATCAAAGTCCCATTGATTTAAATCGTCAAAAAATAATCCGCCCACTCCACGCGGCTCGTTACGGTGTTTGAGGAAAAAATATTTGTCACACCATTCTTTATAACGGGCATATATGTCTTTTCCAAAAGGCTCACAAGCGGCTTTGCTTGTTTGATGCCAATGTACGACATCTTCTTCAAAACCATAATAGGGTGTTAAATCAAAGCCACCTCCAAACCACCAGATTGGGGGATTGTCTGGTTTTTCGGCCAGAAAAAAGCGTATGTTGGCATGAGAAGTCGGTACATAAGGGTTGAGTGGATGTATGACTAAAGAAACGCCCATTGCTTGAAAAGCGCATCCTGCTAATTCTGGACGTTGTGCTGTTGCAGAGGCGGGCAGTTTTGTGCCGTAAACGTGAGAGAAATTAATCCCAGCTTGTTCAAAAACAAGACCATTACTCAGTACACGAGAGCGACCTCCGCCCCCTTCCTGACGTTGCCATTCATCTTCGTGAAATTGGCATCCTGCATCCTCTTTGGCTATAGCCGTAGAAATGCGGTTTTGTAATTCTAATAAATAATTTTTAACGGGTTCGATGTATGACATGAAAAAATTTCCTTACTAAGGTGAGCGTAACGTCTGAAAGTCAAAACAAAAGTCAAAACAAGACCTGCCAGGTTAAAACCAAACCTGGCAGGTCAAAGGCACAACCCGAGCTGAATTTGACCTGGCAGGTTTGGTTTTTAACCTGCCAGGTCTTGTTTTGAAGTTGACTAAGTTATTTTATGCGCGTTCCTAACGTAGCACTGTATTAGTAAAAGCATCACGAATTTCGCTAGGATTTTGTCGTCCGCCGACGACACCAGGCAAAATGTAATCAATTGTTTGTGCAAAGATATGGCGCACTTTTAAGGCGGTTTTAGGTGCAGGTTGGCCGCTGATATTGGCACTGGTAGAGACTAAGGCACCTCCCCAGTGTTGACATAAGGCAACTGTTTGGGGATGTGCCGTCACTCGCACAGCGAGTTTGCGGGATTGTCCACGTAACCAGTATGGCACAGTTGGTTTCGCCGGCAATAACCACGTCACGGGTCCTGGCCACACGGCAAATATTCTTTTTTCTATACTTGGCGTTAATGGCTCAAGAAAGGGCTCAAGTTGTGCATAGTCAGCCGCCACTAAAATTAAGCCTTTTTGCCAAGGGCGTTGTTTGAGTGCCAACAAACGCGCTACTGCTTTTTTATTAGCTGGTGAGCAACCAAGCCCCATCACGGCTTCGGTGGGATAGGCGATAATACCGCCTGCTTTTAGATGGCGTATTGCTTGTTTAAGATGCCAAGTATTAGGATGACTTTTTGTTTGCAGATGAGGTATCATTAATATTTATTATTACGACTGGAATAATTATCATGAGAAATGCGCCAAACAAACGTCATTTCACAATATCTGTTTTAGCAATAGCCATTTCTATCATAGTCAGTGCTTGTAGTCCTGTCACTAAAGGAAAATCGGACAAACCCAATATTCAAAAGATTTCCCCCAACACCCTGGTTGGTCATTGGCGACTTGATGAATCCAGCGGCACCGTCGCGCTCGATTCCGCCGCAAAAAAAAATAATGGCACCTTGGTTGGCTCGCCAACCTGGAGCAGTGAGGGACTCATTGACGGCGCTCTTTTTTTCGATGGCCAAAACGACTATGTGGCTTTGGGAAACGACAGCTTAAATATCGGCTCAAAATTCACCGTGTCTTTGTGGCTCAACTTTGAAAAAAGCAATAACTATTATCAGACCCTGATTCAACGGGGTAAATATGTCTATCCGTTCATGCTACAGTTGGCAGCTAATCGTATCCGCACGGCTGTACGCACCACCCAAGGAAAAAACAGCGATACCCATTATCTCTTATCCGTAACCGAATTGGCGGAAAAGCGTTGGTATCATGTCGCCATCACTTACCAAAATGGTAAATACATACTTTATATCAATGGCAACGAAGAAAACAGGGAAATTCTCAGTGGTAAACTAGAACTGGGTAATCATCCCACCTACATTGGTGCTCTACCAGCAAGTCCGAGCCACCTGCATGGATTCCTGGATGACATTCGTATCTACAATAGCGCCCTAAATCCTCAACAAGTTGAAGCTATTTTCAAAGCACAAGCACAAAATATACCGACCCCTACAGTATATGTCAAAAAACAGACACAAAATAAGACCAGTCAGCCTAACCATTCTGCTCTAACGAAGTTTAAATCGACACGTCCTGCTCTGACGCTCCCGAGATCGACACGTCCTGCTGAATGGCGGGTGATGCCTGTCCGCTCAAAAGAGGAATTTCAGCAGGGCAAACCTGGCGGAGAGGCTGAACAGCACCCGCACAGTATCGCCCGTTGTCTCAACCACCCCGAATTCATCTATTTTTCCCAAGATGTTGCAGGCGTATGGCGCAGTAAAAATAGTGGCGAGACATGGGAAAAGAGCATTGACAGGGGGTTGTTGGTCAATCAGGGTCAATCAATCGAAGTGGACCCGGTTGCGCCAAAAACGATCTTTTTGATCAGCGATAATAGCTGGAATTTCCTGGGTGAAAAATATCAAGGCTTATACCGCTCAACTAATGGTGGCGATGACTGGAAATTTGTCCTGCCAGTTCAGACTAATTACACCTCCAACCACCACCGCATGTATCGTCATAACATCGCTTATGATCCAACGACTATCACGTCTGCTGGTGCCAAGCGCTGGTATGCGGCCTTTCCTGCCAGCCAGCCTGATGCCAAGGAGAGTGATGATGGGGGACTCTATCGCTCTGAAGATATGGGCATCACCTGGACATTAATGAGCAAACTCCCAGGCCACTCCACGGTCTACGCCATCCAACCCCATCCCACTAAGAGCAAAATTATTTACTTGGCCTCAAACCGTGGACTGTTTATCAGTCATGCCGGGGGAAAAAATTTTAAGCCTTTGGGTCAATTCTCGAAAAAACAAGGAATTAGCTCCATTGCGATCAATCCCCAAAATCCTAAAATTATCTATGTCACCCTCTTTGAGAATGAAAAGGTCTCTTGGGGAGTGCGAAAAAGGGGCAAAGGACTCTATCGCTCAAGCAATGGTGGTGCCACTTTCTCACTCTTAAAATCTTATGACGCTGCCCGGGTCTTTATGAATCCTGGCCACCCTGAGGTTCTTTATCTTGTTGGCAATTATTCCAATACCATCGTCAGCCATGATGGCGGACAGAGCTGGTTTGAAAAAGTAAAGGCTATTCCCACGCCTGGACTGGCCAGGGGGTATAAAAAGACTATCACGGGAGAACTGGCGGGCATCGTTGCCAATCCTGAAAATCCTGACGAGGCTGTGGCCTTTTCTCAGGCCACTCTTTGGAAGACGACAGATGGCGGCAAGATTTTCAAGGAAAGTGCCAGTCTATTCACCGGATATGCCTGGGCTTGGTATAATAGCGCCCTGGCCTTTGATGCCTTTGATCCGCAAAGGATGGCATTCTTCAACCTTGACGTGGGCATGACCCTAACGACGACCGGGACCGACTATTTTGTGTGGCGAAACAAGCAAGCCTGGGACTGGTACAGCACCATCATTGACAATGGAAAAGGTAAGAAAGCAAGGCTGATCCCCTGGATGGGCACCAATTCAGGCAGTTTCCAACCCATCCCCGGCTCTCAGGTCATTGTCGCTTCCATTGGTCGCTATTTTCTAACCCTCCTGATGCGTTCTGAAGACAGTGGCCGTAGCTGGAAATTGGTGCAAAAGCGCAAAGAGGGCGAGATATACCGAGATCTATATGAGATGAATGAATTTATAGCCTTTCATCCCAAGGCACCTAACGTGGTCTATGCCGGCAAGAGAATATCTCATGATGCTGGCAAAACCTTTGTAGATGTCGATTTCGGTGGCTTAGGCCCCGCTAAGATTCTAGGGATGTCCCTCTCGCAACCGGATACTATTTATGCCATGCACATTCACTTGCTAAAGATTCTCCGTTCCGACGATAGGGGAAAAACATGGCGCTTGTACACAGCACCTGGCTGGCAATTCAAAAAACTTGATCGGATTCCAACCTTTGCAGTGGATCCGGTGGACCCTGATCTGGTTTACAGCATTGATGAAAAAGGTGATCTGGCCATTTTTGACGGTTTGAATTGGTACAGCACAGGCGTGTTAGCGCAAGCAGGCGGACTTGAAGTGGGCAATTTCGTTAGAACCATCGCGATAGATCCCAATCATCCCGAAGTCATCTACGCTGGCATGTTCGCCAGTGGTGTAGGTGGGATTTGGCGCTCTATTGATGGTGGCGAGAACTGGGAAGATATTTCTAATAACCTGCCCAGGATTGGCCAGCATACTATGGTCGTTAGCCCCCATACTGGCGAACTCTTTACTGGCAGTGTTGTGGGTACCTGGGTCTTTCCGCCTCCTTATGAAAGTAAGAACTTGATTTATGACAAACTGATTTCTGTTACTGATAAATAAGGTAAGTACCTCACCCTGAATTTTAATGTATTTTGGAGTCCAAAGCTTTAGCTTTGGATGAGTCTGAGAAACAGGCGGAGGAAAAGGGTATAAATTTCAAAGCCCTTGTCTTAAAACATCTATCTTGGAAGAACAGGGATAAGTCTAAGTTCTATTTTGACGTATCCCTGTAATTGGTGTTGATTATTTGCTTGGAAATTTTGTAATCGTTTTTTCATAAGCTCTTCTACCGAGCATATACGCAAACAGTGCGTAGTTATCCGTGTTACGAATTGCACGTTTATAGTGACCTTTTTTCTTGTAGTGTGACAAATGAGTTGCCTTCTTCCGACCATAGCCTTTATCCGTCACACACTTGCCCTTGTGACAATGGACGTGCGTGTCGGTCACGAACAAACCATTATTAAGACGGAGATGATGAAATACTTCATGCACCACACCACGAGCTCGATGCATAATATCATTCAGGCTATTTTGACGAGGGTTAAAGAATTTTTTACAAAAGTTAATTTTACCATAGACGATATGATTGGCACCGGGTGTTCCATTCCCTCCAGGGTTCTTTTGGTAACAGGGATGAGCACCCTTTCCACCTTTATTCACCCGACAAAAGACTTTGAAAGTTTTTCCACGAAAACGATCAGTAAATACCTTTTCAATAGCTTTATCTACCGTCGTAAAACGTTTTCCATCATAAGGACCAAACCAAGCACGAGGGGCATGATTTCGGTATGAATTCTTGGCATTGCGGCCTACATAGCTTGCGGACCACGCAGCTTTACGCTTCTTGCCATTACTGGCAAGCCAATCCATCGTTTGGTCTGCTCGCCACATAAAGTAGTGCGCCATTGCCCAAGCTGTATCAATTTTTTGCTTTTCAGCAGATGAGCATCCCTTATATTGAGTTGGGAATCGTATAGCGGGCATGTCACCTGGAAACATTAGCCCTGTACGATGTTCCTTAACTGTGTTCTTGGAAAATATAAGAGACCCTTTCGCATGGGCCACATTTACAGTTTGAATGATAACGGCACCCAGGGCGAGTATTGTAACGATAGTTGATTTATTCATGACTTCCTGCTCCTAAAAAGTTAGAAAATATGCTTAGCCACTTTGTCGTGGATGTATCAAGTATCTTTAGTAGACAAACAAATTTCCAAAATTTTCCATTTTTTTTTCACTCAAAAAAAACTTGAACATCGAGACTTCGTATCCAGGCCATTGTGGTTTTTTTGGCCTTCATTTTTCAAAAAATAGGATAAATTAGCTTTGATGACTTTTCACATCCAAGCGATCCCGCAATTTATCTCCCAAAATATTCACCGATAAGACGACCAATAATAAGGCCAATCCCGGTGCTAAAACCATGTGCGGCGCAACCAGCATATAGCGCGTGCCATCACGTATCATGCTGCCCCATGAAGCGGCGGGCGCTTGTACGCCTAAACCTAAAAATGATAATCCCGCTTCTGCAATCACAATGCCGGCAATACCAAAGGTGATTTCAATGATCAGTGGAGCGAGTAATAAGGGTATAACGTGATAGCGCAAAATACGCACTGTTCCTGCCCCCAAAGCGATAGCCGCTAGGACATGTTCTCGGCGTTTCAATGACAACGTTTGTGCCCGCGCGAGTCGGGCAAAGCCTACCCATCCGACGACTGAGAGTGCAAAAACGACATTTTCAATGCCTGGTCCTAATATGCCTGATAAGGCGATGGCCAATAATATCCCTGGAAAGGCTAAAAAAACATCCATGATTCGTACAATAATCAAGTCAACCGTGCCGCCTAGCCAAGCACTTATTGTCCCAATCAGTGTCCCTACCGTGGCTGATACAAAGATGACCCAAAATGCAACAAAAAATGAGGTACTTGCGCCCATGATTAGGCGAGCCAAAATGGGACGACCTAAGTCATCGTAGCCTAACCATTCTGATAGGGAGGGCGGTTGTAAGATATTTGGCAAAATAATATAGTTTGGCTCTAAGGGGAGCCAAGGGCCGAATATGGCTAATAAAAACCATAAGAATAATATGAATGAAGAATATTTAAACACTGTAACGCACCCGTGGGTCTAACCAAGCATATAATAAGTCTGTCAAGGTATTAATCAAGACATAACTTAAACTAATCAATAAGATACAAGCTTGTACCAGTGGATAGTCGCGCCGTTCTATCGAGTCAATGGTTAATTGACCGATGCCTGGCCAAGCAAAGATGATTTCTGTAATCACGGCACCGCCTAATAATGTACCTAATTGTAATCCTAGCACAGTGATGATGGGTAGCGAAGCGTTGCGTAGTGCGTGATAGATGATGATCGCCGATTCAGATAATCCTTTAGCGCGGGCGGTGCGGATGTAATCTTCATTGAGCACTTCGAGTAAGGTTGAGCGTATCATACGGCCTAGTATGGCTGCCAGGGCTGTACCTAAAGTGATGGCGGGTAGGATGAGTGATAAAGGGCCTTCTCGTCCACTGACCGGTAGCCAGCCTAGCATGAGGGAGAATAGGAGTATTAACAGGGGGCCTAGCCAAAAATTGGGGATGGATACGCCCAGTAAAGAAAACACCATCGCACTGTTATCGTAAATAGAGTCTTTACGCAGTGCCGCGATACTCCCCAGCGGTAGTGCCAATAATACGGCGACGAGTAAGCCGGCAATGGCTAATTCTAAGGTCGCGGGAAAGCGTTCTAAGAGTATGTCGAGAATTGGTTTTTTGGAATATAAGGAGTTGCCTAATTCACCTTGTAACAGATTTGTGATATAAACCCACCATTGTGTTAATAGGGGTTGATCAAGTCCCAGTGCCTTTCGTAAGCTTTCTAAATCCGTTGGCGTTGCCGTTTCGCCGAGCATGGCTTGCACGGGATCGCCCGGGACCAGGTGAATGAGTAAAAATACGAGGGTGATAACGCCTAAGACAACGATAAATGTGCTCAGTAGGCGAGTGAGTAGGAATGATCGCATGATTTATTTAGAGTCTTCCACTGAGCGCGAATAAGCCAAGCCCATCAATATGAGCCCTGCTATCAGCATAGGTAAGGTTAATAATTGTCCCATAGTCATCCATCCAAAAGCGATAAAACCTAACTGTGCATCGGGTGTGCGGACAAATTCTACTAAAAATCGAAAAGTGCCATACCCAATTAAAAATAATCCCGATACTGCCATCGTCGGGCGTGGGCGTTTAGAAAAAAGCCATAATATGATAAACAAAGCCAAGCCTTCAAGGGCGGCTTGATACAATTGCGAAGGATGGCGTGCTAGATTGTCAACATGGGGAAATACCATTCCCCAATCTGAATGGGTGGGACGCCCCCACAATTCGCCGTTGATAAAGTTGCCAATCCGCCCTGCGCCTAGTGCAAGGGGGACCAGTGGTGCAATAAAGTCAGTGACTTCAAAAAAACGCCGTTTAATTTTGCGTGCATACAACCAGGTTGCGACTAAAACACCTATCAGTCCACCGTGAAACGACATACCACCTTGCCAGATTTTAAAAAGGCTTAATGGGGTATCCAGAAAGGTAGGTAAATCGTAAAATAAGACATAGCCTAAGCGTCCACCTAGTACAACACCGAGTACGCCATAAAAAATAAGATCACTCATTTGTTCTGGAGTGATATTGGCTTTTTCAGCACGCCGTGAACCCAACCACCAAGCGATACCAAATCCAATTAGGTACATGGTGCCGTACCAATGTATTTTTAAGGGTCCAAGTTGGAAAAGCACAGGATCGATTTCAGGATAGAGGATAATCATAGTTAGTAATTGTTTTAGTCTCGTTTTCAGAAAATGTTTGATAATAGCACGATTTTGGTCAAGTCAGTCTGGGCCTTTAAAGCTATAGCCCTGGATAAAAAGTCTGATAAAACCAAGCAAAATTTTTTTTCAGTTCAGCATTAATCCGCGCCGGTATCGGATGATTGACTATCGGCTGAATTCGACTTTTCGTTTGGTGCCGGTACTTAAACCGATAATAGCTATCGCTTTCATGCCCTTTTATCGACAGATTTTGTGGATCAAAAGGCCCGTTTGGCAAACCTAGCCATTGATAAATGCCTTGCATGACCACCACAGGGTCGCTTATTAGGTGCTCAAAAATAACGTAATACAACCTCGATTGTAATGAATTTTCGATATCTTGTATGCTTTCAAGGGCTTTCAAAGGCCCACCGACCACGCCCTCTGGGGCAAATAACTTATCAGCGCGGGCGTAGCGGGACAAATTGGCGAGATGATCGGGAAAATCTAGCAATAAAGTTTTTTGATGCTGCGCCTCGATGGAACCATAAATCGGCCCCAGTTCACGTACACAAACCAACAGACGACAATCAGGATCGAGCCGAAACACGGTTTCCAACTGATTGAGCCAGCCCCGATTTTTGTCCACCACCCAAGTTTTATCCGTTTCAGCAAACCAGCCGTTAATGAAGCCACGGTAGGCATTGACCAATCGTTGATAGCCTAATTCAAAGTCCACATCCAGTTGTGACAATAAAAATTCGTTATCGCTGAGTTGGTGACGTAGATGATTTAAGGAGAGAGAGAGGGGAGAACTGTGCCCGGTGCTATAAATCTGTGGATGGTGCCCCAGCAGTTGGCATAGCAATGTAGAGCCCGCGCGGGGTAAGCCGGTGACGTAGATGATGTGTTTGTTTATATGTATTTCTGACATAATCTTGAATGGTTCACTGAGAAGGCAGGCGCATATCTTTTATGATTGTTTTAACGTCCAGTAAATGCCGCCGACTCACTTCCAATGGCTCTTCAACATCTTTAAGTCGAATATAAGAACGCCCATCCTTTTTAAAAAAAGCGGCGAGCTGCACCATCGCTACCAGTGCGCTGCGATGGATGCGTAAAAATTGCCCCGCAAATTCTTGTTCTAAATCTTTCAAAGCCTCATTAATTAAAACCTCCCCCTCCGTCCAACGCAAAACCACATATTTTTGATCGGATATAAAATAATAAATTTGATTGACAGGAACCAAGCGCGTCTCACCATGTAGAAAGTAACGAATATGAGTGCGAGCCTTGGGTTCTTGTGAGGGGGGGGGAGATTGTTTTTGTACAAAAGTGTGAGCTCGCTTAAGTGCCTGTTCTAAGCGCTCTTTACGAATGGGTTTCATCAAATAGTCCACCGCCTGACGCTCAAAGGCTTCTACAGCATGATCGTCATAAGCCGTCGTAAAAATGATGGCAGGCAGGGGATGCAATGATCCGAGTTTCTCAGCCGTTCGCATACCATCCATCCCAGGCATACGAATATCTAACAAAATAATCTCAGGTTGGTAAGCATGAACAGCGCTTAAAACTTCTTTACCATTGCAGGCTTCAGCGACAACTTCGCCCAAGCCTAATTCTTCTACTAAAGCTTGCAAACGAACTCGTGCTAAAGGTTCATCATCGGCGATAACTATTTTCATCATATTCATTCTTATAAGGAAAAGACATGATAACGCGGTAAGTGTCAGTCTCTCTTTGTACACTTAATTTTGCTTGATTACCATAAAAAACCAGTAAGCGTTGTTGGATATTTTTTTGTGCGATGCGATTACCCTGATGTGGCGAAAGGCTTGCACCCAAAGGATTTTCAACGATTAATTGAATTTGTTTACCATCAAACAATCCACTGATCGTCACCGTTCCCCCTTCTTCTAAAGGTTGTATGCCATGATAAATAGCATTTTCCAACAAAGGTTGTAGGCTGAGCAAAGGTATTAGTGCATCTTCAGGGATATTGTCGACTTTCCAAACTAGCTGCAAACGTTCACCAAGGCGTAATGCTTCAATATCTAAATATTGCTGACATAATGTCAGTTCTTTTTTAAAAGTCACGAAAGTTTTCGTATCTGTCAAACTCGCACGAAATAATTCCGCAAATTCTTCTACCACATATTCTGCTTTTTCTGGTTGAAAACGGATTAAACTGGCGATGGTATTCATGCTGTTAAACAGAAAATGTGGACGAATTCGGGCTTGTAAAGCTTGGGCACGGCTGTTGGCGTTAGCGTCGGTTTCTTTTTTCCAGTGAAATTGAACATAAAAATAGCGCAGAGCGATGGCACTGATAATCGCGCTAATCCCAATATTGCGCCCTAAAAATAATAGATAATGGTTCGATGACGATAAGTTTAGGCGCCAAGCGATTTCACTGATAAGCCATGTCATCATTAAAATGAGCAGATAGCTTATGAAGGCCGCCATCTTGTTATTGTGAGATAACCAACGGCGTATCAGACATAATAGCCCCATACTGCCCAATGTCACCCATTGCATAAATAATGAGACCATTGCTAAATCGGTGACGAGCTTTGTATAGTCCCAATCCGTTAGGGGCACTAACACGAAAACAAAAGCGAGTAATTCAGTCACGAGTATGCCTAAAAAGACGGTGTACACATCGCAACTATTTGGCAAAAACAGATTATCATCCGAAGATTTTATTGGTGTGTTCATAGGAAACTCTTCGACGCGGAGCGTCGAGGCCAATGCCATATCGTGTCGGGCAACCACAAGGGATTGCCCCTACAGAGGACCGCATTTTTTGTTTCCTCGGCAAAAGTTTTCGCTGCGCGCAGCGAAAACTTTTGCCGAGGAACGAGGAAGGCAATCCTTTATGGTTGCCCGACACGATATGGCATTGAGCGTCGAGGCAGGCATTAGCTTCGCTGACTTCGTATCCGCAGCGAAGCGCACTCACTTAGACATAAGTATTTAAATACTTGAAATAAAATTATATTTGTCGGGTGCGTCCCCCTGACGCGAAAAATGTGCGTAGGACGCACCCTACAAAATATCGTAAATGAACTTGTGTCGGCTCGATGAGCGCGGAGCTTCGGGAACGAGTCGCAAGTATTTATAACAATGGCACAATCAACAATGCAACAATATTAATGATCTTAATCAACGGATTAATCGCAGGTCCAGCCGTATCTTTATACGGATCGCCAACAGTATCGCCCGTCACAGCCGCTTTATGCGCCTCAGAGCCTTTACCACCATGATTACCATCTTCAATATATTTCTTGGCATTATCCCAAGCACCACCACCGGCTGTCATCGAAATAGCCAAAAACAAACCCGTAATGATCGTACCCAGCAATAAACCGCCCAAGGCTTGTGGTCCTAATATAAGGCCTACCAAAATGGGCACTAAGACCGGCAATAAAGAAGGCACAATCATCTCCTTAATCGCCGACTTTGTCAGCATATCCACTGCTTTGGAATAATCTGGCTTCGCCGTTTTTTCCATGATACCCGGAATTTCCTTAAATTGCCGGCGCACTTCAATCACCACACTGCCCGCTGCACGACCAACGGCTTTCATCGCCATTGCGCCAAACAAGTAGGGTATCATTCCGCCTATAAATAGTCCGATAATCACCATGGGCTCAGATAAATCAAAAGTGATTGATTCGCCACTATGTTTTACCAGTTCGTGTTGGAAATCAGCAAACAGTACCAAAGCGGCTAATCCCGCTGAGCCAATCGCATATCCTTTAGTCACCGCTTTAGTCGTATTACCCACGGCATCCAACGGATCAGTAATATTGCGAATTTTCTCATCTAATTCAGCCATTTCCGCAATACCACCCGCATTATCCGTCACAGGACCATAAGCATCTAAAGCCACAATAATGCCCGTCATGGACAACATACTGGTAGCCGCAATTGCTATGCCATATAATCCAGCAAGATAATATGCGCCCCCAATACTGGCACAAACGGCTAATACGGGTAATGCAGTCGCTTCCATGGATACCGCCAATCCGGCAATCACATTAGTACCATGTCCCGTCGTAGAAGCCTCAGCAATTTTCTTCACCGGACTAAATTCGGTCGCTGTGTAGTATTCAGTCATCACCACCAATAAAGCGGTCAACACCAAACCAATCATAGCGGCACCGTAAAGATTCATCACCGAATACATGCCATTATCACCCATTATCCATAATGTCACCGGATAAAAAGCGATGGCAGCGATAACGGCGGCAACGATTAAGCCCCGATATAAGGCGTTCATAATTTTGCCACCCTCTCTGGCATTCACAAAATACGTGCCAATGATTGAGGCTATAATAGAGACGCCACCCAAGACTAAGGGGTATAAAATCGCTTGATTAGCGTTTGCACCCGTAAAGATTAGTCCACCGAGTAGCATCGTAGCGATAATCGTCACTGCATAAGTTTCAAACAAATCCGCTGCCATGCCAGCACAGTCGCCAACGTTATCTCCCACATTATCAGCGATCACCGCAGGATTACGGGGGTCATCTTCAGGTATGCCAGCTTCCACTTTACCCACTAAGTCCGCCCCGACATCTGCGCCCTTGGTGAAAATACCGCCGCCCAACCGAGCAAAAATAGATATTAATGAGCCACCAAATCCAAGACCAACCAGTGGGGCAAGATTATTAACCATTGTTTGTCCCTCTGGCAACATGCTTTGCAGCACGGCATAATAACCTGCCACGCCAAGCAAGCCCAATCCAACTACCAATAAGCCAGTGATCGCGCCGCTGCGAAAGGCGACGCCTAAGGCATTATTCAATCCCTCATGCGCTGCTTGAGTGGTGCGGACATTGGCGCGTACTGATACATACATACCAATATAGCCAGCGGCTGCCGAACATAAGGCACCGATAGCAAATCCAATCGCCGTATCCCATCCCAGAAATATCCCAATGAGGATGCCAACGATGACACCGACTATCATTATTGTCGTGTATTGCCGATTCAGATAGGCTTTGGCACCTTCTTGTATGGCAGTGGCAATTTCTTGCATACGATCACTACCTGCGGGTTTGCCTAGTACCCATTTGATCGAGATTATTCCATATATTAGGGCGGCTATCGCACAAGCCAGCGCGATCCATATTTCTATTGGTATAGTTGACATCGTTTCTCCTATCAGTTTTATGAATGCTTAATAAAGTAAATTTATGTTTCTTATATTATAAAGACGCTGTGCATTTTACCAAATTTATCTCCATTTATTCCATCATATTCTGAAATACTTATCTGTTTGATATCTCCTATGTGCCTGTCAAGATGGGTACAAGCTAAGTGGTAAAATAATTTTTTTTATAAAAAGGTAAGGAGTACAAACATGCAAAATTTTTCTTTTGTTATTCCCAATGAATTAGCGGGCATGGCTTTCCCAAAATCCACAGAGGTAAGTGATGAGCTACTCTCAATGGGTTTTAAGTCCTTGGTATCTGTCTCAGAAAATATACCGGATAGTGATATTTTATCCCCCTTTATTTACCGTCATTTTCCTTTGCCGGATTTTACTCGTATTCCCAGTCCACTTATTCATGAAGTTGTCTCTTTTTTGCAAAAAACATCGCATCCCGTCGTTGTACATTGCCAATGTGGCATCGGCAGAACCGGGGTAGTGTTAGCCTGTATGTTTGTCACTATGGGCTATGGTGCAGATCAGGCTATCGAAAAGGTTAGAGAATTGCGTCCTGGCTCCATTGACGATGAAGAGCTTGAGGAGTCGGTGAGAGATTATTTTGATTACTACAGTAAGTTGTAAAAACTGAAAGAGGGCTTAATCAAATTCGTGCCGCAAGCGAAGCTACTTTTCTCGTTCCCAAACGTGGATACGAACTAACTTCGCTGTGCGGAGTCTTAACCGATTTCATTATTTGATGAATTTGAATGTCCACTGTTATTTAATTAACTAAATGACCGTTTATCGGCTATGAACGACCGTTTGTTTATATTTCTATATAAGTCGTGTGAGTTTATCAGTGATACTGGTTTCAGCAAATCAAGACAAGAAATCACGTCTCATTTTTTATTGCGTGTTATCAGTTATTAGCTGTATATTTCACTGGAAATAAGGAGGGTTTATAAGTTAAAATATATTTATATTTCAATATATTAATAATTTTTTTTTCCGATTTCCCACAAAAAACTTGACAATATTATTAGAGATTACCATACTATAGGCACAGTTATTTGATACTGTTTGGGC
>JALXAQ010000179.1 GCA_026991885.1 Thiotrichaceae bacterium
TTTTGACTTACCCCTGCTAAAAACAAATCCCTGTAGTTAAAGGTTTTGACTTACCCCTGCTAAAAACAAATCCCTGTAGTTAAAGGTTTTGACTTATCCCTGCTAAAAACAAATCCCTGTAGTTAAAGGTTTTGACTTACCCCTGCTAAAAACAAATCCCTGTAGTTAAAGGTTTTGACTTACCCCTGCTAAAAACAAATCCCTGTAGTTAAAGGTTTTGACTTACCCCTGCTAAAAACAAATCCCTGTAGTTAAAGGTTTTGACTTATCCCTGCTAAAAACAAATCCCTGTAGTTAAAATAATTTCTCCACCTCAATCCCCGCCCCTTTTGCAATTTTCAAAGCCAACTGTTGAAATTCGCGGTATGCAGTGGGAATGATATCCCCATAAGCACCCAGTGCCCCATCTGCTGGCTTCAGATGAAAAATAGGTTTACGCGCTTCTTGAGCCAGCGGAATCAGACTATAATAAGTTTTAAATATCTTCAAACAATAGGGATCATCTTTCAATGAAAACATTTTTTCTTCAGAATCATTCAATATCGCATGATGATAAACATTTGGAATTTGCATCATCCATTTTGGATAAGTGTTGGTACCGCGATACAATAAAATGGGTTGTTGAAAAATAACATATCCAAGCATTTTTCCTAGCCGCTGTATTCCCCATTTTCGTAGGCTGGCGCCTAAATATTTTAAGGCTTGCACTGAAAATAAATCGGGTATTAAAGGCACAACGACATAATCCGCCACACTTAAGGCGCTACGATTAATGGCGCCTAAATTTGAGCCTAAATCCAATAAAACAATATTAGCGCTTTGAGCCAAATCCTCTAAAACTCGCCAAAAATCTGAAATAATTGAAGTCTCATTGAGTGGCAAATGCCATGCTTTTGAAAATTCCTCCTCAAACGTCAATAGAGACATATCTCCGCAGAAAAGCGTTAATTGTTCTTCAACTTCCTGAGGTGACTGCTGTAAAACGGAGCACCTATCTTCCAATTCATCTTCATCAAGAAAAGCCGCTGTTAGCTTAGCTTGGGGATCCAAATCGGCGACAATCACTTCTAAGCCTAAATCTCGAAACATCCAAGCGAGATGATAAGCCAAAAACGTTTTACCAACGCCACTGGCTGGATTAAAAATGGCAATAATACTCATAGCCGGCTCCTAATAATGACTAAAACGTGGGTTTCTCCTAAGTCAAATTCTGGTGGCGGATTACCATTTTTTTCAAGTGCTTGACGAGCAATGGGAATACCAAAGCCAAAGCGTTGCACATAACCCATATTTTTCATCACTTCTGCGAGGTGAGGATTACGATAATCCGTGACACCCGGTTGAGCAAAATTTTGCCGATTCACTTGCCCAAAAGGTCCCCCTGGATTGTGAATTTCAATTCTATCATTAAACCAAGTGATTCGCACTGGCGCATGAGTACCTTCATAAAGACGATGTAAGACAGCATTTCTCGCTAATTGTTGCAATGCAACTAACGGATAATTAGCTTGATTAGTTTCAATCGGCTGAGTAGTCAGATCAGAATTGACTAAAATGTGAGATTGAAATATTTCATCTAAAGCATTTAGGATGATAAACAAACTACCCGTTATTTCTTTACGATCTTTTATCGGATCGGTTAATGTAGTGCCGTCGATTCTAAGAAATTGAATATAGCTACCCGGTACAATTTGTTGAGGCTTTTTTCCAAAGACTAAGATACCAAGGACAGTCGCACTGATGACGGGTACCAAGTTGATAAATCTCATGGCAGCCAATTGTTGTTCAATTGAACGTTGATTTTGTTCCAAAATGTCGGCGGGTAAAGCGGCAGGTAAATATTTTTGCTCAAAAAATTCCAAATTGAGATCATCTAAGCTTGTCGAAATAAGTGGTTGAATATTAAATGGTAAATCCCTAGAACGATGTTTTTCTATGAGACGACGTTCTTCTTCAGGAGTCGCCAAGGCTAAACTTGGACCAAGGCGCACCCAAACACGCCCCTCGTAGCGTACTGGCGGACTGTCAGAAGGTTCAACAATAACAACAATTAATTCGCAACCAGCCAGTATTCGCTTTTGAACGATCATGGTGGGAAAAGGGAGTATATTCCCATTGGTTCGCATATCGGAGAGAGTCAATAAAAGCTTATCAGTGATCTCAAGATTGGCACAACTGCCATCATCATTAACACCAATAACTATCACACCGGCTTGCTGGTGATTCGGCAAGTCATTGGCAAAAGCACAAATCACCCGGCGAATTTTACTCCGATCCGAAACTGAAGCTTTACGCTCTACTTTATCGGATTCAAGATCATTTAATAGGGCTTCTAATTCTTGAGTATTCATTCAATATTATTTATTTATTATATTATAATAATTTTCGCCAAATAAAGCGGCTTTAGGCTCCAAAATAGCATAAAATTTCCAAAAATACTATAAAACCTTGAATCACGGATTATACGGATGACACGGATTGCGCGGATTAAAAACCTAAACAATTAAACGTCAGTTATCAATCTGCGCTTGTCTGTTTTTATGACTTGATTAAAAAGAATAATGAGTGACAACTCATATCAAAATCTGTTAATGGATATATATTTAATATCAAACTGTTACAATGCCCGTGCTTTTTCAGTCAATGTGATATTGAACCTACAATGTGAATTGTTAATTTTTTTTTGACATCAACAATTTTATAGACTACATTTTGAACATATACGGCGCGTACTTTAAAACCGTGAAAATCTAAAAGACTGGCAGATTTTCATAGATGGAAAGTGCGTTCAGTATAAATTGCTTTCTATAATTCAATAACTAAGGAGACAATGCTAATGTTTTTTGGTAAAAAACTTAGTTTGACTCTTGCGCTTGTTATCACATTGATAACAAGTCTGCAAGGGGAGAGCTATGCAGTTGAGGGTGGTGGTCACATCACTGGCACGGCTTTTTTGCAAAATTAGCAAAATGACAGTTACAAAGTCTAATTTAAACTTGCGACTAAAAAACTTGGACGCAGTACGATGTTCACTCTTAAATGAGTCATCATTTAACAAATCGCGAATAATTGAAACGAAGTAACGAAGTAAATTGAGCTGGTAGCTTTATCATTTTCGCCTGCCAGCATGTCTTTTTCCATGATTTGATTTGACCTCGGATTTTAAAGCCAATGATTGTAACACATTTCCCGGCACGATATGGCATTGACTGAACCAGTGCCGTCATTAGCTAGTACATGAAAAATGAACCTTAAAATACTATTTAGATTTAAACATTTAGATAAACCTCTCATAACAAGTTTATTAGTATTATCTGCGATAGGATTAATTATCCTCTATACTGCCAGTGCTCAACACCTTGAATCTATGATTCGCCAAGTTTTTTACCTTTTTCTTGGATTTGGACTCATGCTAATTTTTGCACAATTTCGCACTCAGTATATTGTCGCTTGGGTACCCTTTTTATATATTTCGACACTTTTGTTATTGGTCGGTATGTCATTTTTTGAGAACCATACAATACATCATTTGGGGTTATCTCTTAGTATAATCAAACTATGGTACGAATTACCCAAACTGACAATATTAGTAGTCCCAATGATGGTGAGTTGGTGTGTTGTTTATAGATATGAATCAGATGATTGGCAACGTATTCATTATGAACGTTTTTTTGAATTTATAGCAGTTGTTACTATTGCAGTCCCCGTCTTTTTAATGGTAAAACAATCTGATTTCGGGACGGCTTTCATCGTTGCTTCTTCCGGTATTTTTATTCTCATCCTAGCGGGCAGAAGTTGGTGTTTGGTGTTTGGTAGCATTGCAGTGCTTTTATGGATTAGTGCCATCAGCAATTCTATCCATTCTATCCATTATTATTCTAGAGGACGTGGAATTTATTGGAACACGCCCTCCTCGATATCTCAACAGATTATGGATTCAATCAGTTTATATGGAAAAGGCTGGCTCAGTGATACCCTCTTCCATTATCACTTGGTAACAGAACGTAGCACGTATTTTGTTCTTGCGTTTTATAGCGATCAATTTGGCTTGTTAGGTATTATTGTCTTATTAAGCCTTTATTTTTTCATTTTATTGAGAGCAATGTTGATTTCTTTTAAAGCACAAAATCAGTTTGCTCTTTTATTAGCAGCTAGTTTAAGTTTTTCTTTTTTTATACAAGTACTTGTTAATATAAGCCTCGTTTTTGGGAGCGAAATGTATGTTAGATTACCTTTGATTAGTTATGGAGGGATTTCGATACCCATCTTGATGATTGGTTTTGGTTTAATCTTGGCTAGCAAGAAATAAGCTGGATGTCCAAGATAAATCTGGCCGACTCCTTGCCGAAGAATAAATAGCATAAAATTTTCAAAAATACTATAAAACCTTGAATCACGGATTATGCGGATGACACGGATTGCGCGGATTAAAATATTAAAAAATTAAACGTTATCCTCAATCTCAATGCCATATCGTGGCGGGCAACCACTAGGGCGTTGCCCCTACATGCCGTCTGAATATTGTTTCCGAGGCAAAAGTTTTCGCGCGCGAAAACTTTTGCCTCGGAAGGCAATCCTTTATGGTTGCCCGACACGATATGGCATT
>JALXAQ010000180.1 GCA_026991885.1 Thiotrichaceae bacterium
CATCTGGATATTGAGCATACTTTATTACCAGCTTGGGGTGAGCCTTTGGCATAGGCTCTTGCCGCCTGATCAGCACGTCGCAGGGGCTCACAGATTCCGCCTTGACAATCAAGCAGCGTTTTTTTTAGCGCAAGCGATAGTGGGCAAAAGGGTATGCACACTTAACCAACAGGCGACACCAAAACGTTGACGATTTTGGTGGTGGTTAAACCTTTTTAATTATCTGTTATGTGACAAAATAGTTTTTTTTCTGTCCCAGTTTTGTTTTTTAATGAGATGAAATTGAAAACGAGGAAATGAAAATATGGAGTACGAATGGGATGAAAATAAGCGACAAAGTAATCTGGAAAAACACGGATTAGACTTTGTTATAGCATATAAAATGTATGAATCACTTGACAAATTAACAATACCGTCCAATTATGCAACTGAACAACGATGGATAGACATTGCACCGGTGGGAGAAGAACTATTGATACTTACACTGGTTTATACTCACAGAGAGGAAAAAGTTCGTGTCATTTCTCTTCGCAAAGCAAGCAGGAAAGAACGGAGACTTTATTATGACAATCGCTCAAGTTAGTAGATATAGTACCGAAGAACTCAAAAAATTAGAAAAAAGCGGCGGCGATAAAACCGATTGGCAGCGTGTACATCACATGACAGACGAAGATATCCGATATGATGAAGATTCTCCGGAAATCACCGAAAAGATGTTCTCCAAAGCGATTGCGCCTCAAAGGAAAAAAACGGAAGTTAAATTATCGTTGGATTCTGAGATGCTGGAATGGTACACAAGTCAAAAAATAGCTTATCAATCACTTATAAATACTTTGTTACGTTCTTACATGGAAGCTCACAACCATAATCGCCAACGAGTGTAGCTCTGTCGATCATCTGGATATTAAGCATACTTTATTACCAGCTTGGGGTGAGCCTTTGGCATAGGCTCTTGCCGCCTGATCAGCACGTCGCAGGGGCTCACAGATTCGATAGCGGGGTGCCAAATTTAAAATCATGTCTGTCGCTGTGCTGAGACTGATCTGATGTCCCGGACTGACAAAAATGGGTTTGATATTCTCTTGTGTGCGTAAAACCTTGCCCACTTTCTCATTTTCCAAATAAACGGCTAAGCAACTGCCCCGTTTTTTGCCTAAAACGCCTTGATAATCAAGTAGCGTTTTTTTAGCGCAGCCGATAGTGGGCAAATCGGTATGCACACCTAACCAACAGGCGACACCAAAGCGGCGCGGGTGTGCGATACCATGTCCATCAGTGATCAATAGATCGGGCTTTAGATTA
Source organism: Thiotrichaceae bacterium (assembly GCA_026991885.1). GTDB lineage: Bacteria > Pseudomonadota > Gammaproteobacteria > Beggiatoales > Beggiatoaceae > Thiomargarita. The sequence goes on from JALXAQ010000180.1 coordinate 1,303, forward strand.
AAATATTGCTGCACCGAGTTGATGATTTTCAAAAGGGGCGGACCTTCGCGGAAACAGAAAAATTGTGGGACATAAGGTACATCGACAGCGGATTGCTCGACATAAGTCCCCATCCGTTCGCCTGAATAACGTTGTACGTCTAAACCGACAAAAGCGGTATTGTCCACATATTGGATGTCCAAACTAAAAATAATATCATCCGGTTGTGGCGCATAAACTACGTCATCGGGCTGAATGATGACTTTTGCTGCCCATTGTTTTTGTAAATTGGCTAAGTAATTTAAATCCATTTTTTCGTCCAAGATAAATCTTGGACTCCTATATAGAGGAAATAACAATGCTGTGGATTAAAGCTTTTCACATTATTTTCGTGGTGACATGGTTTGCCGGGTTATTTTATATACCCCGCCTGTTTGTCTATCATGCCATGACGGAGGATGAGATTAGCAATGAGCGGTTTAAAACCATGGAACGTAAATTGTTCTATGGTATCACGACACCCAGCGCAATTATAACAATCGGTTTGGGTTTGTGGATGTTATGGGAATATGCTTGGGCAGCTTATTCTAGCATGGGTTGGTTACATGCAAAATTGGGACTGATAGTCATTTTGATAGGCTATCATTTGTACTGTGGCAAGTTTTTGAATGATTTTAAACAGGATCGAAATCGTCACAGTCATGTTTTTTATCGTTGGTTTAATGAATTTCCGGTGTTGATTCTTATTGCTGTGACGATTTTGGTGGTGGTTAAACCTTTTTAAGCTTAGTGCAACGGATTAATCCGTTTATTCCGCTAATCCGTTGTACTCAGTATATTTGGAGACAAAAACATGATGAGTCTAAATGAAGCCCATCAACATGGTGTGTTTTTTAATATTGAGAGTTGGGGTTATAAAAAAAAAAAACAGTGACTTATTCTATTGATTTTGAACAAGCGGCTTTACGTCAATTTAAAACAACAGGCACTATTATTTATGTTAACTCCCGTTATACTCTCTGGCGGCGTAGGGAGCCGCTTATGGCCATTATCCCGCGAATCTTATCCCAAACAATTATTAGCCTTAGTTGGCAATCATACTCTATTACAAAATACGGTGACACGATTAGAAGGGCTTGCCGATTTGTCGCCACCGCTGATGGTTTGTAATGAAAGTCACCGTTTTTTAGTGGCGGAACAATTACGCAATATTGATATTTATCCCGCCCATATTATTCTTGAACCGGTAGGGCGTAATACGGCACCCGCTGCCGCTGTGGCAGCATTGACCGCTATCGCTGATGAGCCCGATGCACTATTATTACTATTGCCGGCTGATCATCTGATTGCCAATGCGGCTGCATTTAGGGAAGCGATTACCGCCGGCGTGCCCTTAGCGCAGGCCAATTATTTGGTCACATTTGGTATCGTGCCTAATCGCCCAGAAACGGGATATGGTTATATCAATGCGACGGATTTTCTAGAGGACAGCATTGCCTTATCCATTAAACGTTTTGTCGAAAAACCTGATATTGACACCGCCCAGCATTATGTCGATTCTGGCGAATATTATTGGAATAGCGGCATGTTTTTGTTTAAAGCTTCACAATATTTAAAAGAATTGGAAGCCTTTGCGCCTGAAATGTTGCAAGCTTGTCGCCAAGCGATTGATAATGCGGAACAAGATAAAGATTTTATGCGATTAGACACTGCCACATTTAAAGCTTGTCCTAGCGATTCCATCGACTATGCGGTGATGGAACACACCAAGGCAGGGGTTGTGATTCCCCTAGATGTTGGCTGGAATGATGTCGGTGCTTGGTCATCTTTATGGGAAGTCAGTGAACAAGATAGCGAGGGCAATGTCATTCAGGGCGATATACTGACTGAAAATGTACGCAATAGCTACTTGCGGGCTGAACATCGCTTGTTGACTGCGATAGGGGTGGAAGATTTGATGATTATAGAAACTGCCGATGCGGTGCTAGTGGCGCATAAGGATCATGTTCAAGATGTCAAACAAATCGTTTCTCGCCTAAAAGCCTCAGAACGCACTGAAGCGGAATTACATTGTAAAGTTTACCGTCCTTGGGGTAGTTATGAATGTATTGATGCTGAAGAACGTTTTCAAGTCAAGCGTATTACGGTGAATCCGGGGGCGAGTTTATCTTTACAAATGCACTATCATCGTTCTGAACATTGGATAGTGGTTAAAGGCACAGCGCGAATTACGCGAGACGATAAAAATGTGATCCTCACTGAAAATCAATCGACTTATATTCCTTTAGGCATTAAACACCGTCTGGAAAATCCGGGTAAATTGCCTTTGGAATTGATTGAAGTGCAATCGGGTAGTTATTTGGGTGAAGATGATATTGTTCGTTTTGATGATGTTTATGGGCGGCATTGACGCTAAAACCTCGATTTAGGCGTCCAAACTTTAGTTTGGACTTCTAATCTATTCCCGCCGCCAAATCGTCCCTTTTGCCCCATCTTCAAGTACTATTCCTTGTTCTTTCAACTGGGCACGAATCTGATCCGCTCTTGCCCAATCACGGCCTTTACGAGCCGCTTGACGTTCCGCAATCAGTCGCTCAATTTCTTCACTCTCATGATCTGTGCCTTGTAAGTACGCTTCAGGATCGGCTTGTAATAAGCCCAATATCCCCCCCAAACGACGCAACTCTCCGCCCAATTGCGCTGCTTGTGATAAATCACGCATTTTATTAATTTCATGAGATAATTCAAATAAAATCGCCAAAGCTTCTGGCGTATTAAAATCATCATCCATCGCCGCATTAAAGCGTTGAATATAATCTTCTTCAACCGGAGTGCCAGACCTATCAGGTAATCCCCGCAGTGCCGTATAAAGGCGGTTTAAAGCGTGTTTAGCCGATTCTAACTCTTGATCTGAATAATTCAGGGGGCTGCGATAATGACTGGTTAAAATAAAATAGCGCACGACTTCAGGTTGATACCGTTCCAATACTTCGCGCACGGTAAAAAAATTGCCCAAAGACTTGGACATTTTTTCATCATTGATACGCACAAAACCGTTGTGCATCCAGACATTAACAAAGGGCTCCCCGGTTGCTCCTTCTGATTGAGCGATTTCATTTTCATGGTGAGGAAATTGTAAATCCATGCCGCCACCGTGTATATCAAAATGATTGCCCAAGCAAGTTGTAGACATAGCAGAACATTCGATATGCCAGCCCGGACGTCCTTGCCCCCAGGGAGAATCCCAACTGGGTTCGTTCGGCTTAGCTTTTTTCCACAAGACAAAATCTAAGGGGTGTTGTTTAGACTGATCCACGACTACTCGTTCCCCGGCACGTAAATCTTCTAGCCGCTTGCCCGACAATTTGCCATAATCTGCAAAACGTTGGACGGCGTAACAGACATCGCCATTGTCCGTGATATAGGCATAACCCTTATCTAATAAAGCTTGCACCATGTTAATGATTTCAGGTATAGAATCGCTGGCGCGTGGCTCAAGATCAGGGCGTAACACCCCTAAAGCGTCCGTATCTTCGTGCATCGCTTCAATAAAACGGGTCGTTAAGTTTTTGAAATCTTCCCCGTTGTCATTGGCACGTTGAATAATTTTGTCGTCTATATCGGTGATATTTCGCACATAAGTCACTGAAAAACCTAATGAACGTAAATAACGCACAACGACATCAAAAACCACCATCACTCGTGCATGTCCTACATGGCAGTAGTCGTACACTGTCATGCCGCAGACGTATAAACTGATTTTGCCTGGCGATATGGGGGTCAAGGGTTGTTTTTGTTTGGTGAGGGAATTGTATATAGTGATCATATTAATAGAACTTATCTTCTCCTTCAGGTCTATCCTTAAAGCGCCGATGTACCCATAAATATTGCGCTGGTGCTTTTCTGATTTGTGCCTCAATCAATTGATTCAAGCGTAAGGCATCTTGCCGATTGTCACCACTGGGAAAATCTTCTAATGCGGGTTGTAAAATCACTTTATAACCTTGATTATTTTCCAAACGTTGAGTAAAAAACGGCACGACGGCAGCACCGCTAATCTGTGCAAGACGTGAGACTGCTGTGTTGGTCGCTGCCAGCTTACCAAAAAACTCAGCAAAAACGCTGTTTTTATGTCCAAAATTTTGGTCGGTGGCAAACCACAGTGCTTTATTTTTTTTGAGACTACGCAACATCTCACGCACCGCTTCACGCGGGATCGCTTTTTCCGCACGATTGTCACGACTTTTTTTCATAAAATATTCAAACAATGGATTTTCATGGGGACGGTAAGCAGCATGAATAGCAGTATGCATGGTCAAAAAGCGCGTACCAATTTCTAGTGATGTAAAATGGGCACTGAATAATATCACACCTTGCTCTCGTGCCAAGGCTGTGTCTAAGTGTTCTAGTCCTTGGATATGCCCTAAATGCTTTAAACGAGCATCAGGTAGCCACCATGCGCTGAGCATTTCTAGTAAACCCATGCCTAAAGATTCAAAATGGCGACGTAGCAACTGCTGTCGTTGTGTTTCATCCAGTTCAGGAAAGCACAGTTTTAGGTTAATATCAGCAATTCGACGTCGGCGCCGAGCCAGTTGATAGGTGATATGTCCGAGTTGTCGTCCCGCCGCGAGTTGCCAACGGTAGGGTAATAAATGGATTAAACTCCATAATATACCTATCCCTGTCCATAAAGGCCAATAACGGGGAGTCAATAAGGGTAATAAGGTCATTGTTTTTACTTATTTCACGCGAGAAAAAAAGATGAAACCCGTGCGTATTTTGTCCATAGAAAAAAATACCCAAGATTATTTGAATCTGCGCCAGATGTTGGATGAACAAGCGAATAATTTTAACATGGATTGGGCCCCCAATTATGAGACTGCCTTAAAAAAAATTGAAAATAACAGCTATGATGTTTATTTGCTTGGCTATGATGCAACAGAACAACGGCATTTTTTTGAATGTTTGTATCATTTTAGCAACATTCCAACCATTTTACTGACTAAAAATAATGAGTCTGTTAATACCCTGTTGTTGGAAAAATACCGCATTTATTCTCTTTGTAAAGAGCAATTGACTTGGGCACAGCTTAAACAATCCATCCGTTATCTATCTCACTTGATTGCTTGGCAGCAATATGAAGAAAGATTTAAAGCCCTTTTTGATAAGACGTTTGAATTTATGGCCTTGCTCAACACCAAAGGTATTTTGCAGGAAATCAATCAAACCGCTTTGAGCTTTATTAATGTTAAACGCGAAGCCTTAATCGGCTCTTTTTTTTGGGAAATCCCTTGGGCAACACGATCAGAAAAATTTCAGGCCCAGTTGAAATCAGTCGTCAGCGACGCTATTGGGGGTGAGCTTGCACGTTGTGAAGTTGAGGTACAAAGATATGATGGGCAACTGACGATGCTGAATTTTCTATTCACACCCATTCGCAATGCCCAAGGAGAAATCGCTTGGATTTTAGCAGAAGGGCGCGATTTAGAGCAAGAATTAAGTTATCTCTCCTTGTATGATCAATTGACGGAATTACCGAATCGTCATTTGTTTGTGGAATATTTGGAAAAGGCAATGGCGCGTGCTAAGGAAAATGAAAATTATCACATTGCCGTCTTATTAATCGATCTGGATAGATTTAGGGTGATTAATGCCAGCTTAGGACATGATATAGGCGATTGGTTGCTCATGGAAATTGGAAAACGTTTGCAATCTTGTTTAGATGATAAAAATCTATTAGCGCGTAGTGGTGGTGACGAATTTATAATTTTATTGGATGATCTAGCCGATTTTGCTGAGGCAACTCATTTAGCGGAGACTATTAATGAGGTATTGGCTCGTCCATTTCCGATGATTGGATATAATATTGTTATGTTATGCAGTATCGGCATTGCTTATTATATGGGTCAAGAAGAAGGCGCACAGTTGTTACGCGATGCAGACGCTGCTATGTATCGTGCCAAGGAAAAGGGTAAATCGGGTTATGCTGTGTTTCGTCGTCGTATGCGTCGTGAGCTTGTCTCACGCTTGCAAATGGAGACGGATTTGCTCCAAGCGGCTGAACAACAAAATTTTGTGCTTGTGTATCAACCACAAATTGATTTACTTTCAAAACAAGTGGTTGCTATGGAAGCTTTAATTCGTTTTCGTCACCCGCAAAAGGGTCTCATTTCACCTGATGAGTTATTTATTCAGGCACTTGAAGATACTGGTATTATTATTCCTATTGGAGAATGGGTTTTGCAAACGGCTTGTCGCCACTTAAGAGCTTGCTGGGATGCGGGTTTGTTGATAAAACGTATCAGCGTGAATTTATCACCACATCAATTTCGCCATAAAAACTTAATCACAAAAATCATCACTTTTCTTGAAAGTTCAAACTTGGTCCCTCACTGTTTGGAATTGGAGTTAACCGAAAGCCTGTTGTTAGAAGATGCCGAGTCTGGTATTAACATATTGAAAGATTTGAAAGAAATAGGTTGTCGTGTCACCATTGACGATTTTGGCACTGGTTATGCGTCCTTGAATTACCTGAGACGTTTTCCGGCGGATGCCCTAAAAATTGACAATTCATTTATTAAGGGACTTATCTCTTCGCCAGAAGATATGGCAATTACGATGGCTATCATTGATATGGCACATGCGCTGGGTTTAGGTGTCATTGCTGAAGGGGTTGAAACGACTGAGCAAATGGAATTTTTACGTGATCAAACTTGTGATTTGGCACAAGGCTATTTGTTTGCGGCGCCGATGGAAGATAGGGCATTTATAGATTGGAGTCCAAGATTTATCTTGGACATATGAATCAAAGGATCAACACAAAATGACACAATTATTAAACATCAACAAATTATCAATCGCCTTTGCTCAGACACAAGTCGTGCATGATCTGAGTTTTCATATCAATGCTGGCGAAAAAGTAGCCTTAGTCGGAGAATCCGGTTCGGGTAAATCTGTGACGGCATTATCCATCTTACAATTATTACAAGATAAGGTAAGCTATCCCAGCGGCTCGATTAAATTTCAAGAACAAGACTTGCTCCAACTGAAAAAAGCACAATTGCGTCGTTTACGGGGCAAAGAAATTGCTATGATTTTCCAAGAGCCGATGACATCACTAAATCCTGTCTATCCCATCGGGACTCAATTGATAGAGCCCTTGTTGCTACATGAAGGCTTAAGCAAATCAGCCGCACGCCGTCGTATGCTTGAACTATTGGAGCGCACTGGGATTCCTGAACCCCATAAACGTTTTGATGCTTATCCACATACCTTGTCTGGGGGACAACGCCAGCGGGTTATGATTGCTATGGCTTTAGCTTGCAATCCGAAATTATTGATTGCCGATGAGCCGACGACAGCTCTTGATGTGACAATTCAATTGCAAATAATTGAATTATTAGAAAAAATGCAAAAAGAATTTCAGACGGCAGTGTTATTAATTAGTCATGATTTAAATTTGGTTAAACGCTTTGCCGAGCGCATTTACGTCATGCAAGCAGGTAGGCTGGTTGAGTCCGCCACTGTCGATAAGTTGTTTAAACAACCTGAACAGCCTTATACTCAACAGTTACTGAATAGTCAACCGGAAAGAATCCAAACGGATTATGATTATAGTGCTGAGTCTCCACCTTTATTGGAAGGCAAAAAAATTCGTTGTTATTTTACGCAAAAGCAATTTTTTAAACGCAATATCAGTGAACTGAAAGCGGTTGATGATGTTAATCTGCAATTGTTGCCGGGCGAAACAGTGGGAATAGTGGGCGAGTCTGGCTCAGGTAAAACGACTTTGGGCTTATGTTTGTTGCGCTTACAAAATTGCACAGGTATGATTCAGTTTGCCAATCAGCGTTTAGATCAATTACCCCCCCGCCAATTACGTCCCTTGCGCCGTCATTTTCAAGTGGTGTTTCAAGACCCTTATTCATCCTTGTCGCCCCGCCAGACGGTGGAAAAAATTATCGGCGAAGGCTTGGAAATCCATTTTCCTGAATTAAACCGTTATATGCGTCGTAAGCGTATCGTTTCAATACTCAACGAAGTCGGGCTAGAAGAGGATATGTTATCACGCTATCCATACCAATTTTCCGGCGGACAACGCCAGCGTATCGCTATTGCACGGGCCGTCATTTTAGAACCCCAATTGATTTTGTTAGATGAACCCACCAGCGCATTGGATGTCTCAGTGCAAAAGCAAGTGATTGAATTATTAGTCCATTTACAGCGAAAACACAAAATCAGTTATTTGTTCATCAGCCATGATTTAAAAGTCATTCGGGCAATTTCTCACCGTATCTTTGTCATGCGTCACGGACAATTTATTGAACAGGGAGAAACGGAGCAATTATTCAATCATCCTCAACATCCTTATACGCAAAGCTTATTACAGGCTTCCTTGTTTACGACGGCTTAATTCCCCATGCCCATCGCTTTCTGGACTAAAAACTGTTCGCCCCCCAAAAAGCAAAACCAGAACAAAAACAGATCAGCGGCAACCAGCAACAAGAAAGCAATGCGAACTAAGGTAGAAGGTGTAGCACTGATTAAAGTATTTGTGACAGTATCTCTGATTGCCATTGCCACACCAACTGCCAGAACATAGGCCATATAAAAAGCGACAATATAAGCGAGCACATACCCTACTCCAAACGCTTGGTTAGTTGCGACTTCAACCGCCACTAAAAAGGCTATAACGATTGCCACGACATACAGTACGCCAAATATCATGCCAAACATCACACCAAAGGCTACGTTGCCCATCACGCTGCCTTCTCCCACATTTCCCAGCCATCCCGTTAATAGCCAACATCCTATTAATAAAAAAGTGAATAGTAAATAAATGCCCGACGGCCAATCGTCGGGTACAAACCACAAGAGCCCCAATCCTGATGCGAAGATAGGCATCATTAAAGGCCCCCAGATTAGGCTGCTCACTAGCCATTTGCCAACACGGTTTTCATCTTCTTCACCAAAGGCTTGCCGATAGATTTCTAATTGCTGAGGCCTGACTAAAATCCACCAAAGTAAACGCATATAATCAATAGGAATCCAGGCAGAAAGCCGTTTGGGGGGAATTGCTTGTTGGGATAAAACCAGTCCCCAACTTTCTACCGCCCATTGAGCGACATCTTTTTCTAAGCCCAAGAAGGCTAAGTGATTATTATAGAAGTGCTCCGTTAAATTGGCAGCCCAATCCTCTTGTGATGAATGGCCTGGCGGATTTAATAACGCCTGAGTTACTCCTCCTTTAATCGCATTGATTAACACAAAAATTTCCAGCTTGTAATCATTACCACACTTTTCGTGTAGTAAAGATTCACAGCGTTCGGCCTCTTTAGCCAAGATTGTGCCATGAACTTTGATGAGTTCAGATAATTGTTGACGGGGAAAGTCATTCATAGTTCTATGTATTTATTTAAAATAAAAGCTTAACTTACTCGACGCAAAGCGTCGATGCAGGCATTCCCACGCAGAGCGTGGGAACGAGAAAATATTGGACATCCATATTAAAAATAAGGGCGTAAATATAACCCTATAAAAGATAAGTGAGTGATAATCAACAACACAAAAGCGAGGCGGGCTAAGGAAGAGGGAATGCCAGTTTTTAAAGTATTTTTGATTGCATCTCCGACGACATTTGCCACAAATTCCATCACGATAGCGGCGATTAAACCCGCTGCACTACCCGCCAACAAACCCACCATGAAGTCCGAAAGCAAGAGTGCTACACCCACTGCTATACCAATGGCTACTCCAATTGAAACTAAAACGGCTACAACAACAGCGACATCCCCTGCCACGATCACCGCTATTAAACTGGCCATAATGACTGCCACGCCAACAATTAGGCTGAGCCATAAGAATCCTGCCATGACGAGATTTGCCACACTCACTGATACCAAGACAGTTAGGCAGATTGACATCAAAAACGCTAAGCTAATGGCCATATTCTGATTGATTTTGAACCATCCCGTTAAAATCCAACAGCCTACAGTGAGCCCTATATAAATTTCTGGCATCCCTATTTTAGTCAGCGATTGTTCTAATATCAGGAGTGACACTAACAAAGGCCACCATATTAGAGTGCTCACCAGCCAATTGCCTACACGCTTTTCATCCTCTTGGCCAAAAACTTGCCGATAGGCTTGTAATTGCTGAGGACTATTAAAAACCCACCAGAGTAAACGTAGATAGTCCAATGGATTGATGGGAGAAAGTGCTTTGGTGGGCGTTGCCACTTGGCCTGTTTGAGGGGGGGGCAAATTGTCTTTTTCAAAAAATTGTTTTTTTCCTTTAAGAGCAAGTGCCCAACTTTCTACCGCCCAATCTGCTGCACTTTTATCTAACCACAAATTTTCATGTAAATGTTGTGCTAAACGATTGAGTTCTTCATCGTTTAACAAACTTTGTGGCAAATTTGAGATTTCTTTAACCACTCCCTCTCTTATCGCATTGACCAATACAAAGATTGCTCGTTTGTATTCATCACCACAGGCATTGCGTAGTAGGGATTCACAACGTTCTGCATCTTTGATTATTATTATACCATAATGATCGAGCAGTTCACACAATTTTTGACGGGGTAAATCGTACATTTTGGTTATAAAAAGTTATTAGTAATTTGTCCAAGATAAATCTTGGACTCCTAGTTTTACATTTTGACCTATAATAATCCACTAACGACATTAACGCTATGTACAACTAACTTTTAAGGTACTCAATCAGGATGGGCAAAAGAACCGCATTATATAACAAACACTTAGCCAAAAATGCCAAAATGGTTGATTTTGGCGGGTGGGATATGCCCTTACATTATGGCTCACAAATCAACGAACATCATCAAGTTCGGCGTGATGCTGGCATGTTTGATGTCTCACACATGACAGTCATTGATTTAACAGGACAACAAGTGCGAGAATTTTTAGGCTACTTGTTAGCGAATGATGTCGGACGCTTGAAAAACACAGGTAAAGCCCTCTATAGTTGCATGTTAAATCAACAAGGCGGCGTTATTGATGATTTAATAGTTTACTATCAAGAAGAGTGCCAATTTCGTCTCATCGTCAATGCAGCCACACGCGAAAAAGATATGGCTTGGATTACACAACAGGCGCAAGCTTTTGGAGTACAAGTCAGTGAACGCGACGATCTAGCTATGCTTGCCGTGCAAGGACCACAGGCACGAGACAAGCTTAAGCCTTTATTTCCAGACAATTTGCAAGCCATGGAATTGGCTCCTTTTTATGCCACCTGGAATCAAGAGGATTTTTTTGTGGCACGTACCGGTTATACGGGTGAAGAGGGTTTTGAAATCATTTTACCGGCCCAACAAGCCCCTGATTGGTGGGATGCCTTACTCGCTGCCGGTGTTGCGCCAGTGGGTTTGGGTGCGCGTGATACTTTACGCCTTGAGGCTGGCATGAATTTATATGGGCAGGATATGGATGAAACCACTTCTCCCTTAGAATCCGCTTTAACTTGGACAGTGGCTTTTAAGCCAGAAGATCGCGACTTTATCGGGCGCAGTGCCTTGCAAGCTCAGCGAGAAAAAGGTGAGCATCAAGTATTAGTCGGCTTAGTATTGCGCGATAAAGGTATTTTACGTGGACATCAAACGGTGACGGTTGAGGGCGGTGGTGTGGGATACATCACTAGCGGTAGCTTTTCTCCGACTTTAGGTGTTTCTATTGCTTTTGCGCGTTTGCCTGCGGGAAAGTATGAGCAGGTGACTGTGACAATACGCAATAAACAATTAGCCGCACAAGTGGTTAAACCTCCATTTGTTCGACATGGTAAAGCTTGTATTGATTTGAAATAACAAGGATAACTAATAATGAGTGAAGTCCCAGAAGATTTAAAATACGTCAAAACGCATGAATGGGTGCGTGTAGAAGATGATGACATCGTCACTATTGGCATTACCGAGCATGCCCAACAGGCGTTAGGTGATTTGGTCTATGTTGAATTACCAGAGGTGGGCTCACAACTTGAGATAGAGGCTGGCTGTGGGGTGGTTGAATCAGTCAAAGCCGCTTCCGATTTGTATAGTCCGATAGCTGGAGAGGTGATTGAAACCAATACTCTCTTAAGCGATACGCCGGAATTGATTAATAACAGCCCCTATGAAGAGGGTTGGTTATTTAAAGTTCAACTGGCTGAAGACAGTGGTATGGATGCGCTGTTGACGGCTGAAGAATATGCTGAATTTGTCGCAGATGAGGAATAGTAGGTTTTAAACCTTGTAGGGTGGGCAACGTCTTTTTGTTGCCCACCAAAACGTTTGATGCTCCCTTCTTATTTTAAATAAATTATGCCCTACATTCCCCATACTCAAGATGATGTTACCACCATGCTTGCCACCATTGGCGTAGGCAGCATTGAGGACTTATTTGATGAAATCCCGGCGACTTTACGCTGTGGACATTTAGAAAAAATTCCAGCCTCCTTATCCGAAATGGAAATAGGACAATTGATGCGCGAACGTGCTAGCCAAAATACTGGCTCCGTTTGTTTTATCGGTGCGGGTGCTTATGAGCATCACATTCCGGCGGCTGTTTGGGAAATCACGACGCGAGGCGAATTTTATTCTGCTTATACGCCTTATCAAGCAGAAGCGAGCCAAGGAACATTACAATTATTATATGAATTTCAGACCATGATGGCGAATTTGACGGGCATGGATGCCTCTAATGCTTCTTTGTATGATGGCGCATCGGCACTGGCTGAGGCGGTGCTAATGGCGGTGCGCTTGAAAAAGTCGAAACGCATTTTAATGCCAACGACGGTACATCCCCTTTATCGGCGCGTGGTGCAGACTATCGTTAAAAATCAAGAAATTTCGCTCGTTGAAATACCTTATGACGCTGAAAGTGGCACCATAGCCCCTCTATCTGCTGCTGAGAGTACCGCCGCCTTAGTCATTCCTCAACCAAACTTTTTTGGCAAGCTAGAGGCGGTGGATGAATTGACCGATTGGGCACATGCACAGGGTATGCTGGTGATAGGGCAAGTTAATCCGCTTAGCTTGGCGGTACTTTCTTCGCCTGGCGAATGGGGCACAAAAGGGGCAGATATTGTCTGTGGAGAAGGCCAACCTTTAGGCATTCCCCTTTCCGCAGGCGGCCCCTATTTTGGCTTTATGTGCTGTCAAAAAAAGTATGTGCGACAAATGCCAGGGCGCATTATCGGGCGCACCGTCGATCTGGATGACAAAATAGGTTATACCTTAACGCTACAAGCGCGAGAGCAACATATTCGCCGCTCGAAAGCCACTTCTAATATTTGTACCAATCAAGGATTAATGGTGACGGCGGCAACGATTCACACGGCTTTATTGGGCGCCGAAGGCTTAGAGCGCGTCGCCCTTAATTGTCATGCGAATACCACGGCTTTAGTTGAAAAATTGACGGCGATTGAGGGAGTCAGTCGCGTGTTTAGTGGGCCCTATTTTCATGAGGCGGTGTTACGCTTGGAAAAACCAGTTAATGAGGTTTTGCGTGAATTAGCGACGGCTCAGATTTTGGGCGGTTATAAGCTCGCGCCGTTTTATCCTGAATTGGATAATTGTCTGTTGGTGTGTGCAACGGAAATGCGTACTGGGGCGGATATTGAACATTATGTTGAACAATTAAAATTAGTGATGAACTAAATAATAACTACAGGGATTTTTTTTTAGCAGGGATAAGTCAAAAGATCAACATAACTACAGGGATTGCTTTTAAG
>JALXAQ010000181.1 GCA_026991885.1 Thiotrichaceae bacterium
GCCACTGACTCTGGAAGAAATTCGGGAATATGGGGTGGCAAACTCAAACAAACATTTAGTTAGCGATGTGGATTCACTTTTGATCGATAAAAAGAGAGACTTTCATGATTCGATGTGGAAAACAGCCCACTCTGCCCCCCATCGCTTTGCGGCTATTTTAAAAACGCGGTTTTTGGTCATACTGGATGAATTTCAGAATATTACTCAGTACATTTATCGTGACGAAACCTGCTCAGGCAAACCCGATGAAACCTTGGCGGGGAGTTTTCATTCTTTTTCTGAATCGAAGATAGCACCTATGTTAGTCACCGGCTCTTATGTCGGCTGGTTGCTCAAAGTGATTCATCAATATTTGGAAGCGGGGCGCCTTAAACCTATGCGCCTATCTCCCTATCTCACACAAGAGGAAGGCTTGCAAGCCGTTTACAAATACGCCCAAATTTATAAAGAACCGATTACCAATGAAACGGCAGTCCAGATTAATGAATTGTGCCTGAGCGATCCCTTTTTTATTTCTTGTGTCATTCAAAGTGACTATGAAGACAGAAATCTCACCACCAAAGAGGGCGTGATCAATGCCGTCAATTATGAAATTTCGGATGAGACAGCAGAAATGTTTTTAAATTGGGGAGAATATATTGAAAAAACGGTGAAACGTGTCAATGATCGACATGCCAAAAATATCTTGCTACACTTGAGTAAACATGCGGATCGCTATTGGACGCCGCAAGAAATCAAGGATAAGTTGCATATTGAGCTTGATGTCAATAAGATTCAAGAAAAATTGCTAATCATGTCAGAAGCGGATGTGATTGATAGAGGGGTTTCTAATATTGATTTCAGAGGCTTACAGGATGGGACTCTTAATTTGATTTTGCGTAATCGCTTTGAGAAAGAAATCAAAGGCTTCGCGCCCGATTTGAAACAAGACTTTCGTACACAAATTGAGGCTTTGAAAGCCACAGAGCGAGAGATACAAGAGCCAAGATAAATCTTGGACTCCTGATCATCTATGAAGTATTTTGGAGTCCAAAGCTTTAGCTTTGGACTTAGCAACAAAGGAATAAAATAAATATGTCAAACACAGATGATGATGAGCTGAATTTTGCACCAGAGGATGATGAAGAGTCCCTATCAACAGAGAGCGATACGGCTACTTGGAAAGTGATGATTGTAGATGATGAACCGAGCATTCACGATGTCACACAATTGGCTTTATCAGAATTTACTTTCAAAGGCAAAAAACTTAGCTTTATTTCTGCTTATTCTGCTGAAGAAGCGAAATCTTTACTGAAAGCACACCCAGATACCGCGTTAATTTTTTTAGATGTGGTGATGGAAGAAAATGATTCAGGCTTACAGCTAGCTAATTATATTCGTGACACGCTACAAAATCATTTAGTGCGTATCATTCTTCGCACGGGACAACCTGGTGAGGCGCCTGAAGAAGACGTTATCATGAACTATGATATTAACGACTATAGACTCAAAGTGGAGCTAACGCAAGGCCAATTATTGATCGCCATGATAGTCGGCTTAAGAGCCTATTATGATTTAATCAATATTCAAATCAAGAACATAAACTTGAAACAGATTTTAGAGGCCATGCCAATCGGTGTATGTGTGCAGGATGCGCCTCATGGTCAACCGAGTTATCTCAATCCAAGAGGGCAGCATATTCTCGGTAAGGGGATTGATAAAGCAGTCACTGTTCAAAATATGGCGCAGGTTTATCAATTCTATGTTGCAGGGACTTCTCAACTCTATCCGTCGAAAAAGTTGCCCTTTGTGTCTGCTTTGGAAGGTAAAGAGAGCCATGTTGAGGACATAGAAATTCATCAAGGCGAAAAAATTACCCAGATAGAAAGTTGGGGTCAACCTGTTTTTGATGACAAAAAGAATGTCACTTGTGGATTAACGGTTTTTCAAGATGTTACGGTACGCCATGAAAGCTGATCTTAAAAATACCCCTATGTTAATTAATGACGATGATGAACTCATATTCGCTGAGGAGACAGCCTCCAGCTTTCCTGAAAAAATTTATCCGACTTGGATCGTTCTGATCATCGACGATGATCCTGAAATTCACAATGCGATACAATTTGGTTTAAGTGACTTTTTCTTTGAGGAAAAAGGACTGACCTTAATTTCCGCCTACTCAGCAGAAGAAGCCAAGTCCATTTTAAAGGCACAGCCTGACACGGCACTGATTTTTTTAGATGTGGTGATGGAGGAAGATGATTCAGGCTTAAAACTCGTTCACTATATTCGTGAAACCTTGAAAAATAAACTTGTGCGTATCATTCTCCACACGGGGCAACCTGGCGCGGCTCCTGAAGAATCCGTTATCGTGGATTATGATATTAACGATTATAGGTTCAAGGCTGAAATGACACAGCGCAAATTGTTTGTCACAATGACGGCTGGGTTAAGAGCCTACCGTGATTTTGCCGAGCGTCAACAAGCCGAAAAGGAGTTGCAAAAACATCGTGATCACTTAGAAAAATTAGTGGCGGAGCGGACTAAGAGTGCTGAAGACGCTAAACGTGAAGCGGAAAGTGCTAACCAGGCTAAAAGTCTATTTCTCGCTAACATGAGTCATGAAATTCGTACCCCTATGAATGCCATCAAAGGTTTGACTCAACTGGCTTTAAAAACTAATTTAACCGTCCAACAACAAGATTATCTTATCAAAATAGACTCTTCTTCTCAAGCTTTGCTTGAAATTATCAATGACATTCTCGACTTTTCCAAAATAGAAGCCGGACAATTAAAAATGGAATCCATCAACTTTTCTTTGAATGAAGCGTTAGAACAATTGTTCAATATGCTAGGCATGAGGATTGAAGAAAAAGGGCTTAAATTACTTTTAGACATTGATGAAACCGTACCCCGTTCTTTGGTGGGAGACCCTTTAAGGTTAAAGCAAATTTTCATTAATCTCATCAGCAATGCCATTAAATTCACCACAAAGGGCAGCATTCAGATTAAAATAGAATTAATTGAACAGAAGGCGGAGCAAGTCAATCTGCGTTTTTCTATTACAGATACTGGCATTGGTATTTCAGCAAAAGCCATACCCCATCTGTTCGATACGTTTACCCAAGCCGATGATTCTACCACCCGCGAATTCGGTGGCACGGGACTCGGATTGGCTATTTGCAAACGCTTGACGAAGATGATGGATGGGGATATTTGGGTTGAAAGCCAAGTGAACAAGGGGAGTCGCTTTATTTTTACAGCTATGTTTGGTGTTGGACAGACTGAAAAAAACGTTCTGCCTGCAAAAAAGCCCATCCAGACAAAGCAGCTCCAAGGCGCACGCATTCTATTAGTCGAAGACAATCTCATTAATCAACAAATTGCACGGGAGATAATGGAAAATATCGGTTTAGTTCTGGATATTGCCAACAATGGCGAAGAAGCTGTGGCGGTAGTAAACACTGTTCAATTTGAAGCGGTACTGATGGACATACAAATGCCAATAATGGATGGCTATGAAGCCACCCGTTTAATCAGAGAAAAGCAGAGTGAATTGCCTATTATCGCCATGACTGCCCATGCCATGAGCGGCGATAAGGAAAAATGCCTTGCAGTGGGCATGAATGACTATATTACTAAACCTATTGATGAGACTGTCTTATGGCACACATTAGGAAAATGGATAGCACCGCGCGAACAGATACCAATGACATTTAAACCTCAGAAGGTAGAGGAATTATTGCCTGACGAATTGCCGGGTATTGATATAGCAGCTGGTTTAAAAAGACTGCTTGGCAATAGTGAGCTCTACCATAAATTGCTACGACATTTTTATAGAGACTACCAAGATGTGAGCAAAAAAATAAACGAGGCGCTGCAAAAGGGTGATTTTAAAACGGCACGATATTTAGTCCATACGATTAAGGGTACTGCTGGTAATCTGAGTATTGACAATTTACATCAAGCCTCACAAGCCTTAGAAATAGGACTGAAGGCGGGGGATGAAATTGAGGCGACTTTATTTAAAGAATTTGAAGAAGTCATGGCAACGGTGATGAAAACGCTTGCTTCCTTGAATGATGGTTCCGAAGAAGATTGTTGTTGCGAAAAAACGGATTATGCGCTACTGATGCCCCTTTTGGAAAAATGGAAAATTTTTATAAATGATTACGATTATCGCGCCTTAGATATGTTGCAAAAAATAAAACGCCATTTAAATAAGGATTTACAAGCCTTTTATCAAGAATTAGAAAAACAGCTTGAAGAGTTTGAATTTGATGAAGCGAGCAAGACGCTTGCAGAAATGATTAAAACTATTGAGGCAACTCGAAAATAATAATAGTCTTGTCCGTCAATAAAAAATAAAATCATCAAAACCAGACCTGGCAGGTTGAAAAGAAAACCTGCCAGGTCAAAGTCACAAGTGAGCTCGGGTTTTGATGGGTTTGACCTGGCAGGTTTGGGTTTAACCTGCCAGGTCTGGTTTTGATTTTGATTTCACGGACAAGTCTAATATACAGGGCAACCATAAAGGATTGCCCCTACAAAGACGGCGATTTATCTCGGTTGTTTATAAGCCATCCCCCCCACCTCACGTACCATTTTAGGGACCAGATACCCAGGCAGTGCTATCCGCAATTGTTCTAATAGTTGGATGCTTGTTTCCGTTGGCACTTCAAAATGGGCTGCCCCTTGCACACGATCTAATATATGTAAATAATAAGGCAAAACGCGACTCTTGAATAAGGCTTCACTCAAGGCAATTAATGCGGTAGCGTTGTCATTAACCCCACGCAGTAACACGGATTGATTTAAAACGGTAATACCCACATCAACTAAACTTTGTAAGGCTTTGTTGACTTTTTCATCAATTTCATTGGGATGATTGGCATGTACCACCATGATGGGTTGCAAACGTGTCTCCGTCAACCAGGCCAAAAGTTCATCATTAATCCGTTCTGGTAATATAATAGGCAAACGGGTGTGCAAGCGTAAACGTTGGACATGTGAAATGCTGGCGAGATTGTGCGCTAATTCTGCTAAACGCTGATCTGTCAAAGTCAACGGATCGCCACCGCTTAAAATGACTTCGCTGATAGAAGAGTCGGCGCGAATGCTATCAAGCACCGCTGATGGGTTATAGGCTGAGTAATGATAGTGTTGGCGAAAACAGTAGCGGCAATGAATGGCACAAGCCCCTGTTGTGATTAATAAAACTCGCCCTTGGTATTTTTGCAATAAGCCAGGGACTTTTTCAGCGGCAACATCGCTAACTGGGTCAATACTAAATCCTTGTATTTGTTTATTTTCTACCTCTAATGGTAAGACTTGTCGCAATAATGGATCATCTGGATCACCTTGACGCATACGCGCCACATAGCCTCTTGGCACCCGAAGGCTAAAGCTTTGTTTAGCTGCAAGGCGGTGCGCTAAGGCACTGTCAGATAATTTCAATAATGTCAATAAGTACAATGGATTATGAATGGATTGGCGTAATTCGCGCTGCCAATCTAAGTTTTCGGTTATCATAAAATAGGAGTTAAAATGGCGAATATTAGTACCAATGAATTTAAATCGGGCCTTAAATTGATGCTCGATGCTGATCCTTGTACGATTGTAGAAAATGAATTTGTCAAACCGGGTAAAGGTCAAGCCTTCAATCGGGTTAAATTTCGTAATCTCAAAACGGGACGGATGATAGAACGAACATTTAAGTCCGGGGAGACGCTGGAAAGTGCGGATGTCATGGAAATAGACATGGAGTATTTATATAAGGATGGTGATTTTTACCACTTTATGGAACCTGAGACTTATGAACAATATGCGGCCAATCTGGATATCGTTGGTGATGCGGCGAAATGGCTAAAAGGTCAGGAAAAATGTGTCGTGACGCTGTGGAATAATGATCCGCTTGGCGTTCTGCCGCCTAATTCTGTGGTGCTTGAAATCACTGAGACTGACCCTGGCTTACGTGGGGATACCTCTAGCGGTGGTACTAAAGCAGCGACTTTGGAAACTGGCGCGGTAGTACGAGTGCCGTTGTTTGTCAATATTGGTGATTTAATCAAGGTTGATACTCGCACGGGGGAATATTTGTCACGCGCTAAAGAATAGATTTTGCTAAAAGTCCAAGATAAATCTTGGACTCCTATTTAAATTATTTGTCAGACTGATAGACATCAACCCTCGCCGGGGGGATGTTTTTCCAGACAAATTTGTGAGCGACGCGCTTAAAGTGATGTGGCAAGAATATCCTTCGTCCACTGAGATCATAAGTAAATTGGATCATTAAACCATTTTTAGGTAGTACTTTATCAATCTGTTTGATAATCTCATGTCCAATAACGGGGGGTATAGAACGAAAGGGTAAACCAGAGACGATGGTGCTCACTCGTTGAGAATCATTGCCAAGCAAATCGCATAAATGTAGGGCATCTCCTTTGAGCACTCGTATTTGGGGACAACGTTGACGTATATAATCTGCAAGGGTCGCTGCTTGCTCTATCGACACTAAACGCTCAGGGGGAATACCATGTTGCAGCAAAGCCTCTGTCACGATACCAGTGCCGCCTCCCAGTTCGACAACAAGTCCCGATTCGGTGAGTGGTACAAAACTGGCTATCGTTCGTGCCAGTTGTGGCGTACTTGACCAACCGGTACCCATTGCCCGAGGATTACGCAATGTCTCGCGAGCAAATAACAACCAGGCGGGTGGCTGGGTTTTTTTGCTAATTTGATGGTCACTCAAAACTCCTTCTCTCACTGAAGATACAAATACTCGGTTGGCATCACGTACTCTGGCAAAAGATTGATTAAGAAATTCTATTGTTTTCAAATAATTTTTTTGAATCACTCATTAAGTTCCTATAAAAAAGAATCCAAAATAACAAAATAAATTTTGGACTCCCAAAAAATTAAGAGTCTTCCACAACTCTTGTTGTCACATCAATCTGTGGCGGATTTATTAAAACTTTTTTTACTGTGCATTCATTACTGGCACGAATCAAGGCAGGTGCATATTTCTCTGGAAAGGAGGAGGGCAATTCAATTTCAAGGTGTATATTATCAAGCCGCTTTTGTTCTTTATTCCAATGATGAGATTGGCGCAATTGAATCCCCTCAGTAGAAATATTTCGTGTCTGACAAAAACGTAGTACAAAAAAACCAGCGCAAGTCGCTAGGCTACTGAGAAAGTAATCAAATGGCTCAGGAGAACTCTCATCCCCTCCCGCCCGTTTAGTTTGGTCAGTGTAAACTGTAAAATCATTAAAATGGGCGTTGACTTTCATGCCACCACCAAATGTTACAATCATTTCCATCGGCATTTCCTTATGAAATATACAACAAAAAATTTGCATTATAACATAAGTACGGCTTGTCAAAACCCCGCTATACTTTGCGTTACTTTTTCATTTTAACATTAATTAAGACTCAGGCATCTAGCTGCTAGTCCCTTCTGTTGAAAATGAAATTTAACTATTTGATATAAATTTATTTTTTTATGAAAACTTCACAAAGTACAGCCGAGTTTTTGATATACTTTTATTTTATGCTATAGGTGTATCCCCTGCTATAGTAGTTGATAACTGATAACTGATAACTCAAACCGTCTTTAACTTTAATGCAACATCTTGACATTCTTATTTATGCGGGTTGGATTATTCCTGTAGAACCCGAAAACACTGTATATGAACAACATGCCCTCGCTATACAGGATGGAAAAATCGTCGCCATCTTACCAAGCAGTGAGGCGGTCAAACGTTTTTCTGCACGTATTACCCATCGTCTGACAACGCATCTTTTAATACCGGGTTTGATTAATGCACATACCCATGCGGCGATGTCTTTATTGCGTGGCATTGCTGATGATATGCCCTTAGATAAGTGGCTAAATGATCATATTTGGCCTGCTGAGCGGGCTCATGTCAATCAAGAGTTTGTCGCTGATGGTAGCCAGTTGGCGATTGCTGAAATGCTACGTGGCGGGGTAACATGTTTTAATGATATGTACTATTTCCCCGATGTGGTGGGGGAAGTGGCGGCTGAGATTGGCATACGTGCCACATTGGGATTGATTCTCATTGATTTTCCGACTGCCTGGGCCCAAAATGCTGAGGAATATTTGAATAAAGGTCGAAAAGTCTATGAAACTTTTCAAGATCACCCACTGATTAAAACCGCTTTGGCACCCCATGCTCCTTATTCTGTCTCAGATGAGCCGCTCAAATCGGCTCAGGCGATGGCAGAGGAACTTGATATACCCATTCATATCCATCTTCATGAGACTGCGGGAGAAATTGAGAAATCGCGTGAACAGTTTGGTGAGCGGCCTTTAATTCGTTTAAAAAATTTAGGCTTATTGTCATCGCGTCTGATGGGTGTACATTTAACACATTTAAAACCGGAGGACTTTAAGCTTTTAGCTAATCATGGCGTGCATGTCATTCATTGCCCTGAGTCGAATCTCAAACTGGCGAGTGGTGTGTGCCCGGTACCTAAATTGCTCAAGGCGGGTGTCAATGTAGCATTAGGGACTGATGGTCCTGCCAGCAATGATGATTTAGATATGTTGGGAGAAATGCGTACTGCGGCACTGTTAGCCAAGGGCTTGAATGGAGGAGATGCTAGCGCAGTTCCTGCCGCACAGGCTCTTCGCATGGCCACTTTAAACGGTGCTAAAGCTTTGGGTATTGATCATATTACTGGCTCCTTTGTGCCTGGCAAATCTGCCGATATTGTTGCCATTGATATGCTTGATATTGAAACGCAACCTATTTATAACCCTTTATCTCAACTGGTGTATGCGATTGGGCGGGATAAGGTGACTGATGTTTGGGTTGCTGGTAAACATTTATTGAAATCACGTACTCTGACGACTATTGATATACACGAGCTTAAAGCTAAAACGTATTTATGGCGGGATAAAATCATTGAATTTTTGTAACTTCAAAAAATCCTATTTTTTTTTTTATAAATAGGATTTTTCATATCTTTATATATGCAAAGCACCTATCAATCTTGGGGAAATTTCCCCAAAGTGTCACAACGTATTCGCCCAATACCTTGGCGAAAAAAGCCTCTCCTTTTACCAGAAACGCCCGATACTGTTTTAGCGCATGGTTTAGGGCGCAGCTATGGCGATGTCTGTTTAAATAACAATGGCATACTGCTGACGACACGCAAGCTTAATCGTTTTATTCAGTTTGATGTTGACGAAGGCGTGTTGCGTTGTGAAGCGGGCGTTAGTTTAGCGGAAATCTTAGCACTGTGTGTGCCACAAGGCTGGTTTTTGCCAGTGACGCCTGGCACGCAATTTGTGACCATAGGCGGTGCCATTGCTAATGATGTGCATGGTAAAAACCATCACTGTGCTGGCACATTTGGGCGGCATGTTTTGCAATTTGAATTATTACGCTCCGATGGTGAACGTTTGCTTTGCACGCCGACAAGTAATGAGCCATATTATGCGGCGACGATTGGCGGTTTGGGATTGACTGGTTTGATCACTTGGGCAGAAATTAAACTGAAGCGCATTTCTCACCGTGCTATGCAGGTTGAATCTATACAATTTTCTCAATTGGATGATTTTTTTGAACTTTCTCAGCAATCCGATCAATCTTATGATTATACTGTGGCATGGTTAGATTGTAATAACTCGCAAGCATTGGGGCGCGGCATTTTTTTTCGTGGCAATCATGTTGCGGCTGATGAAATCCCCAAGGATTGGAAATTACCACGCTTTAATCGTTTACCGCCGCTATTACGCACTATGCCCATTAATTTACCGGGTTTTGTACTCAATCGTTGGACTATTTCAGCGTTTAATACTTTCTATTACAAAAAACCACGGCAAAGCCAATTGATTGATTATCAGCCATTTTTTTATCCGCTGGATGCAATTTTGGAGTGGAAACGGCTTTATGGTAAAAACGGCTTTTTGCAATATCAATTTGTGATACCTGATCATCGCATGCTCAAAGAAATTTTGCAGAAGATTGTTGCTTCTGGATTGGGTTCTTTTTTAGCGGTGCTCAAAACATTTGGTGAATTAGCATCGCCCGGGCTGTTATCGTTTCCGCGCCCGGGCGTGACTTTGGCGCTCGATTTCCCCATCAAGGGGGCTGTGACTTTTGAATTATTAGCACAATTAGATGAGAAGGTGCGTGAAGTGGGGGGGGCTGTCTATCCTTGCAAAGATGCACGTTTATCTGCTCGCCACTTTCAAGCCTTTTATCCTCAGTGGACCAAATTTGCTGAATATATTGATCCACGCTTTTCTTCCAGTTTTTGGCGACGTGTGACCCATTATGCGTAAAATCTTAATCATTGGCGCCACCTCAGCGATTGCCCAAGAGACGGCGAAATTATTTGCCGAAAAACATGATGCACTCTTTTTAGTCGGACGCGATGTTGATAAGTTGGAAGCGATTACGGCTGATTTAAAGGTACGGGGAGCGCATCAGGTGGCTTATTATACGCTTGATTTGAATGAATTTGAGCAACATGAGCCTATGCTTGAGCAAGCTTATAAAAGTTTGGAAGGCTTAGATACGGTATTGATTGCGTATGGCACGCTTGATGATCAAAAAGCTTGTGAACAAGACTTTGCTCAGGCGGAGCAAGCCTTACGCACTAATTTTATGAGTGTGGTTTCGCTATTAACACCCATTGCGAATCGCTTGGAAAAGCAACATTATGGTTGTATTGCGGTGATTTCCTCTGTTGCTGGGGATCGAGGGCGGCAAAGTAATTATGTTTATGCGGCTGCCAAAGGTGGGCTGAGTCTATTTTTACAAGGCTTAAGAAGTCGTTTACAGTCTGCCAATGTGTGTGTGTTGACGATTAAACCCGGATTTGTAGATACGCCAATGACGGCAAATTTTAAAAAAGGTGCTTTGTGGGCACAACCGGAGACGGTGGCACGCGGAATTTTTCGAGCGATTAAGTGGCGTAGAAATGTTATATATTTACCTTGGTTTTGGCGCTTGATTATGATGGTTATTCGGCTTATTCCAGAGCCGCTTTTTAAGCGGATGAAGCTTTAGCGAGGCTCTGCGTTCATCGTTGTACTAAATGAATTGATGTGCCCTACGCTTGCTAAAAGATTGAGGAGAAATCATATGCAATATGTTGATTTACAAAAAATAAAATTCAAGAAGAAATACTGCTATTAGTAGAACGCGCTTCAATGGGAGAAGATGTGATTATTACCAAAGATGAACAGCCTTTGGTAAAACTGGTTTCTATGACGAAACGATAGCCGACGATTTTGACTCACCCCTTGAAACATCATCGTGATCCGTTTGACCGAATGATTATTGCACAAGCGATAGCCGAAAATCTACAGATTATCAGCAAAGACAGTGTATTCCATAAATACCCTATTCAACTCATTTGGTAAAATAGACGAGTCAGTGAATAAAAAGTCAAAACCAGACCTGGCAGGTTAAACCCAAACCTGCCAGGTCTGGTTTTGATTTTGATTTTTTCTTGACGGACAAGTCTAATGACTAAAGGAAAAGACAACACTTACAGCTTTTCAAATTTTGGACTCCTAAAAGCAACCTACGCTTGCTGGAGATTTTATCGTTCCCTTAGCTGCGGAATGCCTGCTTCGACGCTCTGCGTCGATTTAAATAAAAGGATCAATATGATAGAAATACGCATACATGGGCGTGGCGGTCAAGGCAACGTCGTTGCTGCCTATTTACTAGCGATGGCTGCTTTTGAAGAAAACCGCTATGGTCAAGCCTTTCCTAATTTCGGTGCAGAGCGGCGAGGGGCACCGGTGATGGCTTTCGTCCGTATCGACGATAAGCCCATTCAGCGGCGCAATCAAGTGCGTCATCCCGCTTTTTTGATTATTCAAGATCAAGCATTGTTACAGGTACCCGGTGTCACCGATGGACTGAAGCCGGGGGGCAAAATTTTAGTCAATTCTACCCTCAGTAGTACCGCACTGAGTGAGCAATTAGATCAAAAGGAAGTGATTGCACTGCCAGGTACAACGCTGGCCAACAATTTTTTAGGCCGTCCAGTGCCTAATACGGCTTTACTTTCTGCTTTTTTTGTTTTGACCGAACTGTTGTCACAAGAGTCTTTGGCTAAAGTCCTTAAAAAGCGTTTCAAGGGTGAAGTTTTAGAAAAAAATTTACAATTAATTCAAGAAGCGGCTAAAAAAGTCCCCGCCGGTTTGTGGAAAGAACAGGAGAACTCTCATGTTGCAAGCACTTGAAGGTTCACAAGCTATCGCGCAAGCTGTCGCCTTATGTCATCCCCAAGTCATCGCCGCTTATCCGATTACTCCGCAAACGCATATTGTGGAAAATATTTCTAAATTGGTGGCAGATGGCCAATTGCAATGCGAACTGATCAGTGTGGAAAGTGAATTTTCTGCCGCTTCAGTCGTTTTAGGGGCCGCTTTGGCGGGTTCTCGTGCTTATACGGCTACTGCTTCACAGGGCATTTTGCTCATGGCAGAAGTATTATTTAACATTGCTGGGATGCGTGTTCCCCTGGTGATGACTTGTGCTAATCGCGCGGTTTCCAGCCCTCTGTCGATTTGGAATGATCAACAAGATTCAATGGCGGTGCGAGATGCGGGTTGGATTCAACTCTATTGCGCCGACAATCAGGAAGCGGTTGATACGACTATTCAAGCTTTTCGCATTGCCGAGCGTACCGAATTGCCCGTGATGGTCTGCGTAGATGGTTTTACCTTGACACATACTTTGGAAGGTATCGAACTACCGACTCAAAAACAAGTTGATAGCTTTTTACCCCCTTATCAATTTTCTCGCACTTTAGAGCCTCGTAATCCCATTAGCCTTGGTACCTTAGTTTCTCCCGATTTTTATCCAGAGGCGCGACATTCACATCATCAAGCTTTACTGAATGCTCAAGCTGAAATTGTGTCTGCGGAGCAAGACTGGTTAGCTCTCAGTGGGCGCAAATCGGGTGGACTTTTGTCAGTAGAAGGGCCAGAGCAAGCTAAAACGGCTATTTTGACCATTGGCTCTGTCTATGGTACTTTGCAAGCGGCTTTAGAGGAATTGCCACCTGGGCAACCGGTGAAATTGATGAAATTGCGTTCTTTTAGACCCTTTCCAAAAGAAACGTTGAAAGCGGCTTGTCAAGGCTTAGACGATGTGATTGTTTTAGAACGCGCTATGTCGCCGGGTAGTGGGGGTATTGTTGGTTTAGAAGTTTTAGCGGCTTTATCGACATTAGCCAAACCGCCTCGTGTGCATAATTTTGCGGCTGGACTGGGGGGACGCGACATACCGTTAGACATTTTGCCCAAATTGCTTTCCGTTTTGAGCGAACCGAGCGATTTTAAAATTATTGATGTGGATTTGGAAAAATTACCAAAGGAAGATAGATAAGATGATGACAGAAAGCACTATCTCCGATCTCCGCAAAAAACAACCTCGTTTTCGCGGTTTAGAATCTGGACATCGCGCCTGTTTGGGCTGTGGAGAAGCTTTAGCGGCTCGTTTAGTGACAGAATCGGCGGGTCCTGATGTTATGGTCGCTAATGCGACTGGCTGTTTAGAAATTTTTACCACGCCTTGGCCTGAATCGGCTTGGCGGATTCCTTGGGTGCATTCTTTGTTTGAAAATGCGGGTGCTGTTGCGGCTGGTATGGAGGCGGCATTGAAAGCTCAAGGTAAATCAACCAAGGTGCTGGCTTTTGGGGGCGATGGTGGTACTTTTGATATTGGCTTCCAAGCGCTATCGGGCATGTTAGAACGAGGCCATAATGTCTTATATGTCTGTTTCGATAATGAGGCTTATATGAATACGGGTATCCAACGCTCTAGTTCCACGCCCCATGCGGCGATGACAACGACTTCTCCGCCGGGGAAAGAGCGTATGGGTAAGCGTCATTTGAAAAAAGATATTGTTTCTATTGTCGCCGCGCATCATATTCCTTATGCTGCGACGGCTTCAGTGGCATATCCTTCTGATATTCGTAAAAAAGTACGCCGTGCTATGGCGATTGATGGTCCGACATTTTTACAAATTCATTGCCCTTGTCCGCTAGGATGGGGACATGAGGGCGATCAAAGTATTGCAGTCGCCAGATTGGCGGTACAAACGGGGCTTTTTCCGATTATTGAGCTTGAGAGAGGAGGATTGGCGAATGTCATGCCTTTGCCTCACATTCAGCCGGTGAAAAGTTATTTAAAATTGCAACAACGCTTTCGCCATTTATTTGCTGATGATTTACGCGCTAAGGAGGAATTGGAACATATTCAAGCAATAGCGGATCATAATATAGAAATTTATGGCTTAAAGGGTGGAGAAAAGGACGCTTTTGATAGTGAAGGGATGGATACGGTGCGGCGTGGGGGGATGCGTTGGGCTTAAACTTACGCCTAGATTTGATGAGATATAAAAAAAATCTCATGCCATGATTTTTGGGTGTTTTTGTGACCACAACAAAAAAGCCCCAAAGCTTCATAGCCTTGGGGCTTTTTATATTTAATCGCCTGCATTGGCGTTTTAATTGCCCTTCTGCCTTTTGCCCTACACATTTTTCAATCGCCTGCCTCGGCGTGAACTGGCGAATCAAGCTTGCCTTCCCTGTATAATATGGCTTTTATACTAAGAATTTCAATCGCCTACCTTGGCGAACCACATAAAACGACGGACTAATTATACAACACATTTTATTTAATGATCAAGTAAATGTGGAATTAGCTCAGTCGTAGAACAACCCTCTAAATAATCCAAAGTCAAAACTTGTCCACCGTCTGCCAACACACATTCATGACCCACCACCTGCTCAACTTGATAATCGCCCCCTTTGACTAAAATATCCGGTAAAACCTGACAAATTAAATCTTTTGGCGTATCCTCAGCAAAGGGCACCACCCAATCAACACATTCAAGCGCCTTTAAAACGAGCAAGCGTTGCTCTAAACTATTGATTGGACGATTATTACCCTTTAAACGGCGTACAGAATCATCATCATTAATCGCAACAACCAAACGATCTCCCAATTGTCGAGCCTGTGTCAAATATTGGACATGTCCAGCATGTAAAATATCAAAACAACCATTAGTCATAACTACTGTCTCGCCATTAGCTTGTGCGGCTTTAACTGCCGCTTTGAGACTACTCGCATCATGCACCCCTTTACCACTATGCTTATGTAAAGCCTGCTCAAGCTCTAACACACTGATAGTCGTGGCACCCAACTTCGTCACTGCGATGCCCGCTGCGAGATTAGCCAATGCCGTCGCACTCGTCCAATCTTCACCCGTGCCTAAACAAGCACCCAAAAGCGCGATAACCGTATCACCCGCACCCGTGACATCATACACTTCATGTGCATGAGCGGGCAAATGTAACGCTGGCTCACCTTGCCGCAACAAAGTCATACCCTGTTCGCTGCGAGTAATCAATAAGGCCTCTAAACTTAACTGTTCGCGCAAAACTTGACCTTTTTCAACTAATTGCGTTTGACTGGCACAAGGACCAACAATAGCCTCAAATTCGGCCAAATTAGGCGTAATAACACTTGCCCCTTGATATTTGCTAAAATCATGACCCTTGGGATCGACTAAAACGGGCTTATTAGTAGCACGCGCTGCACTAATGAGTGAATGAACATCAGCTAAAGTCCCTTTACCATAATCGGAAAAAATAACGGCATCAACACTATTAAGAACTCTTTGCATTTGAGTTTGCAAGGAGATAGTATCTAATTGACTAAAACCATCCTCAAAATCGAGACGTATTAATTGTTGATGACGACTGAGGATTCGTAATTTAGTAATGGTGGGCACTTTGGCTAACTGAATAAAGTCACAAACGATGCCCTTTTCCTTCAATTGACAAAGGAGAGTATTAGCCGCTTCATCGGCACCCGTCACCCCCATAAGAGTAACTTGTCCCCCAAGTGCCCTAATATTTAAAGCAACATTACCAGCCCCCCCGGGACATTCTTTTTGTTGCTTGATATGAACGACGGGCACAGGCGCTTCGGGAGAAATACGAGTGGTGATTCCTTGCCAATAACGATCTAGCATGACATCACCTATAATTAAGACATGAATAGATTGAAAATCGGGAATATCAAAAGTCATTTTTTATCAGTTATCAGTTATCATTGGATTATCATCACACTAAGGAATGCTTATGAAAGCTTTATTTGTCGCCCTATTCCTGTTGCTAAGCAACAATGGCATATATGCCAACGATTTTCCCCCACCCTTTAAAGCCGAATATAAAGTTTATGCTAAAGGCTTCTCGGTGGGCAAAGGCACTCGCACTCTCAAACGCCTCAAAAATGGTAAATATTTATTTCAAACCGTTGCTGAAACCACCGGCTGGCTATCCTTCTTCAAAAAGATTCGCATTGAAGAACAGAGCCTTTTTACGCGCACAAAAAGTGGAAACATCCGCCCTTTGAAATACACCTATCGTCAAAAAAACGGGAGCAAAAAGCGAACCAACGAAGTTATCTTTGATTGGACTAAAGGAATGGCGAAAAACACCTTTAACGGTGAAACCAAGATGATACCGCTTCAAGAAGGCACACTTGATAGACTGCTTTACCAATTAGTCTTGATGCAAGACTTGAAACAAGGCAAGCGACAACTCAAATACATCGTTGCCGACAAAGGCAAAATCAAAGTTTATACGCCAAAATTTCTTGGTCATGAACGTGTTGAGACAGGTATGGGCAAATTAAATAGCCTTAAATATATGCGTGTCTCCAATCATCGGCGGACAACTTTATGGTGTGCCCGTGCTTTACATTATTTGCCCGTACAAGTTGAACACGTTGAAGATGGAGATGTGTTTAGTATGCTGTTGCAATCCGTGCGAAAAATTGATTAGGATCGTGCATGAAATAATTTCGTCAAGTCAAAATCAAAGTCAAAACCAGACCTGCCAGGTTAAACCCAAACCTGGCAGGTCAAAGGCACAAGCATAGCTGAATTTGACTTTGGTTTTGACCTGGCAGGTTTTGTTTTTAACCTGCCAGGTCTGGTTTTGAAGTTGACTAAATTATTTTATGCACGTTCCTTAGCAGAAATTTATGGACGTCCAAGATAAATCTTGGACTCCACAAATCACTTCAATTGTTCATATAACAAGCTCAAAATTTTTTCACTTGTTTCGCTGTTCTCTATTTGCCCCTTACTATTTAACACCACAATGCGCGTACTTGATGACTCCTCTATCAAACGAATAAGGTATTTCTGCTCCCCCTGCTGGATAAAATAGAGCCCGCGCTCCCGATCACGATCTTCTAACGTCAACCCAATACCCTCTAACGCCAACCCCGTCCGTCGCCAAGCCCGAGCAAAATCTTCAGACACAATTAAAGTCATAAGACCTTTTTGATTGCGCCTCAAATTGGCGCGTAATATCGGCTTTTCCTTTTTATCATCAAGTCCAACCTTTTCTTGATCAATATCAGTTGATCCAATTAAATCAGGAGGAACATCTAAGGGCGCGGCAGTCTTGCTTTTTTTATAATCATCACGGTAATCAGGCAAAACCTTGTTAACGGTAGAGCATCCGCCCATCACAGCGACAAGCAAACAGCATCCAAGCGTATTTAACAAATATGACATCATAGCTTCAAAGTTTTAATTTTCTTGATGAGTTTTCTCGGTTTCGCCTATTAATTTTGGCGAAACTTCTAAAGGCGATAGCGGTTGACTTTTATCGTAAACCGTTTGATTATCAGTCCACCCAAAAGAATCAAGGTGTTTGACAACCGGTCCACAGCCTGATAAAACAGCAAAAAATAATAACGAAATGAGCGTTTTTTTCATCAAATTCCCCTCATCTTTAAGAAGTCCAAGATAAATCTTGGACTCCTACAAAAAACTATAACACTTCTGCCTGCACCATGGCTTGTTTAACAAGTTCATGATATTGTGCTGATAAAGGAGTCAAGGGCAAACGGAGCCCCGATGGAATTAATCCCATTGTATGTACCGCCCATTTAACGGGAATAGGATTAGCTTCGACAAATAAATTTTTATGTAAACCCATTAAACGTTGATTAATCTCCTCAGCCAAGGGCAGATCGCCAGCGAGTGCAAGTTTACACATTTCATGCATAGCTTTTGGCGCAACATTAGCAGTGACAGAAATCGCACCTTTACCACCCAACGAAATTAATTTTAAGACTGTCAGATCATCGCCACTATAAATAGCAAAATTCTCACTCGCCAACTTTGTCAATTCCCGCATCCGATTAACATCACCAACCGCCTCTTTGATCCCAATAATGTTATCTATCTCCGCCAAACGCTCGACTGTTGCTGGTAACAGATCACATGCCGTGCGCCCTGGCACATTATACAAAA
Organism: Thiotrichaceae bacterium; assembly: GCA_026991885.1. Taxonomy (GTDB): domain Bacteria; phylum Pseudomonadota; class Gammaproteobacteria; order Beggiatoales; family Beggiatoaceae; genus Thiomargarita. The sequence goes on from JALXAQ010000181.1 coordinate 18,325, forward strand.
GTTGGGGAATTGGCACAGCCTCAGCTATCGTTTTATAATGGCGATACAAGCCTTCTTGCGTGGGCTTATTATAATATGGGGTTACTAACAAACAAGCATCAGCCCCCGCGTCCATAGCACAACGAGTATATTCAATCGCCTCAGCGGTAGAATTAGAGCCAGTCCCCGCAATCACAGGCACACGCCCAGCCGCTTGCTCAACAACATTGCGGATAACATCACAATGTTCATCATGAACTAATGTCGCGGACTCACCCGTTGTACCGACTGCGACAATCGCATCCGTTTGATTGTCGATATGATAATCCACTAAACGGCGCAAACTGGTTTTATCGATCTGACCATTTTCACTCATAGGAGTGACCAGTGCGACCATACTGCCTTGAAACATGTTGCGGCTCCATTTGACGTTAAAAACAAACGAAATTGTACAATATTAAGGCGCTTTTCGTCCAAAATTTAATTTATTTTGGGTCAATCTCCTCCCGTACACTTCGTATAAAATCACGACGCTCATCTAATGCCTGTGCTGTGATTTCATGCCCTTCTTGACGGGCACTCGTTATAATTGAAGCTAACAGAATATCCGCTTGATCAGTGAGTAAATCGGGATATGTTTGAAGTACCTTAAGGGCTTCTTCCATGCTGGGCGTTTGAATAAAAGCGTCTACTGCTGCTTGAAGTCCTTGATGATGAGACGAATCGGTGGTCATTAATTATTTTTCTCCCATAAATAAAAAATCTTTTTAGTCTTTAATGTTAATATATAATAAATTGAACTGATAAGTTTTTCTCATTATATTAGAATATGGTAATATAGATATTGACTCAATAAGGTTTCAAGTCTAGTACGCTGTCAATCTTGTTTTGTAGGGTAATGTAGGGTGCGTCCTACGCACCTTCCAAAGCTTGGTGCGTGGCCCTACAAAAGAAGATTGACAAGGTACTAGTAAATCGCAGGGTCAATACCCACCATGGTAAATACCAGCTAATAGAATAACAACAAGCGATAAACAGTTAAAAACTATCTCAATAGCTACTTAATAATCAACTAATTAAAACAGTAGAATTGAGACGAATTTAATAGAAATTATTGATAATAAAAAAATATTTAAAACTAAAACCTCATAGTGACATTAAATCGTTCTAATGTCTAAGAATGGTTATTCAAGGAGTACCCATTATGACAACGAATTCCACAGATCAACCCAACTCATCTTCCCCTTTGCCGCAAACTTTGCAAATGATGGAATGTGGAGCGGCTATTTCTTCAGGGCAAATGGAGCAATTTGTTAGCAATTTCCAACAAAGTACGCGACGTTGGGAGATCATTGTTTATCCTGCTATGTTTGCCTTTGTTGTATTGGCGGGTTATGGGTTTTTCCTAATTTACAACCTAACCAATGACATGTCCTCCATGGCACATAGCATGGATTCTCAGATGGGAGAACACATGGAAACTATGACCACCAGTATTGTCACCTTATCAGAACAGGTCCAACTCATGTCAGGACAAGTTCAAATTATGACACGTACCATAAGTGACATCTCAGGCAAACTGGATACCTTGCCATCTATGCTACGACATGTTAATGGAATGGATAATTCAATGTCAGCGATGGTGCAATCCATGGGACACATGGATACAATGATGACACATATGGATCTATCTATGGGACATATGGCTCAATCCATTGGGAGTATGGATAACTCGATCGGGAGTATGGATCGCTCTATCGCAACAATGGACGATTCAATGCAAAAAATGGATCATTCAATGCGTTTAATAACAACAAACATCGACAAAATACGACATGACTTGACATTTATGAACCACTCAATGTCAAATTTTTCACGTCCAATGTCATTTATGAACGGTTTCATGCCTTGGTAATAACACAATTGGTAGTTGACTTATTTTTGAGATAGGGTATCTTGTATTTTGCTATTAACCAGTGTTATATACGCAACAGAATTTTATAAAATTCTTAATTAGAATAAAGGAAGCCCTATGCTTGTAAAAGAAATTATGACCCGTGCTGTCAAGACTATCACCCCTGACACTCAGTTACAAGAAGTCGCCTCTCTCATGTGTCTTAATCGCTTTAGCGGTTTACCTGTGATTGAAGGTGATGACAAACTGGTTGGAATTCTCGCGGAGCGGGACATTTTGGGTTATCTGTTTCCAGATATTAAAGAGATTATGGGAGGCATGTCGAGCCTCGACTTTGAAGGCATGGAAAAAGATTACAAAAAAGTCCTGCCACTGAAAGTCGCCGATCTGATGAGTTCTAAACCGATCACGGTGAGTCCTGATATACCCATTTTAAAGGCGGTATCAGTCATGGCGAGGCACAATTTTCGGCGTATTCCGGTTGCAGAGGGGGAAAAACTGGTAGGGATGCTCAGTTTAGGTGATATTCACCGAGCGATTTTTATGAAAAGTTTCACTGGAGGCTAATACTCGGAGTCGGCCAGATTTATCTTGGGAGGCCTTCGATAGAAATCCTATTTTTTAAAAAAATAGGATTTCTTTATGGCTCATTTACAAAACCCTCTCATTCCCCCCATCAATAGGCACCTGAGCCCCCGTCGTTTTAGCAAAAATCGGCCCAGCCATCGCACAAGCCAGTGCAGCAACATCTTTTGAAGTCACTTCAGTTTTTAAGATATTATTTGTTTTATAGTCTTTTACACTTATACCATAATGTTTAGCCCGTTTTTCCAACACCTCGTTTGTCCAAAGTGCCGTATCAAAAACCGCGTTAGGATGAATAACATTAACCCGTATCCCTAAACCACCCAACTCTAACGCCGCCACACGCGCCAATTGAGTTTGCCCCGCCTTGGCAACAGAATAAGCCGAAGCCCCTGGCCCTGGTGCGGGTACATTTTTGGATGCAATCATAATCACCGCCGCATCAATGCCCATCGCCAAATAAGGCGTACAAGCTTTTAATAACCGCTGATGGCTCGTTAAATTTAGTGCCAGACTTTCATCCCAATTGTTGGGATTCATTTCAGCAATCTTTTCACTGGCGGGAAAATTCCCAGCATTACTGATTAAAATATCTAAACCACCAAAATGGCGAATCCCCGTTTCAACCGCCGCTTGAATACTCTCATCAAGTGTCACATCACACACCACACCCAAAATTTCTTTTTTATCAAAGCACGTCGTGATCGCGGGATTTAAATCCAATGCCACAACCGCTGCACCTTGGGCATGTAAGGCTTCTACGCAGGCGCGTCCAATGCCACTGGCAGCCCCCGTGACTAATGCGATCTGGCCTTGAAAAATCGGAAAACTGCCCCCTAGTTTAGCTTGTTCCAATTCCCAGTATTCCACATCAAAAATGTCAGATTCTGGCAACGCTTTCCATCCGCCCAAATCTTCTGCCAACTGAATAGCATGAATCGTATGATCCTTGATATCGGAGACAATCGTCGCCTCTTTAACACTACGACCAAAACTAATAAGCCCAAATCCCGGCCAAACAGCCCAACAAGGGGCAGCGTTTAGGCGCCTCAACTGTCCACTTGTGTTACGCTCAAAATATTCACAATAGGCTTTAGCATAGTCAGCAATATCCGTCTCAGGATTTTCTCCAAGAATAACAGGTATAGATTTAGTACGGATCACATGATCAGGCGTTAATGGACCGCGTGTGGCTATGGACGCAACATCTGCCCTATTAGAAAAATTGACCGCTGTGCTATCCAGTTTAGCGATCATCGCTGCCCCTTTAATGTCACAAACGCTTTTGCGGATACGCGCCATTTCTAGGAGATTTTCTTTTGCCACCGTGCCACTAGCAGCAGTGACAGCACATTGGCTTTCAAGATAATTTTCCGCCTCTGTGACTAATTCAATCATCCGTTCATAACTACTTTTAGCATCATCACCAAACGTAAAAACGCCATGATTCATTAAAACAATCCCTTCCAATGCTGCCCAGTCGATACCCTGCGTCATTTCATAAATTTTTTTAGCCAAAATAAATCCGGGCATCACATAGGGCACAATGAGCACACGCTTGCCATAGATTTGCTCAATCCGCTCCGCCCCATTTTCTGTATTAGTAATCGTGACAACCGCATCGGCGTGGGTATGATCAACATATCTAAAAGGAATAATAGCGTGTAAAATGGCTTCTACTGAGGGATTAGGCGCATTAGGATCAGTCATCGCAGCTCGCTGAACACGCACCATTTCAGTATCGCTCAACTGATCCAACAAAACCATTTTTTTTAAAACATCCAATTTGACGGGCGCAAAACCGGCGACTTCAATACTTGCTAAATCCCAACCACTGCCTTTAACATATAATAAATCTTCAGGCTCCCCAAAAATGTTACTTATATTGGCTTTGACCGACGTATTGCCGCCACCATGCAACACCAATGCGGGCTCTTGCCCTAACAACCTAGACGTGTACACGCGTAACGCTAATAAATCATTTTCACACTTTGCCGTCCATAAACTTTTCATCGTTATACCTTTGGAGCAAATAAATTTTCAAGAAATAGGATTTCTATAAATGTTAAAATATTTATGTTCAACTACATTAAATCAAGGAACAAACAAATGCCCCTAGAACTCAATCTCCACTTTCCTGACCCCCAACATATTATTGTTAGCTTAATCAGTGACAATAACCATGAAGAAACGGAATTATTAGATTTCACCTATCCGTTGACTGATAAAGACTATCAACAAATCCGTTGGTATTTAGAAAAATACGCCACCCCATACAGTACCGATATAGACTTTGATACGGCGGGGCGCATTGTCAAAAAATTGCCCAACTGGGGACAAGCATTATTTAATCATGCCTTCTCTAAACGGGCTGCCCTTCGTCTTTTTAAAAAATTCCAAAGTCACAAAGACTTAGGACGTTTACTCACGATTAGTGCTCAGCACCCCGCTATTTTAGCTTTACCTTGGGAATTAATGCAGCACAAGGGCGGTAACTTCTTGATTTGTGAAGTACCCCGTATTTCTATCCGTCGTCGTCAGCGGGCAGATAGAAAAATTTTTAAAATCAATCCCAAACAACAACTGCACCTCTTATTTGTGCGTCCCACCAATGCCAATACCCGCGCCAATGCAGAGGCCGTGTTAAATGCCTTAAAAAAACGCACATTCAATCGGATCACAATAGAATTTTTGCGCCCTGCCACTTTGAAAAAATTGCAGGCTCGTTTAGAAAATAAAGAATTACCCCAGGTTGATATTTTACATTTTGATGGACAATGCCAAAACGAGGCAGCCGCTACCAAGATGGACAAAGCTTATTTAGTGTTTGAAAATAACAACGCTGAAAAACAGCTAGTCCCCCCCGCCTTGTTAGCTAAGCAGCTCAAACAAATCCCCTTAGTCATTTTATCAGGCTGTCAAGACGTCGCCAGCCGTTTGAGCGCGATGGGCACACCATTTGTGTTCGCAATGAGTGCATCCATGTTGCCATCCGCCACGCAAAAATTTTTTGAGACCTTTTATGAAGGATTAGCACAAGGGCACCGAATTGGCGTTGCTTTGGATGCTGCCCGTTTGACTTTGTATCAAAAAACCGAACGGCGCGAAATTCAACGTAATAAAGAGCGGATTAAAATTCACCTACATGACTGGTTTTTACCCGCATTCTATCAGCGCGGACAAGATATAGCCTTATTGTCCAAAATATCGCCTGAAGAAATCCAATCGCTTCAAATAAATCGCTTTTCCTTAACCAATTTACCAAAGCCACAAGCCCCTGGATTTTTTGGACGGCAACGTGAATTGTCGCAAATTGAGCACTGCCTTATGCGTGGAAAACGGCGTATCACTCTCAATGGGTTTTCCGGACAAGGAAAGACCTGTTTAGCGCAAGAAGCAGGCCGTTGGCTGCATGATACGGGACTATTTAAGCGCGTAGTCTTTGTCGATTATGCCAATTCTCAAGGACTTGATCCCGTTAGCGTGGCAGTCAGCGCGATAGCGGATGTCTTGCAGAAAAATCTGTTAGATGCAGACGCAGTGACGGAAGCTTTACGCCGGGTACCCACTTTGTTGATTTTCGATAACGTGGACTTCTTAACGCCACCTCAGCAGAATCCGCCTAAGACGCAAGCGGAAGAACCCCTCCTATTTGATGATGTAGATGAAAAAAACGCAACTAAAAAAGAGCCATTTGCTGAAGACGAGCCAAATCCTCTGCTCTTGGATGATGAGGCAGAGTCTCTACGCCTGGATGATGAAGATAACCGTATTTTCTCCGAAAACGCCTTTTCTTTTGAAGCGGACAATCAAACTAAACCTGAAAAAGAAGAAAACACATTCATTCTGAATGAGGAAGAGAAGAAAACGCCAGAAAACCGGATTGAAGATGAAAACACCACCACAGGAGAAAAGCTAACAGCCCCCTTACTGCTTGATGCCGCGAAAAAATGGTCAGAAGCTGGCCAAAGTGCTGTTATCATCATAACGCGCCACCCCGCGACTCATCCTGCTTTTCTCAAAAATGACAGAAAACATTGTCAACTCACACTTGATAAGCTAGATGAACAAGAAGCCATAGGCTATTTTGAAGCCTTGATGAACTTACCCCCTTTGCCTGCCTATCAGTTGCCAAAACGAGCAGAAGTGGAACAGTTGTGTCAGAAACTAAACTACCATCCCTTATCTCTCAAAGTATTAGCCTTTCAACTCAAAAACAACACTATCAACACATTAAGCGAACGCTTAGACAGCTTATTAAGGGAATTACCCGCCGACATGGCGCAAAGTGAAAAATCGCTGCTGGCTTCGCTCAACTTATTTTTGGAAAACTTAGAATCGCAAATGCAGCCCTACTTGTTGAAGTTAGGCATATTTCAGAATGGCGCATTTGAAAACGTTTTACAAGGCATCATTAACATACCCCAAGTGCTATGGCAAAAGCTACGCCAAAACCTAGAAGCCAGTGGCTTTATGCAGGCTGAAAACATCGAAGGCGTGACAGTGCCTTATCTCAAATTCCATCCGGCTATCAGTCCCCGACTCTGGTCGATGCTGCCCTCAAAAGAACAACAGGCTTTGAAAAAGCGTTATTGTCAAGGCTATTACGAATTTTCTAGCTTTTTGTACGATCAGGATAACAAAAATCCTTACCAAGCTCGTGCCATTGAACAAAGGGAAATGTCTAATTTACTACAAGCCCTGCATGAAGCTTTAGAAAAAGCCGAAGAATGGAGTCCCCAGTTTGCTAACAAAGTAAAATCATTCCTGGTTGACTTTGGCTTAATCACTGATCACAACGAATTAATGGTAGTCGATACCGAAAAAACTTCACCAACACAAACCCAAGATTGGTTTATAGCCCGCACCGAAGAAGCAGAGCAACTTTATTCCACAGGTGACTATCAAGAGGCACAGACAAAGTTTGAGGAAATCCTAGCACAATTGGGAGAGACAAACAAATCTGATCGGTGCGTCGCCTTGGGTTGGTTAGGGCGTTGCATGGCAGAACAGGAAAATCTTGATGAAGCCTTAGACTGCTTTCAACAAGGAGTAGAGGAACTGGAAGAAATAGAATCGTCTCCAGAAATCAAGCAAGAAAGCGGCTATATGCAGAGTTATTTGGGGGCGGTATTAAAGGAAAAAGGCGACATTACTGATGCCAAACAGGCTTATGAAGCGGCTTTACCCATTATGCAAGAAATGGGAGAGACACAAACTGAAGCCGTCATACAAGATCAACTGGGCACATTGGAAATGTTACAAGGTAATCTGCCAAAAGCGGAACGATACCACCGCGATGCCTTGAAACGGATGCAAGCGTTAAACACACTCAAATTAGAAGCCCAATCATTGCATAACTTAGGAACGGTGTACGAAAAAGCCAAACATTGGAAAGCAGCCGCAGAAACTTATCAAAAAGCAGCCAAACTGTTTGAAGAGCAAGAAGACGCTGCCGGCGCCGCCCAAAATTGGGCACAATTCGCCCAAATGAGTCAAAAGGCGAATAATCTGACGGATACTGAAAAGGGTTATCGCAAAGCGATTGAAAAATACAAAGTGGTAGAAAATTGGTTCAAGCTATCAAGCGCCTATAGAAATCTCGCCGAATTGCTAGACAATCAACAACGCCTTGATGAAGCGCGAGAAGTGGCAGAAGCTGGATTAGCGATTGACAAAACCCTTGAGCCAAATGTGGCCGAAATTTGGAAAAGATACAAGCACTTGGCAAACATTGCCGAAAAACAACAGGATACCCTCCAAGCACAAAACTACCGCCGCTTAGCACGACAAGCTCAACTGCATAGTGCAGAGGGAGAAAATGAACTACGGCAACATCAAAAATTCGTTGATGCGGTGGTTGCGACGATTAACCAACCTGAACTTCGTGGACAACTAGAATCTATGTTGCAACAACGGGAGAAAAAGGGCTGGAGTAAGTTAGCTGCCACGATTCGTCGGATATTGGATGGAGAGAGAGATTGTGATAGTTTATGTGAAGACTTGGATTTGACGGATTCTGTAATCGTGAATAATATTCTGCAACAAATTGTACCAGCACCTCAAGAAAAACAAAATCCTTATCCTTCTCGCTTTTCTTGGTGAACATCTTGGTAAACACGCGACGCCTAAAAGGGGCAACCATAAAGGATTGCCCCTACAGCAGACGTGATGGTGATGTTTTGTAGGGGCAATCCCTTGTGGTTGCCCTTAACTGATAGCAAACACACAAAGGAGTCACAGCGATGCACAAAAATACCTATCACGTCAAAGTGATTTGGGATAGCGAAGCCGAAGTATGGGTCGCTGAGAGCGAGGAGATTCATGGACTTATTACTGAGGCTGAAACTCAAGCGGAACTTGAGAGCAAGCTCCGCATCATGGTGCCGGAACTGCTCCTTGAAAATGGCCTAATAGACTATTGCATCAAGCAACCTAAAATCCCTGTCAGAATTCACGAAGAACGTGACTTCGATTTATATGTCCCTTGCACGGGGATTAGAAAAAGCGTTTTGAGACTATTCAGCCATCAATCCATACAGCACATTTAAAAGTGCGTGGGACGCACCCTACACTTCAATGCCATCGCCGTTAAGGGCAACCAACTTCGTAGGTTGCCCTACAAAAAATCACGGTCCATGTAGGGTAGGGGCAATCCTTTATGGTTGCCCTTAAGTTAATGGCATTGACGTTCTGCCTGCCTCGACGCGTCGAATTTTAGCTGACAGTCAATCTAAGAGAATTACCACCAACCATAATAGGGATAACCGCCCCAATAGGGATAACCACCATAATAGGGATAACCGCCCCAATAGGGATAACCACCATAATAGGGATAACCGCCCCAATAGGGATAACCGCCCCAATAGGGATAACCACCATAATAGGGATAACCCCAACCTCCGGGACCATCAAACCAATTCCAAGGCATCCAACTAGTAAAAAATGCTTGCGCGTTTTGTGTTGGTACAAATGTTGCGCTACCCACAACGAGCAAGGCTACAGCAAAGACATGCAATAGTTTTTTCATGACTTTCTCCTTATAAGAAAAAAAAAGTACAAGAAATTAAACTGACACATCCTACCAACTCACCTCAATCACTTTATTACTTGTTTATTATTTGAGGATGTGTTTAAGCGTCAATCATTCTACGAAATACTTATAACAATAATCAAGTGCTTTCCATATTCCCTTGAAGAGCATGTTATAAAAAAGTTTTTTTATAACAACGACTTAAGTATTTTAGCCCGTAATAATATTTTAATATTCAAATATTACATTAATATATAAATATATTTTTAAAATTATCGAAAGCCGCGTTATATCTTGTTTCCAACTCATAGCGATAAAATATGAAATTTAAAAATAAGGTATAATATAAATCATAGCTTTTTGGAGTCGGCCAGATTTATCTTGGACAATATTTTTGCCAATTCTGTCGTCGCCGCCACCAGTGACGCACACCAGTCATCATAAAAACATGCTCATCACCGGGATATAAGGCAAGCATATCCACTTCGCGTTTTTTTAAAGCCTTGAATAAAGGCATAAACCAGATTTCTTCTAACTGATTTAACCACTCCCGTAACGAAACACCTCGTGGTGCTGATAATGTGAGCAAATGTTCGCCGGGCGTGATCTGAGCTAACCACTCAGCCCCAGTCGCCAATACATTTGAATGAGGGCAATTGCTTAAACGCGCTAAACCTTGCACTAAAGGCTCATCACTCCAAACCTGTGCCCAACGCGACTGTGACGCTGGCTCAGGTAGCTGCCCCAATCCCCAAAACCAAAGGCTATTAATGGGCAACTCACCATGCGCCTCTCTATTAATATTAACTTGACTTTGATGCAATAGCATTTGCACTTCATTCAGTCTCCGTCGCCACACCATTTTATCATCACCATCAGGCAAATAGCTTTGAATGTCTTTGCCAAGCACCTCCTCTACAGGGTAAGTTATCAACTTAGGCCATTCGGGCAAAGAAACATACCAGCGCGTGGGAACAGGCGCGGAAAATTGCAACCCCTCTGCTGCATAAAAGCGATTGATTTCATCAATTAAACGATTGGCATCGGCTGCTGTGACAGTGGCATCAAATAAAAACACATGCTTACGATCAGCCCGTAAATAAACGGGATCAGCGCGTAACCAGATTTTATCACCACTATCATTAGCATCAACTAAGCGCGTCAAAGGAGCTATTGGCAACGGATTATTATTGAGCTGTGGTAAGCCAAACAAGGCAAATAGGCTAGACATCCAGGTTGGATACGCCCAGTCTTCTATATAGGCACTGGATAATAATCTTTCTAAATAATATAGGCGCAGATCGGGGGTAATTTGGGGATGATCAATGAATAAGTCAGGGATTAAAATGTGTAAAACAGAGTTTTTACTTGATTGAGGAGACATGAAAATGTCCTTCTTGAACTTGATTGATAAACAGGAGTGCAAGGCGTACCTTGCACTTAATTTTCACGCTTTCGGCAACGTCACCCCAGTTTGTCCCTGATATTTTCCACCGCGATCTTTATAAGAAATTTCACAAACCTCATCAGCCCCCAAAAACAAAACTTGGGCAACGCCCTCATTAGCATAAATTTTGGCTGGTAGGGGGGTTGTATTGGAAAATTCTAGGGTAATATGCCCTTGCCACTCCGGTTCAAGCGGCGTCACATTGACAACAATGCCCATCCTTGCGTAGGTACTTTTACCAGACACAATCGCCAAAATATCGCGTGGAATACGAAAATATTCAACAGTACGCGCCAAAGCAAAAGAATTAGGCGGGATAATGCAAACATCAGACACCACATCTACAAAACTGTCTGCATCAAAACTTTTGGGATCAACAATCGTAGAATTAAGATTAGTAAACAACTTAAATTCATTAGCACAGCGGACATCATAACCATAACTTGAGGTGCCATAAGAAATCACCCGTCCGGTTGCGTTTTCCTTAACTTGCTGTGGCTCAAAGGGCTCAATCAAACCTTGGGATTCCGCCAGACGGCGGATCCATTTGTCAGACTTTATACTCAATTATTCATCACCTTAATACTCGGAAACTTAGTCGTATAATCCTTTGCCTGTAAGGACAATTTAGCCGCGACACGGCGAGCAATTTCCCGATAGATTTGTGCGATACGCCCATCAGGCTCAGCCACCACACAAGGATGACCTTCATCGGTATTTTTACGAATACTCATATCTAAAGGCAAGGCACCGAGAAAATCGACTTCCGACTCCTCCGCCATGCGTAATCCGCCCCCTTGTCCAAAAATAGGCTCTTCGTGACCGCACTTACTACAAATATGAATACTCATATTCTCTATAACACCCAGGATCGGTACATTGACTTTTTCAAACATTTTTAAGCCCTTACGTGCATCCAACAGGGCAATGTCTTGAGGCGTAGTAATGATCACAGCACCGCTGACGGGGATTTTTTGGGCTAAAGTCAATTGAGTATCGCCAGTGCCGGGGGGCAGATCGACAATCAGATAATCCAGATTATCCCAGCGCGTATCTTTCAACAACTGCTCTAAAGCTTGTGTTACCATTGGACCACGCCAAATCATCGGTGTTTCTTCTTCTATTAAAAAGCCGATGGACATAGCCTGTATATCATAATTTCTGATTGGCTCAAGAGAATTGCCATCTTTGGATTCCGGTTGTTTATTAACGCCGAGCATACGAGGTTGACTGGGACCATAAATGTCCGCATCGAGTATTCCAACATTAGCACCTTCGGCAGAGAGGGCTAAAGCCAGATTGACAGCCGTGGTCGACTTACCAACACCCCCTTTACCAGAGGCAACAGCAATGATGTTTTTAACCCCTTTAATCGGATTAACACCTTTTTGTGCGGCATGAGCGACAATTTTAGGGGTGATATTAATATTAACCGTCTCCACGCCATCTAATGCCCCAAGCTTGGCTTTGAGTTGAGACGTGAGAGTCTCATTATAGCCCTTGGTTGGATAACCAAAAGTCAGATCAATTGTGACTGTTTTATCATCAATCTGAATATTTTTGACAACTTTGGCAGATAGTAAGTCTTTTTGTAAATAGGGATCTATATACTCTTTGAGGGCCGATTCAATCTGGGGCTGTTCAACCATTATATTATCTCCTTTGACAATTAAAGTCTCTCTAACGAGATGTGCTATAAGTAGATAGGGGCGCGTCTATAGAAATCAATGAATAGGCACTTGATCCTCCATCAAATAAATCGCTAGTTTCACAAAATCACCCTCAGTCAAAATACCGACCAATTGTGAGCCACTAAAAATCGGCAAACAGCCATGTTTTTGTTTTAACATAGATTGCGCCGCTTCAAGTAAAGTGGCCTCTGTCGGTGCCACGAGAACATCAGTCACCATCACTTCACTAATTGGAATGCCGGCTTCAAGTTCTTCACGCTCTGCCCTATCAATCTCAGCTAAGGCTGAGACAGAGATCGTCAATAGATCACGCTTAGTTAATAAACCTACAAAATTGCCCTGTTCATTAACGACAGGAATATGCCGTATCTGTTTTGATAACATTAATTGACGTGCTTGATGTATCGTATCACTGGGTTTGAGCGTGTATAATTCATGGCTCATCAAATCTTTGACTGTTGTCATTATCAACTCACCTCTCATTTATCACCTGCGGAGTTTTGGCAACCGTGCAGGTATGGGTATATACTACTGATTACAATGAATACTATTGGCAATATTGCACAAACACTTTGGGCACCAGCTACGCACTTACATACTGAGGGCCTATCTTATCATGCTTATCTAACCGAGTTGACTTGGTTGCTGTTATTAAAAATAGCCCCCACGATAGGCAACAGTGTGCCAGTTCACCTCAGTTGGAAAACCTTGCTCCACAAACCAGATACAAAAAAATATAAGTATTATCAATATGTTCTAAATAAAATGGGAGAGGTCAGTGACCCCCATATTGCTGGGATATATGCCCACGCTCGCTCATCTTTTAAAAATTCTGAACAATTGACACAAGTGATTAGCAGACTTGCTGCTATTGATAATGTACCAACCGAAAATTTAGGAGAAATTTACGAAACGCTATTAGACATGTGTGCTTATCAGAATTCAAACCGTTTGCACATTGCGCCGCGTTCATTAGTTGATCTCATGGTCATTTTAATCCAACCGCAACCGAATGAATTGATTCAAGATCCGCTGGCAGGCACCGCCAGTTTTGTGGTTGCAGCCGACGAATATATTAAAGTCCTGAATGATGAATTACCAAAGACAAAAATCACAAAAATGACAAACAGACAACATTTTATTGCGATAGAACCGGACTTAACGCGGCAACGTTTAGCATTGATGAATTGTTTATTACATGAGATCGATCATCCCCAACATGTACCTGTGCGCTGGGGAGATAGTTTATTATCAAACTTAGCAGTGTGGCCACCTGCCGATGTGATATTGAGTATGCTCGTTTTCGCCAGTGATCCAACTGATGAATTGAGTAAATATGATACCACTCTCGCTTTGTTACAACACATTACCCAAATACTGAAACCGGGCGGACGAGCGGCGGTTGTATTACCAGATAAAATATTGAAGGCGGGGGGACCAGCACAAGAAGTACGCCGCGAATTGCTTGATACCTGCGTACTGCATACCGTGCTACGCTTACCGCAGGGTATTTTTTACCCACACACAGTATCGGCACATATACTTTTTTTCAGAAAAGGCAAAACCGCTTCAGAGAAGACAGAAACTGTTTGGTTTTATGATTTACGAACTCACGGTCCTATTTTTGGACAATATCTACATTTAACGCGAGAACATCTGATGTCATTTGAAAAAACTTATGGTGATGATCCCTTAGGACAGAACCCTCGCACTGAGGGGGAAAATTGGCGTTGTTTTAGTCGTGAAAGTTTGGCAGAACAGGGAGATAGATTGGATAACTTAGAGGATGAGGATATGCTTACTGAGGAAATTTGGGAGGTTTTAGAGGAGACGAGGGCAGATTTAGAAACATTGAAGGATATTTTAGGTAAGTAAAAGCGAAATGCGATGTCTGAATCAGAATGGTCAGAATATAATAAATACTTAATTATTTTATGTTTTATTCTGTTAATTCTCAAATTATGAAAATTCTGATTCAGACAAAAAATAGGAGAACCGCTGTATTCAAGATGTTGCAGAGAAGTATCAAAGCTGGCTGCCTAAAGAGGTTCATATTGAACCCGAAGATCCCATTGATTCCTTGTATTCTCTTTTAAGCGTGGTACGACAAACCCCTTACCGCTTGTATTTATTAATTGATGAATACGACAACTTTGCCAATGAAGTCATGATGGGAAGTGGCGAAATCAATCCTAAGCGTTATAAAGCACTATTATCGGCTGAAAGTTCGCTCAAAACGCTTTTCAAAGCGGTCAAATCAACATTTATCTTGAACCCGAATTTAACGATTTGTGTGGCTTTCGAGAATCCGAACTCTTCGAGGTCTTTCAGGCACTGAATGAGACACCGCCTTTGACTCTCCCAGAATTAGCGAATCGCTTTGGAGTCGATGATATGTTCAATTGCTCGACTATCAAACTCGCTTGCAATCAAAATATGGTGAGGTGTTGCGATTGCAATTGATTAGCGTGGTGGCGGTGGGGTTTGAGCGGGTGGTGTGGGAAACGGTTGAAAATAAATAGTTTGGATACCAGAGCGACGGGGTTTTGCCAACCCCGCAGGTTTTTCTTATTTAAAATTAAGAAGACACCGCTAACCCTACATAGCGCAACCAATCCTTATTAGCATCACCAAACACCAAAAAATACGGATTGAGAAGAGACTCTTTAGCATTATAGCGCAGCCTTTGCAACTGCATATCCGTCAAATAACCACCCGCCTGTTCAACCACACATTGCGCCGCTGCCGTATCCCATTCAGAAGTTGGACCAAAGCGAGGATAAACATCCACCTCACCTTCTGCCACTAAACACATTTTTAATGAACTACCAAAACTCACCAACTTCACCTCAGTTTCCAGTCCCTCCACAAATTTTTGCAAATATTCACCACCATGTGAACGACTGCCCGCCACCGTCAAGCAATCTTTCGGACAAGATCGTACCCTGATAGGTGTCGGCGATTGTCCGGGTAAACCCTTAAATGCGCCCGCTCCCACAGCCGCAAAATAGAGCACACCCGTCACGGGTACATAGACCACCCCAAGAATGGGCTTTTGATCATCAATCAGCGCAATATTAACCGTAAATTCACCATTGCGTTTAACAAATTCACGAGTACCATCCAGCGGATCCACTAGCCAATAACGTTGCCAATTCGCACGTTCAGAATAGGGAATAGTGGCAGATTCTTCAGATAATATCGGCCAATCGGGTGTTATTTTTTCTAAACCGCTCACGATAGTTTCATGTGCTGCCATATCAGCCTGAGTTAAAGGCGATTTATCCTCTTTTTGTATCACCTCAAAATCAGTCGCATACACCTCCATGATGCCCTCTCCCGCTGCTTGTGCGATTTGGTTAACGGCATCTAATAGCTCTTTAATCTCACTTGACATTTTACTTTATCCAGTTAAAACACTAATATTTAGGAGTCCAAAATTTATTTTGGACGTGGCACAAACAAACTAACCAAAGGAAAATAACATGTCAAACATTCAACGAGCACTCATCAGCGTCTCAGACAAAACCGGTATTATCCCCTTTGCACAAGCTTTAAGCGAGCGAAGTATCGAAATTTTATCCACAGGCGGCACCGCTCAATTACTCGCCGAAAATGGGATACCAGTCACAGAAGTCTCTGACTACACAGGCTTTCCAGAAATGATGGCGGGGCGACTCAAAACCCTGCACCCGAAAATTCATGGCGGCTTGCTAGGGCGGCGCGGAATTGATGAGGCTGTGATGACCGAACATGATATTTATCCTATTGATTTACTTGTCGTTAATTTATATCCCTTTGAAAAAACCATTGCCAACCCCGATTGTGACTTAGCCACCGCCATTGAAAATATCGACATCGGTGGACCAGCCATGTTGCGTTCCGCCGCTAAAAATCATGCCGCTGTCACCGTCGTTGTTGACGCGACAGATTATGACACCGTATTACAAGAAATGGCAGCCGGCGGGGTGACAGAAGCGACACGCTTTACCTTAGCACAAAAAGTCTTTGCACACACCGCCCGTTATGATGGCGCAATTGCCAACTACTTGAGCCAAGGAAAAACGCTCACTTTACAATACCAAAAAGTGCAAACCATGCGCTATGGCGAAAATCCCCATCAAAAAGCCGCCTTTTATATAGAACCCGCTCCCCAAGAGAACAGTGTAGCAACAGCGACACAAATACAAGGCAAAGCCTTATCCTACAACAACGTTGCCGACACAGATGCCGCCTTAGAATGCGTCAAAACCTTTGAAGCGCCAACGTGCGTGATTGTAAAACATGCCAACCCATGCGGCGTAGCGATTGGAGAAAATATACTAACCGCCTACGAGCGAGCATTTAAAACCGATCCCACCTCCGCCTTTGGTGGCATTATCGCCTTTAACCGCAACCTAGATGCACAAACAGCAAAAGCGATTATTGATCGTCAATTTGTTGAAGTCATCATTGCGCCCACCATCAATGAAGATGCCAAACCCATTTTAGCAACTAAAAAAAATGTGCGCGTACTCAGTTGCGGCGTATGGAACGATCAGCCAAAAGAGGGCATTTCGGACTTTAAACGAATCAATGGCGGCTTATTAGTACAAGATCGCGACATAGGCGCGGTAACGGACTTAAAAATAGTCACCCAAAAACAACCCACAGAGACAGAATTACAAGACTTATTATTTGCTTGGAAAGTTGCCAAATTTGTCAAATCCAACGCCATCGTTTACTGCAAAGACGGCATGACAATTGGCGTGGGCGCGGGACAAATGAGCCGCGTTTACAGTGCCAAAATTGCCGCCATTAAGGCAGCCGACGAAAATTTAGAAGTGAAAGGCGCCGTCATGGCATCCGATGCCTTTTTCCCGTTTAGAGATGGGATAGATGCAGCGGCAGAAGTGGGGATTAATGCCGTGATTCAACCGGGCGGCTCTATGCGCGATAAAGAAGTCATAGCCGCAGCCGATGAACATGGTATAGCGATGGTGTTCACAGGAATGCGCCATTTTAGACATTGATAACTGACGTGCAAGGTACGCTCCTGATCTTGGCGTACCTTGCACAGGAAATTTGTGATGCTTAATTCACTATATATTAAAAATTTTCGCCAATTCAAAGAACTAAAAATTGAACACTTAGGACAAGTTAACTTGTTGGTTGGAAAAAATAATTCAGGGAAAACCTGTTTGTTAGAGGCACTGTGGATTTATGCCAGTCATGCAGCGCCCAGTGTTCTTAGAATGATTATCTCAGAACGAGAAGAATATTGGGAACATTCTGCCTCTTGGAAGCATGACTCACCACCAATACCACCTCATAAACATCCCATTCGATACTTATTTCATGGTTATCAATGGACAGAGGAAGATATTGAAATAGGCTTGCTTGAACCGGCACAAGAACGCATTATCTTAAATAACGAAAGCTTGAATTGGCAAGAGCCATTTCCCAATTTCAAATGCCAATTTTTGTCAACTCGTCCCATAGACACTAAAACGATAGCGGATTTGTGGGATAGTGTCCTGTTAACGCCTTTAGAAGAATTAATCATCAAAGCTGTGCGCTTGGTTGATAGCAAAATACAAAAGATAGCTGTCACTCGTAGCAGTGAAATTCCTATAGTGGTTTATGAAGATGAACGTCTCCCACTCAAAAATTTAGGCGACGGGATCAGTCGTGTATTTCACATAATCCTCTCCCTAGTTAACGCTCGTGATGGTTTTTTACTTATAGACGAATTTGAAAATGGCTTACATTGGAAAGTACAGCCCAAATTATGGGAAATGATTTTTAATCTAGCCGAAAAATTAAATGTACAAGTCTTTGCCACCACACATAGCCAAGATTGTGTGCAAGGTTTTCATACAGTTTGGGACACTCAAGAAGACAAGGGGAGTTTTCACCGTCTTCATCATCGTTCTGATTTTGGGACAGTTGCTACGCCTTATCGGTGTGAAACACTGGCAAATGCACTAGAAATGGATGTGGAGATGCGCTAATGGCTCAAAAAAAGGATTGGTGCAAACACGAAGGCAGCCGTGTACTGTTAGTGGAAGGCAAAAATGATTGCCATGTTATTGCTGCCTTGTGTCAAGCACACAACTTGCCTGAAACCTTTGGCATTTATCAATGTGATGGGGATATAAAATTATTCAAACGCTTAGACGCGCTTATCCTTTCAGAGGATATAGAAATAATTGGCATCGTGCTTGATGCTGATAATCCTGATGTCAATGCACGGTGGCGGCAAGTACAAAATGCACTAAACAATTACGATGTCCCTAAACAACCAGAAGCCCAAGGTACCATTATTTCCAGCCAAGACGAAAAACCCCGCCTTGGGATATGGCTGATGCCCAATAATCAAGACGCGGGTATGCTGGAAGATTTTTTAATGGGGCTGGCTCAACCAGACAGTCTCAAGTGGGCGCGTCACTGTGTTGATTCTGCCCAGCAACAAAGTTTTAGCTCTTTTAAAGAGGTACATCAGAGTAAAGCTGTGATTCATACCTATTTAGCTTGGCAAGATGAGCCGGGTAGTCCATTAGGGCAAGCCATCACAGCCCACGCTTTGCAACCTAATACTGAAATTGCTCATCAGTTTACAAACTGGCTCAACCGCTTATTTAATAGACTTGTCCCTTGAGAAATTTTTAGGCTTAACTTAATGGCATTGGTGTAACGGGTAAGCTTCACAAGAATCGGTGCAAAATTTTGCCAGTTCTGATACCAATTCTGAATTGAATTCCATTTTATGAGTAGTCATCTAAAAATCCGATTTTTTAAAAAAATCGGATTTTTTAAATCGCGTGCGTTTCAATTCAGAATTGGTATGAGATTTGTTGGGACAAGTCTAATGTTGAAACAATCTCGAATAAATCCCCACCGATCTCTGCAATGCAAAATCAATCGGCTTATGAAAGCGGACAGATTCCATATCCATGCCATCCAACAAATTTTTAACCTCAAGCCCCAGATCAGTACTACCTTCCATTTTCAAGCGGCGTTGGAAGAACAAAGTATCGGAATCTTCCTGGCGGCTGGCTAGCAGCAGGAAATCATACAAATGCCCACGCAAGTTCAAATCATCTTGCCCTCGCCAAGGGCGGGCAACGAGTCGCTCCTGCTCCAAACTGAGCGCAAAGCGCAATTTCAAATCAATGATTTCTACCGACACGCTTTGCCCATCCAAAAAATCCAATTCGCCTTCTTGCAAGGCACTTTCCAGCAACAAATTGAGCAACTTGCTTATCGCTGTCGCATGAAACTTTTCCGGCAACAAGGTAACAGGTGCCGCCAGCAATGACACAGGCAGTGATGGCAATGTGGGGATTTTGGGGTAAATTAAAGTGTTTATCATGCTTATTCCTAGTTGGAGTATACTTAGCTTTGAACCATGCCCGCCTCACCATGCCAATAGCCATTACAAAAGCCGGACAATGCCCAACGTTTGCTTTGCTCACGAAAAGTGTCGCTTTCCGCCTGATGATTCAGTACCGCATCAAAAGCCTCAATAATCTTGACTGTAAAATGAGATTGCGGGCTAATGCGTAGCACATCAACATTGAGCCGTTTCAAGGATTTGATCTCATCCAACAAATTGCAAGTCATGGCAGACTGGGTCTGAATGCCGTTTAAACACAAAAAATCATCCGCCTCGCGGGTACGCAAACGCAAGCCGTCAGGATAATCTAAACAGCGGTATTGGCAATCATCCTTGGGCAGATTGTGCGCCCTGGCCGTAAAGCAGCGGGCTGAATACGCCAATGGCAAGCGTCCCCAGACAAACACTTCAGTTTCCATACCCTCAGGGCGCTCTTTTTGCAAATCCTCAAGCACCGTTTTGGAAAGCTCCACGGGCAGCGTCCAACGTTTCAAGCCTTGCTTTGCCAAAAATTGCAAAGTGCGGTGATTATAAATATTCACCGAAGGTCCAGTGACAAAAGCCCGTTTCGCCTGCGAAAGCAGCTCAACCGCTCCCAGATCGTTAGCCTCGATAGTAAAACCTTCCGTCTTGCACAAACGGCTCAATGCTTTTAACTCTGAACTGGCTTCGAGCAAGGTCATGCTAGACAACACAACTTCTTTTCCTTGTGACCGCAATTGTTCCGCCAATTCCAGCCAATCTTCATAATTCATCGTGCGGCGTTTAGAGCAAACCGTTTCACCGAGATAAACAATATCCACCGGCGTTTCAGCAATTTGCTGATAAAAATCCTGTATTTGTTCCTTGGGCCAATAATACAGCAACGGACCAAGTGCCATTTTTGGGACAAGTTTTGCTTGCATTCTTACTATTCTCTTGTTTATTGCCAAGGGCGATGATAAGCCCCCAACGTCGTTTGTGCGCCTTCCGATACCTTTTCCAACTCTGCCAACCAGGCCGGCTGTGCTTGGAAAGTATCTGGATTAGAATGGCAAGCATCAATCGCCGCCCGCAGCACACGGGTCACTTGGGCAACATAAGCAGGGCTCCGTTGCCGTCCTTCGACTTTCAATGCAGCAATACCAATTTTTTGCAAATCGGGCAAAATTGACAAGCTATTAAGACTCGTCGGCTCCTCAATAGCGTAAAAAGTGTTGCCATTAACCTGAAAACGACCTTTACACAGCGTGGGATAACCCGCGTTTTCTCCCGCCTCGTAACGATCAATCAGCACACCATTCAAGCGCGTTTCCAGCGAACCGTCCGGTTTTTCTTGCCAGCGGACGGCATTACCGGGCGAACAAGCCCCATAATTATTGGGCGATTGCCCCGTTGTATATGATGACAACAAGCAGCGTCCTTCGACCATCACGCACAAGCTGCCAAAGCCGAAGACTTCCAGCGGAACAGGACTCTCTTCCGCCACTTGTCTAACTTGCTTGATTGAAAGCACACGCGGCAAAACGGCTCGGCGGATATTAAAATGCCGATGATAAAAAGACAAGGCAGCCTGATTTGTTGCCGATGCTTGTACCGACAAATGCAAATTCAAATCGGGATACCGTTCAGAGGCGTAATCCATCACCCCGATGTCAGCCAGTATCAGAGCATTCACCCCAAGCCCAGCCGCCCTGTCCACAGCCTCTTGCCACCGCTTGAAGGTGCTAGTTTGGGCATAAGTATTAATTGCCACAAAAACCTTAACCCCACGCTCTCTGGCATATTGCAGCGCACTGTCAGCACGTTTATCATTAAAATTCAGCCCCGCGAAATGGCGAGCGTTGGTGTCATCTTTGAAACCGATATAAACCGCATCCGCCCCATTATCGACCGCCGCTTTCAGGGAAGGAAGGTTTCCAGCCGGGCAAACGAGTTCCATAATATGATGTTCCTAGTGAGTGGTTAGGTTTCAGATTGTTTAAAAGTTTGATCAAACAAACCCGCTTCTTGTCGTGCCCCTTCTAGGAGAGCCACTCGCGCCTCTAAGGCTTCCAAACGACTACGAGTCCGTTCCAGCACGGCTGTTTGCACCTCAAACTCTTCTCGTGTCACCAAATTCATTTTACGTAAACCAGAATCTAAGGCAACCCGTAAATTTTTTTCTAAATCTTGGTGCATAGTTAATAAGCTCTTAGGCAGCACATCTGTGATTGAATTGAAAAAAGTATCAAAATTAGGTATTGCTTGGCTCATGATTTCAAATCTCCCGTCTCAGAATATCCATAATATTCTACACCGATTTTAATCAACTCGCGCCCATTTTTCTTGCGCCAACGGTTTGTCTCACGCAGCGAATGGATACAACCACAATATTCTTGTTGATAAAAACGCTCACTTTTAGCAATGTCTATCATACGTTGTGAGCCACCTTTTTTGCGCCAATTATAGGTCCAATACATTAAATCAGGATAAGGCTCAGCGGCGCGTATGCCACAATCATTGACTTGTTGAAAATTTTTCCAACGAGAAATACCAAGTGAACTGGTAAAAACTTTAAAGCCATTTTCGTGTGCATACAAAGCGGAACGCTCCAAACGCATATCAAAACACGCTGTACACCGAATCCCCCGCTCTGGCTCAAATTCCATACCTTTTGTACGCGCAAACCAATTATCCGAATCGTAATCGGCATCAACAAAGGGCACCTGATATTTTTCGGCAAAGCGTTTATTTTCCTCTTTACGGATTTCGTATTCGTCTCGCGGATGAATATTGGGATTATAAAAAAAAACAGTGTAATCAATGCCAGAGGCTAATAATGCCTCCATAATTTCCCCAGTGCAAGGGGCACAACAGGAATGCAATAAAACACGATTTTCGCCATTGGGTGGCGGAATGAGGGGTCGTTCAGACATAAGTTTATTTCCCAGCCATAACATACATAAATAGATTATTGCAATTTATTATAATTTTTAATACAATGTCAAACTTTAATTATAACCTATCGGACTATACAGGTCATTTCAATTATGAAAGCAAAAACGGTTTTAATTTTACTGGCAGCCGCCTCAAACGCGGTGATAGCCGGCGATGTGGATTGGTCAACGTCCAGTATGACCCCTGTTGATGAGACCACTATTAGTCTCTATGACTTGGAATATGCCCCAACACCTGACGTGTCGTATAACATCAATTTCATCTTTAATGAAGCAACGCTAAACTTTGAGCCCGATTTAGCATCGCTAAAGCTGGTTGATAAGACCAAATATGCCACAGCTGATCGGGTACGAGGTGGACTTCTATACGACAAATGGTGGGAAATCAACGGCGAGTCTGAGCCAACCGAGACATACGCTTGGTATCCTACTGAGGCGGGCAGCCAGACTGGCTCAACAACTTGGCGTTGCAAAGAATGTCATGGTTGGGACTACAAAGGCAATGAAGGGGCTTATGAGACGGGTAGTAGTCACTACACCGGTATCAAGGGGCTTTATTATGTCAAAAACAAACCTGTGGGAGAGATTTATAACGCCATTCTCAAAAAGAATATGCCATTATCCGAAGAGGATATTTGGGACCTGACTAAGTTCCTGAAAGAAGGCTTGGTTGACATGAACAAGTACATCGTTTTTTCAGGAGCAGCGAGTAAATCTGCCACCGGTGATGCGGATAATGGACAAACTTTATATGAAGGCGTGGGTGGATGCGAAAGCTGTCATGGCGCCGATGGTAACAAGATTTCAAAACTGTTTGTCGGTGCTGCTGCTAATGGGAATCCTTGGGAAATTTTGCATAAAATTCGCTTTGGAAATCCGGGGACTTCAATGCCATCTGCCGTGCTGAAGGGTTTGTCTCTTCAGAAGCAGTTGGATATTTTAAGTTATGCACAAACATTGCCTCAAGAATAAGTAATCGGCAGAAGTGAATATATGACTTGGAATACAGAAATTATTGCCGCTCTTATAGGTTTAGCATCTGCCATTTTGGGCGGCATAGTACCAGTTGTTTTACATCATTACTTATCAAAAAAAAGAGGCACTGAATCAACGCCACCACCGATAAAAGACAGTTTGGCAGCGAATATCAGTTTGATGAGTGCTCTATTTGGATTGGTTTCATTAGGATTGACATCAATACCCGCCATTATCGCTGGACATATGGCACTGAAAAATATTCAACTTTCTGAAGGTTATCTCAGAGGAAAAAAAAGAGCTTGGGTAGGATTGATTTTAGGCTATATTGAATTATTCATCCTAATGCTTGCCTATAACCTTTATAAATTAATCAGTTGGATTTTTAATTGAAGAGACTGAATTGATAATTGGAGAATCGAAATGACTATTAAATTAAGTGGGGTTGGTTTGCTTTGTGTGTTGCTTTTGCTCTCGTGTTCTACAGAAACGGTCAAACAAAGTGATGTCCTTGAAACCCCCAAAGCAACCGAAACCCCATTGAAAATGGGGAATGATGCTTATGAAAAAGGCGATTATGGGATGGCTGCCGAGATGTATCGCAAAGCCGCTGAACAGGGGCAGGCTGAGGCGCAATTCAAGTTAGGTCAGATGTACAACAAGGGTCAGGGAGTGACTCAGAATCGCCAAGAAGCCGTCAACTGGTTTCGCAAAGCCGCTGAACAAGGATTGACTCTAGCGCAATACAATTTAGGGGTGATGTACCACCAGGGGCTGGGAATAACTCAGGATCATCAACAAGCCCTCAACTGGTTTCGCAAAGCGGCTGAACAGGGATTTTCTCTAGCGCAATACAACTTAGGCGTGATGTATGAGGCGACTCAAAATCACCAAGAAGCCGTCAAATGGTATCGCAAAGCCGCTGAACAGGGATTGTCTCTCGCGCAAAAGGCTTTGAAAAAATTGAGTGCCGAATAGATTGTAGGAGTCCACCTCCGGTTTGGACGTCTCCTTTAAACACCGTTTGCCCTTCACTCTCCAAATATCTCTCAAGCTGTGAGAGCCCCTTATCATTTTAGTTTCAATCAGCCATGAGCAAATATTGCCCCGATAGTGGTAAGGGTGGTAAGGGTGGCGACGATTTGAGCAATCTTTTATTGCTCCACTTATTTTTTTGATTTACAATGAGACTGTTTTTTGAATGGTATTTAGCCCCATGCCAATTGAGGCTCAACTTTTGGTCACTGATTAATTTGTCAGTACTTTTTTTGGAGAATCGAAATGACTATTAAATTAAAAACGCTTGGTTTGCTTTGTGTGTTGGTTTTATCTGTGGTCTCGTGTTCTACAGAAACGCTCAAACAAAGCGATGTCACCGACGAGGCGGCAATGGAGAGTGATGCCCTTGAAAATAGTGAGACCGCCAAAGCAAGCGACACGGCATTGAAAATGGGGAATGATGCCCATGAAAAAGGCGATTATGCGACGGCTTTCAAGTGGTATCGCAAAGCCGCTGAACAGGGAGATGCAGAGGCGCAAATCATGTTAGGCGAGATGTACTACAAGGGTCTGGGAGTGACTCAGAATCATCAAGAAGCGAGCAAGTGGTTTAACAAAGCCGTTGAACAGGGAGATGCAGAGGCGCAATTCGGCTTAAGTGCGCTGTACTTCATTGCCAAAGGGGAGATTCAGAATCACCCAGAAGCCGTCAACTGGGTTCGCAAAGCCGCTGAACAGGGAGATGCCGAGGCGCAAACCATGTTAGGCGTGATGTACAGCCAGGGGCAGGGGGTGACTCAGAATCAGCAAGAAGCCCTCAAGTGGTATCGCAAAGCCGCTGAACAGGGAGATGCTAACGCGCAATACAACTTAGGCATGATGTACCAGCAAGGGCTAGGAGTGACTCAGAATCACCAAAAAGCTTTCAAATGGTTTCGCAAAGCCGCTGAATATGGATTGCCACTGGTACAATACAACTTAGGGCTGATGTACTACAAGGGTCAGGGGGTGGCTCAGAATCACCAAGAAGCCGTCAAGTGGTTGAGCAAAGCCGCTGAACAGGGAAATGCTGAGGCGCAAACCATGTTAGGCGTGATGTACAACATGGGGCAGGGGGTGACTCAGAATCACCAAGAAGCCCTCAAATGGACTCGCAAAGCCGCTGAACAGGGATTTGCGAACGCGCAATTCTTATTGGGCATGATGTACTACCTTGGCAGAGGGGTGACTCAGAATCATCAAGAAGCCGTCAAGTGGTATCGCAAAGCCGCTGAACAGGGATTTGCGGAAGCGCAAAAGGTTTTGAAAAAATTGAGTGCCGAATAGATTGTAGGAGTCCAAACTTTAGTTTGGACATCTCCTTTAAACATCAAACGCCGCCCCCAAGCGCACTAAATAAACATAAATAGATACCCGTTCCCGCCGCTCCACTCGCTCCATTTGCGAAGAAGTCAACTTTCCATATACCCTGGGGCGTGCATGGAACACCACATAATAACCCACCGTTTGCCCTTCACTCTCCAAATATCTCTCAAGCTGATCGAGCCCCTTATCAAACTCGGCAGCCCCATGCCAGATTTTAGTTTCAATCACATAGCGGTGTCCTCGAAAAACCACAATCAAATCAAGCTGCCCATCCCCCGAATGAACTTCGGTAAATAAATCGCCTCCCACTTGCCGCACCAATAAATCGAGGTAAGCCATGAGCAAATATTGCCCCGTCGCCTCTTGAGGCATAGGCGTCACCTTAAACGCTTCCTGCCCACGCCGTTCCACAAATGAACGTTCCGTTACTTCGTTTCACGAAAACGAGACAGCAATTGATCCATTTGCAATTCATCTCCGACAACGTGAAGGCGCAAATCATAGCTATTGACCAAAATCGCCGCTTGCAAATCCGATTCCAGCGGCTGAAAATAGTCGCTCAAAATCCGCTTATAAATGGGATTAGCGATTTCACAAAAACCATGAGCATCCGCCATCACGATGCCGTGCATATTGAGGGCACCAATCCAAGGCGTATTGAGCGTGAATTTGAGGCGTGCGCCAAAAAGGATGCGTAGCACCGGTTCTTGATATGACTTGGCATGGCGTACTAGCGTCTCATAATTATAATTGCGCTCTCGCACCAGCTTAGAAAGCGCACCTAGCAAATTGGCATGACTAATGGGACGGGTACGCTCGGTGGCGATTTCTTCCGTGAGAATCGCTGCGAGCCGGTTGACTAAAAAGGGTTGCCCACCAGTGAGGGCATGGATTTCTTCTATCACGCCTTTTGCGAAAGCTTGACCTGTTTCGCGGGAATATTGGTTGAAAAGTTCTCGCACTTGTGCCAAGGTAAAAGCTGGCAATTGGATTTGACGCGCAATGTTGAATGGGGAACTGCGACCAAGGTTGAGAGCGGCGATGTTTTGGAGACCAACCAGAATAACGCTGTGGAGAGGACGCGGGGGCTCATTAGCGAGGTAAATATGACGCCAGATTTGTAGCAAATTTGAAATGGCTGCTTGGGGCGTGGCATCAAATTCATCAATAATCAAGACGAACTTAAGCTCGGGTAGCCATTGGTGCAAGCTGACAAACCACTCACGCAATACGAAAAAGCTTGTGGGGAGATTGTTCATCAGCCGTCTCTGCTCCTCCGCTAACTGAGTCTGTGAACTTTCTTTTAAAAAGTCGAGAACCTTTCGACTTAGATCGAGGCTAAATCCGTGGAGGAAATCAGAAAGTGACCATCCTTCAAAGGCTTCAAAACTCAGCGTGACCGGCAAATAATCCGCTTTATCCTGCAACACCTCTGCTAACTGGCGCAACAAAGTCGTTTTTCCCATCTGTCGGGGGGCGTAGAGAGTGAAGTAGGTTCCTCGCTCGATCTGTGCCACCAAATCGGCGATGAGTTCGCGGCGTGGGACAATATAATGTTCAGTTTCGTTGACTGGACCAAGGGTGTTGAAATAACGCATGGGCTTTAACCTATTTGTCCAAGATAAATCTTGGGCTCCTAATATGGTACAATTTTAAATTTAAAGGCCAGACGAGCCTAATATTATGACAAGAGATATTTGTGAAGCCATTGAAAAGCAAATCATGGAATTGGGTTGTTATTCTCCCATTGAATGGTTATTACAATCAGGCTATTTGCAATATGTTGATTATGAACGCTGGCGCATGGAGGAATTGCCCTATTTGGAAGATAGCATTCTCTGCCCTACAGACAAGCTACTCTCACAATTAAATAAAGGTGAGCATTTTGCCACCCAATTCAATTTAGTGATTCAAACCCAGTCATTGACAAGCTGGCAATCCGCCAGCGCAATGAGCTTGAAAATAAGTCGCGATCCCAAATTATCCCGTCTATTAGCCCGCCTTTGGTTACGTCAAAAAGATGTCCCGCAGATGGATTTATTTATGGATAACCCATCGGTGGTAACGGAAAATAAGCTAATCAATGCCTTGAATAACCGCGAATTGGCAAAAGCGCAATCTTTATTGGATCAGCTTGATCAACAAGTACCCAATCACCCTCAACTGGGCGATTATGATCGCTTAATTGCTTATGCCCAACATATTCAGAAACCGTTAGCGGCTGATTTCATCAGGGAAGAATTAGAGCGCTTGAAAACGACAATTTTGCCAGTGGCACAAAAGCTATTAAGGCAGACAACACGAGATTATGTGGCACCCGCTTGGCGCAGATTGGCCAAAGCTTTGACCGATTCGGCTCACCAAGATTCATCGTCAGATTTGCACGCCAGTTATGCTTGGCAACAAATGCAAAACTGGGGCGAAGTTAAAAACACTATTATTAATACACCCAATTATCAGCAACAACCCATCTTATTGGCACGCTTGGCGCAAGCCTTTTGGTATTTGCAACGATGGGATCAATGTTTGCTATGCTGGTGCCATTTATTTGGGTTGGATGCAAAATTTAGCGCAGAAGAAATCGAACACCAAGCTGATGCTCGATTATTGCTTATGTGGCATGATTTTAAGGAGCAGGAATTGTCTGATGAGGATTTTCCGGCTTGGTTATTGTTACAGGAGCCGGGATTAATCCACCATATTGATAATCAATTTTTTGAGAATGCCGATCAACCGTTATTGGAAGTACTTGTGCAACTGCTGCGTGCCCAGGGCGATGATGAGATGGAATGGCGTCGGCAGTTACAAAAACTTAATCCGACACTGTTGCGTGTTTACCTTGAAGGCGTGTAAATGGATTGCCCCTACAGGCGAATATTGTAGGGGCAATCCCTTGTGGTTGCCCTGACCTTGTGGTTGCCCTGAGCGTAATTATTTTAATAGACTTGTCCGTCAATAAAAAATCAAAATCAAAACCAAAACCAGACCTGGCAGGTTGAAAAGAAAACCTGCCAGGTCAAAGTCACAACACTGCTACGGCTTTTGATGGGTTTGACCTGGCAGGTTTGGGTTTAACCTGCCAGGTCTGGTTTTGAC
>JALXAQ010000182.1:0-2683 GCA_026991885.1 Thiotrichaceae bacterium
CATCAATTTTTTGCTCTTTTGCTTTTTTGACTTCTTTTAAGGCGAAGCTTGCTCGTTCTTGTTGCATGAGTTTCATGGTTATTCTCCCTTGCTGTTGTCTTGCTCAGCCGTTTGAATAGCAACGGCACACCACCCCATTCCTACAGTTTCATTGCCACCGAGTTGTAGCCAGTTATTGTCTGAGAATAAATCCGTTACTGCATTCAAGGTTTGTTGTGCATCATTGTGTATTGATTCATTCTCTTGATTGCGTGTCAGGCGTGATGCAACGGCGTGTATGCCGATGTATAGCAGTGTTTCTGGTGGGAGTGTTTCTTCATACCAAAGTGCGCCTTTTTTTACTATTTTGGTGTCTGAATCTATTGCAATATGTGCATTAACAGGGGTTACGTGTTGCGCCATATAACTAAAGTTATCATCATTTATAATAATCAGCTGTTTTTCTAGTGTTTCTTTATCGACATTTGTCATTAGTGGCAATAAAGCAGTAATAATTTCACTTAGATCAGCTTCTTCTAGCGTAAAACGGTATTCTTCAAGAAATACCTGTTTATCTTTGTTTGCCACATCCGCAAAGGCGAGTGCTTTATCTTCATCAATATCCAGTTTTATATTATTTAGCATATTGGTGCTAGACGCGGCACCAGAAAATCGTGAGGCATCTTGTTGGTAGCGTTTTAAAGCACTTGGGCATGTCACCCATTTAAATTGTGAAGTTAATGAGCGCACGGGTAGTAATAATAAACGCGCATCACTCACTGAAATTGCACCAGCATGTTCTTCTGCATTGTTGGTGGTTGGTCCAAAAACATAGGTGATACTGGGGTTATCTTTACCATCATCATCTTTTGCGCCATGTTTTTGCTCGGCGCGTGATCGTAACGCGCCTTTAACGGCGGAGCCAAACACACAGGGCCATCCATTATGACCTTCTCGTTGAATGGGTAAATCAATTACGCCTGTATTTTGTCCTGTACCAGCATGAATGGAGGTTTGTGCGAGTAATCCGATAATTGCATTTGTCTGTTTCATGTTGTTTATCCTTTTCCGTTTTGTTCTGATTTAGCATTGTATGAGGCTAGCCATAAGCCAGCAGCAATGTGCCCTCGACCAAGGTGTTGTTGTTCACCTATTTGAGTGTTGTTGAGTGTTTTTAACGCATGTTCGATTGTGTTTTCTGCGACTTCGCAATAGTAAACACTGCCTGCGGGTATCAAGCTTTCTACGGCTATGGGTTTATGCTCTACCATATCCCACCCGCCTTCACGGTGTACTTTGCCGATTACACTGCTAATGAGCGTGAGCTTAATACCATTGATTTCACCCTGCCATTGGCTTTGATTTGTGCTTTGCTTATCTAGCTTAAAATTAGGCAAAAAAGTGGAGCCTTGTGGCAATAGCATGGGGCTTAATAGATAAAGAATAATGCCGACGGTATCTGCCGTTTGGCTTAATTGGCTAGGGAATGCAGGCATGTGTTTTGTTGACTTTAGGGTTGCCATGCGCCCTTCTCCACCAAGTTTTATAATGCCTTCCTTTAGGTGATCATCCAGCCCATCTATATCAATACTTATCGCTGTTTTTTCATTCATTCTCAGGTGGCGCGTTTGGTATAACATACTTTCCAAGACAACCCCTTTTTGGTTATCTCTGGCGATGCCTAATCGATTTTCTTCATAAAAAAACTGCCCTTGATGAATCAGATCACTGCTATCCGGTGTCTTTCCGGCTAAAACACTATTTAAGCCCTTGGCATTTATCCAATACTGACTTAATGGTTTACCACCTTCCATGCCATCAGGTAGCTTAACGAGCCTAACGGCATCACCTAAATCACATTCACATGCTTCGCCTATTTCTAAAAACTGTAGCTTTTTTATGTGATCGTTATCATCCGCTTGTGCCATCAGGTTGAGTGGTGCGGGGTAGTAGCGTTGGTCGTTATACTGTATCCATACACCCTTAAACGTCATATTGGCATAGTCGTCTTTACCGTAGCCAATGATGTTTCTTAAGTCGGTATTTTCTTTGTAGGTACTCCAATCATCACCACGTGTTTCACCAATATGTGAGCGAATAGCGCCAGTAATAGTACGCATGGGTGGCGGAAAAACAGAGCCAAGCTCCGAACTACCAGGTGCTTCCATTGGTCTTGCTTCTTTAAAAAACAAGGTATCTATTGCACTTAATATCCATGTTTTCATTGTCTTTCTCCTTTTTGAGCGAGGAATCGAATCAGCAGTGCGCCATCAGCGTGTAGATAGTCTGTTTCCTTAAAACGTGGATTATCATCTGCATCAAGTTTTCTAATATATGGACGACATTGTTTTAACAAGGGTTTTACAATGGCTTCTGCCTCGCTCATGCTCATGTTTTTAGATACCTTGGTTGAGGAATTTAGGTATTCCATTGCCATTAAACTTACGGCTTCTTCTGAGGTTAATCCCTTAACTTGATTTGATGCATTCGGGTCGGGATTTAGCAGATTAAAGCGGTCGCGTACCTTATAAAAAAACCGATTGGAGAAGGACTGATCTTTTTCTTCATCAGCCTTCTGAAAGTTATTAACCAGTTGTTCTATTTCTGTTTGGCTATTATCAATCGTTAAAACTTTTTCCCAAGGTTGCGCCCATTGAATTGCTTTCCCTCCTGGCTTCCAAACTCTTACCGCAAGCGCATCACG
>JALXAQ010000182.1:2693-4541 GCA_026991885.1 Thiotrichaceae bacterium
TCATCCAGTAAGCCATGTGCGTCTTTTAGGACTTTGGTTAGTGGCATTTTTATGTGGGCATATTCAATAGCACCCGATAAAGTCGTTTTGATGGTGTTATCTGGGTCATACTTTTCAAAACATGCCAGATAGTTATCCCTTAATGCTTTGGCACAGGGCATGGCATCCTCTAGGGGTAAAATAGCAAGTACATCATCACCACCGGCATAAATAAGAAAGCCGTTATGTGCGACAACTGTTTTTAGTGCTTCTTTGGTAAATTCATCAAGTGCTGAGGATATAGAGCCTTGATTTTCCTCATTGCTCATTTTTTTACCCAAGCTGTCGCCATCCATCATTAATACGGCATAAAAAGGGCTTGGTTCTGAACCGATTCGTTTTGTTAATACGCCGAGTGCTTCCGCAACGTCTTTGGCCTTTGTTTCATCGGGGTAGAGCTTTTTATTTAGCAGGATATTTTCAAAGTAGACATTGCCATCTAACGATGCCCAACGTTTTATGCTGGAATTTTTAATCAAATCATCAATGCATTGTATTTTGCTATCCCATTCACCATATTCCTTTGTAAGTTCGTGTGCTTTCTCTTGAAAGTCAATCAGGGCTTTCTTTAGTACTGCATCGTCATTTGTCTTGGCGATAAGTTTCTTGAGCCAGTGAATGGTCGCCATATAACTAACTGATGGCATTCCACTGTTTAACTGCCACCCATGTAAATGCCAGCCACCGGGCATATCTTTGGCTTTTGGATGATTAGAAACGTCGTTAAAATAATGGACAAAACGGCGTTTAACAAAAGCGATAGCACATAAGGATTCTCCTTCATAAAGGTCACTTTTTATGGCTTTGCTTTGATTATTGCGGATATTATCCCAGAAATGATTCATCTTGGATTTATTGGGTGATTCAATGCCTGAAAGCTCTTGCCAACCATCCATCATCATACATTTAACACCCCCTTGTTGCGGTGGCAGATAACTGCGCCAATTCTTACGACGATCTAAAATTGAGCTATCACTACTATCTGTTGTAATTGCCCAGCTTATCTCCCAAAAGTTTTTTATCTGTTCTCGCCAAATGGCTTGTGTCTTTTCATTTTCATGCCCTTTTATGTCATGCTCATAAACACAATCAGCTAATATTCCCCATGCTGTTTGTATGCTATTAACCACTTCATTGGCTTGTTCTTTACCAAAGGAGCTAGGCACCTCTGCTTTAAAGCGGTTAGGAATACTGCCTTGAACGGGTTTTTTCCCTTCTAGTTTTCCAGTTAACCACTTTAGATAGTCATCATCAGCCTTGGGAAAAAGAATTTTGCCTTTGTCTTGTTTGGTCAATTCCAAGGTGGTTTGTACCGCAACACCTGATAACCAAGAAAGAATAAATGAGCCAGCCCAAAAATCTCGGGTACGACGTGCCTGAGCAACAAAGCCTTGAACAGGGCCTAAGGTAAAATGAACGTATTTTTTGTTATCAGCCATTTATTGATACCTCTTCAAATTCTTCCGTTTCCAGAAAGTCATTTATTAGTTGGAAATTCACAGCATTTAAGCCTTTATCGTGGTGAAACAACGCAGGAAAAACGACACAAATCGCATGATAGGCATTGCCAATGGGGTGAATGTGCATAATAAGTGGGGAAGAACGACGCGCATCTCCTTCTTTCCCCCCTCTTTTTCCACCACTATAAGGTAAACCAAACACTTTTTTCTGCTCTCCTTTTATACCATTTGGGTAGGCGCGATATTGTTTAAACAGATAGCCTAATTGTTTGTGCATTAAGCGTGAGGTTGATTGTTGTTGGCTAATAATGGCAACTTTACTTTTATTGCTAAAGGCAGTGTATGGCGG
>JALXAQ010000183.1 GCA_026991885.1 Thiotrichaceae bacterium
AAAAAGGAGACAGAAAAAAACCACAAAATAAATAGTACAAAAAACCCCTTGAATCGCGAATTTTACGGATGACGCGGATTTAAAGTCAAAGTCAAAACAAAAAGATAAGAAGTGTTTTCAGGTTTTTAATCCGTGCAATCCGTGTCATCCGTAAAATCCGTGATTCAAGGGTTTTTTGTCTGTCGTATCAATCGCCTACATCGGCGGTGCCGGCTCAAACAACTTTTTGATATTATAGGAATATGTTCTATTAAGTATCAATCGCCTACATCGGCGGTGCCGGCTCAAACTAAACCTATTTCCACTCACCTTAATCATTGTATCAATCGCCTACATCGGCGGTGCCGGCTCAAACGTTCCAGTTCACCAAGTAGAGACAGATATGGGTATCAATCGCCTACATCGGCGGTGCCGGCTCAAACACATTGATGGATGTTTAATCGGTATAGCGGAAGGGTATCAATCGCCTACATCGGCGGTGCCGGCTCAAACCTAGTCTTGGAACATGGGTCCTTTTTACTTGTATCAATCGCCTACATCGGCGGTGCCGGCTCAAACATCAAATAATGTTGGCACGTTTTGAAAGTAGAGTATCAATCGCCTACATCGGCGGTGCCGGCTCAAACGACTATAAACAGTTATATCATAGAGTAAACTTGTATCAATCGCCTACATCGGCGGTGCCGGCTCAAACATTGGGAACTTAATTATATGCTTGATGCAGTATCAATCGCCTACATCGGCGGTGCCGGCTCAAACATTTCATGATAAATATGAATCTAATTCTGAAAGGTATCAATCGCCTACATCGGCGGTGCCGGCTCAAACCATCATTTTTTGCATTAGTTAATATGACTCCGTATCAATCGCCTACATCGGCGGTGCCGGCTCAAACAATCATGTATATGTATGATTATTCCGGTTTTGTATCAATCGCCTACATCGGCGGTGCCGGCTCAAACACATCATAAAGGATTATGATGCAAAACCATTTAGTATCAATCGCCTACATCGGCGGTGCCGGCTCAAACAATATAATTTGTAAATTGGTTTGCAAATTAATGTATCAATCGCCTACATCGGCGGTGCCGGCTCAAACAATTTTCAAATATCCTGTATCTGGAAAAATGTAGTATCAATCGCCTACATCGGCGGTGCCGGCTCAAACAAAAAATTTTATCTTCTAACATACCGTTAGAAGTATCAATCGCCTACATCGGCGGTGCCGGCTCAAACCTACCATGCAAAAAAAAACTCATACTTTCAATAAGTTACAAGGAAAAAACGGGCACTATAATTGCATTAAAAAAGTTGCCCACCTTGGCAATCTTCTTGCATAAAATGATTACTAAAATAATCATACACTTAGAAAATGCCAGATTTACCCCGATGCCCGAATTTTGCTATTTGCCAAAAAGTGGACACCCTACTGATTTCAAAGTCTTTTTTTTATAAGCTCTTTCATCAGAGAGACTATAGAATATGATTGTTTAAACGGACTTTTTAACATCTCAAGTCCAAACTCAAACTCACAGCCTTAAAACGGCCATTATTAAAACATAATCAAAAACTAATTGCAAATCTTTTTTTGACGTTTTTAACCTTATTATTAACAAGTTATTAATAAGTAACTATTTGAAATATAAATTATTACGGGTTTAGTGCCCAAAAGAGATTATTTTTTTACTCCAAAATATATTTTATAACAACATGATTATAAAGAAATATTTTTTTTTGCACTCACAAAAATAAAAAAAACAAATCAAACCATTAATTTGTTTAATGTATGAACAATAAACCTATCCATAAATAGAACAACTTCTGATTGAAAAGGCTTGAATAGGCGGTTCAGCGGATTGATAAATCGGCGCACCCATCGCAAATAAAGTCTCCCGTTTATTCAAGTCTGTTTTGTCGCGCTCTTGCAACATGGCCAAAACGGACAATGATTGCACATAACTGACTTGATGTTCGACAATCACTGGTTGATTTTCTCCCTCAAAACGCAACGTCTCAAAGGGAGACCAGACGCGCTTCGTAGGCTTGTAATTGTTCTTGTTCGGCGGTAGAAAGTCCACTTTATTGAGCCGCGACATTTGCCGGAAGGGATTCGGAAAGCCAAAAATAACCCGGTACCCATTGTTTAAACTTTTGAATTTCATTGTTATCTCCTATGGAGTCCAAGATTTATCTTGGAGAGTGTCTCAGCTTTCTATGCGTAAAAATGATTTTTTCTATTAAGGCTTCGGAGCGTTTATTCCGCCGATATAACAATAGAACATTATAATATTGAGCAGGATTGTATCGGAATTGGTTTTTCAATTTTTGATAAATTGAATGCAATGTCAGCACCAAACTGACGATAATATTTCTACTGCTATCAATGGGTGCCGTTTGGACTTGACCACCTGTTTCTCTAATCACCTTAAACCAAGCATCCAATCGTTCAGGGATGTCATTTGTAGAAAAGGGAGTTAAAGGCCTGACTTCAATTTTACCCAGTCCCTGATTCAGGGCGCTGGAAAGCTTTTCATCAAAATAGTCATAATCTATGAATTCTAAAGTAGTGGACTGCCTCAGCCTCATCTTGTTGGGAGGGCAGCCTAGCAAACTCAATGCGATAAGTAGTAAAAATAGAGAGAGCGTTAATTTTTTCATCTTTTGTTTGCCGTCTTTTAATAGGTAATGTTATATATATATATTAGAGCAAAATTATTGCCGCTGCATGAATTCTGATTTTAAACGCGATAAAAAAAAATCCTATTTCTTTAAGAAATAGGATTTTTAGCTTGTCAATTGAAAATTGCTATTTATTAATTACACATCATACCCCAAAATCGGCGCAAGCCACCGCTCAGCCTCCTCAAGCGTCATCCCTTTACGTTTAGCATAATCTTCAACTTGATCTTTTTCAATTTTACCCGTTCCAAAATACTGCGCCTCTGGATGGGAAAAGTACCAGCCCGACACGGCAGCCGTGGGGAA
Source organism: Thiotrichaceae bacterium (assembly GCA_026991885.1). Classification (GTDB taxonomy): domain Bacteria; phylum Pseudomonadota; class Gammaproteobacteria; order Beggiatoales; family Beggiatoaceae; genus Thiomargarita. The sequence continues at coordinate 2,986 of JALXAQ010000183.1, forward strand.
CATGGCAAAACTCTCCGTCAACTGAATGCCTGCATTTTTTTCAGGTTGGATGAGTGCCCAAAGTGTTGCCTTTTCCGTATGATCAGGACAAGCCGGATAGCCCGGAGCGGGGCGAATGCCATCATAGTTTTCTTTTATCAGTTCCGCATTACTGAATTCTTCATCTGGCGCATACCCCCAAAATTCTTGTCGCACCCGCTCGTGCATCCGTTCGGCAAAGGCTTCGGCTAGACGATCTGCCAGTGCTTTCAACAAGATACTGTTATAATCATCATGCGCTTGTTCAAAACGGGCAACGTGTTCATCAATGCCAATGCCTGCCGTGACAGCAAAGGCACCGATATAATCAGCAATGCCCTTGGGGGCTATCATGTCAGCAATACACAGATTGGGTTTACCCTGTTTGAACATTTGTTGACGAATATGATGTAGTACCGTTTTGACTTCAGTGCGATTGTCGTCGCTGTAAACTTCAATATCATCGTCATTCACACTGTTGGCAGGGAAAAAGCCAATGACGGCTCGCGCGGTTAACCATTTTTCCTTGATAATCTGATCTAACAGAGTTTGTGCATCTTTATAAAGACTACGCGCCTCTTGACCGACTTTTTCATCTTCAAGAATTTGAGGATACCGCCCTGCCAGTTCCCAAGCTCTGAAAAAGGGTGTCCAGTCAATACGCTGACGCAATTCCTCTAGGGGATAATCTTCAAACACTTTTAAGCCTAAAAAAGTCGGTTTAGGCGGCGCCTCATTCCAATTGAGTGCCAGTTTATTCGCTCTCGCTTGCTGCAAGGTGAATTTTTTGCGTTGAGTTTTTTGGCTGGCACGCCGTTCGCGGATTTGGGCGTACTCATCCTTGATTTGTTTAGCATAATTTGTTTTGAATTCGGGAGACAATAAGCTTTGTGCCACGCCCACCGCACGGGAGGCATCTGGGACATAAACGACGGGATGCTTATAGCCGGGTTCAATTTTAACCGCTGTATGCACTTTAGACGTGGTTGCCCCGCCAATCAATAGCGGGATTTCAAAGCCTTGGCGTTCCATTTCTTTGGCAACATGCGCCATTTCCTCTAAGGAGGGCGTGATCAAACCCGATAAGCCGATGATGTCACATTGTCGTTCACGCGCCGTTTTTAAGATGGTTTCTGCCGGCACCATGACACCTAAGTCTATGATTTCATAATTATTACATTGCAATACCACGCCGACAATGTTTTTGCCGATGTCGTGGACATCTCCCTTGACGGTTGCCATGAGGATTTTGCCGTTGCTTTGTATCGCGCAATCTTCGCCTTTTTCAGCCTCAATATAGGGCATTAAATAAGCAACCGCTTTTTTCATCACGCGAGCCGATTTGACCACTTGAGGTAAAAACATTTTGCCAGCACCGAATAGATCGCCCACGACGTTCATGCCATCCATCAGTGGTCCTTCTATGACCTGTATTGGGCGTTCTGCCTGTTGTCTGGCTTCTTCCGTGTCGGCTTCAATGTAATTGGTAATGCCTTTGACGAGTGCATGTTCAATGCGTTTTGCTACCGGCGCGTCGCGCCAAGCGGCATTTTGTTTGTCGTCTTGCGTACTACCGCCCCCTTTATATTTATCGGCAATCTCTAAGAGCCGATCAGTGCCATCGTCACGGCGGTTCAGGATGACATCTTCAACGCGCTCGCGGAGTTCTGCCGGCAAATCTTCATAAATCGCCAATTGCCCTGCGTTGACAATCCCCATATCCATGCCCGCTTTGATGGCGTGATAGAGAAAGACGGAATGAATGGCTTCACGCACAGGGTTGTTGCCGCGAAATGAAAAGGAGACGTTGGATACGCCGCCTGAAACCATGGCGTAGGGTAATTTTTGTTTGATTTCCTGAGTCGCCTCAATAAAATCAACGGCATAGTTATTGTGTTCTTCAATACCAGTGGCGACAGCAAAAATATTGGGATCAAAAATGATGTCTTCTGGTGGAAATCCGACTTGATCGGTCAAAATTTGATAAGAGCGTTGACAGATTTCCACTTTACGCGCTTTAGTGTCGGCTTGTCCTTGTTCATCGAAAGCCATGACGATGACGGCGGCACCATAGCGTTGGACTAATTTGGCTTGTGCAATGAATTTTTCTTCGCCTTCTTTCATACTGATAGAATTGACGATGGGTTTGCCTTGAATACATTTGAGTCCCGCTTCTAAGATGTCCCATTTGGAAGAGTCAACCATAATGGGCACTTTAGCAATTTCTGGCTCCGTGGCGACTATGTTTAAGAATTGGGTCATCACAGCCTTAGAATCGAGCAAGCCTTCGTCCATATTTATGTCAATGACTTGAGCACCATTTTCGACTTGTTCACGGGCCACTTCTAGGGCTGTTTCATAGTTTTCTTCTTTAATCAATCGCTTAAAGCGTGCAGAGCCGGTCACATTGGCGCGTTCTCCGATGTTGACAAATAAGGAGTCTTTCTCAATGGTGAAAGGCTCCAAGCCGGAGAGGCGGCAAGCGATGGGAATATCGGGCAATTTGCGCGGTGGATATTTTTCAACGGCTTCTCGAATGGCGCGAATATGGTCTGGTGTCGTGCCACAACAGCCGCCAATGATGTTTAAAAAACCACTTTGTGCCCATTCGACAATTTCGCTTGCCATGTCTTCGGGAGTTTCATCATAGCCACCGAATTCGTTGGGTAGCCCTGCATTGGGATGAGCAGAGACGTAGGTTTCTGAAATCCTTGAAAGTTCTGCGACATATTGGCGCAAATCTTTTGGTCCCAAGGCGCAATTGAGGCCGATGGAAAGTGGTTTGGCATGGCGCAAAGAATTCCAAAAGGCTTCAGTGGTTTGCCCTGATAATGTACGACCAGAGGCATCAGTAATAGTGCCTGAAATCATAATGGGCAAGCGCAAATGATGATCATCAAAATATTTTTGCACAGCAAAAATCGCCGCTTTAGCATTTAAAGTGTCAAAAATAGTTTCAATCAGCAACAAATCTGCACCGCCGTCCACTAAACCTTGGGTGGCTTCGTAATAGGCATCAACTAAGCCATCAAAGGTGATATTGCGAAAACCCGGGTCGTTCACATCAGGGGAAATGGAACAGGTGCGATTAGTCGGTCCGAGTACGCCAGCCACAAAACGGGGCTGTTCCGGCGTTTTAGCGGACATTTCATCGGCGGCTTGGCGTGCCAGTTTGGCGGCACTGACATTCATTTCATAAACCAAGTCCTCCATCTGATAATCCGCCATAGCAATCCGGGTACCGTTAAAGGTATTGGTTTCGATGATGTCGGCACCGGCTTCAAGATATTCAGTGTGAATGGCTTTGATGATGTGTGGCTGGGTTAGTGTTAAAAGGTCATTGTTGCCTTTTAAATCGCTAGCCCAATCTTTAAAGCGTTCACCGCGATAGTCTTTTTCTTGCAACTTGTATTCTTGGATCATGGAGCCCATGGCACCGTCGAGGATGAGGATACGTTGGTCTAAAAGAGTTTTTAGGGTTGACATAAAATTTCCTAGTATGAGAGGGCAACCATAAAGGATTGCCCCTACGTGATCTTTTTGGGTTTGCCCGGCACAATATGGCATTGTTCTATGCTAACATATTTAGGAGTCCAAAATTTATTTTGGGCAGTCCAAGATAAATAGTGCAGGAGGGCAAAAATAGCCGTACCACTTAAAACCTTGAAACGAAGTAACGGAGCTGGCGACGTTCATCACGGATTTGACGGATGACACGGATGACACGGATTAAAAACCTAAAAACACCCATTATCCTTATTTTTTACTTTGACTTTTCTTTTGACTTTTCTTTTGACTTTGATTTTAAATCCGCGTAATCCGTGTCATCCGTAAAATCCGCGATTCAAGGTTTTTTAGTGGTATGAAGATTTCTGCCCTCCTGCACTAGGAAATTTCAGGGACGGCGCACCGACAAGCCCATGTCCCTACGTGAATTGGATTACCTATCACGCTTGACCCAAACTTATCGTGATATGGAATTGTACAGTGTCGTTTTTTAAATAGCACAGTCAAACTATCTATGATAACATGTCGCCCAAAATAAATTTTGGACTATGTTGATAACTAACAACTGATAACAAATATGGCTCAATACATTTATACCATGAACCGCGTTGGCAAAATCGTGCCACCCAAGCGGGAAATACTTAAAGATATTTCATTATCCTTTTTTCCGGGTGCCAAAATTGGCGTATTAGGTTTAAATGGTGCTGGCAAATCCAGTTTATTACGCATTATGGCGGGCGTGGATAAAGAATATCACGGAGAAGCGCGTCCACAGGCGGGTATTAAAGTCGGTTATTTGCCACAAGAACCTCAATTAAATTTGAACAAAGATGTGCGTGGCAATGTTGAAGAGGGGGTTGCTGAAACTAAGGCATTATTGGCGCGTTTTGATGAGATTAGCCTGAAATTTTCTGAGCCGATGAGCGATGATGAGATGAATGCCTTATTGGCAGAGCAAGGCAAATTGCAAGATGCGATTGATGCGGCGGATGCTTGGGATTTAGACAGAAAATTGGAAGTAGCGGCAGATGCCTTGCGTTTGCCTGATTGGAAAATGGATGTCAATCAATTGTCAGGTGGCGAAAAACGTCGTGTGGCTTTGTGTCGATTATTGTTATCCGCGCCCGATATGTTGTTATTGGATGAGCCGACTAACCATTTAGATGCCGAATCGGTGGCGTGGTTAGAAATATTTTTGCAAGAATATCCGGGTACCGTGGTTGCCGTGACGCATGATCGTTATTTTTTAGATAATGTCGCCGGTTGGATTTTAGAATTAGATCGGGGGCGGGGGATACCTTGGGAGGGGAATTATTCGTCTTGGTTGGAACAAAAAGAAAAACGCTTGGATCAGGAAGAAAAACAAGAATCTGCGCGTCATCGAGCGATCAAAGCCGAATTGGCTTGGGTGCGGAGTAATCCTAAAGGTCGTCATACGAAGAGTAAAGCGCGTTTGGCGCGTTTTGATGACTTGGTGCAGCAAGATGTGGAAAAACGTAATGCGACTCAAGAAATTTATATTCCACCTGGGGCGCGTTTAGGTGATTTAGTCGTAGAGGCGATAAATGTCCGTAAGGCTTATGGTGAGCGTTTATTGATAGAAAATCTCAATTTTAATTTGCCCAAAGGGGGAATTGTCGGCGTGATTGGCGCGAATGGGGCGGGTAAAACCACGCTATTTCGCATGATCGTCGGACAAGAGCAAGTGGATGCTGGAGAATTGCGAATGGGTTCAACGGTTGAACTGGCTTATGTTGATCAATCGCGTGATGCGCTGAATGGTGAAAAAACGGTCTGGGAAGAGATTTCTGATGGATTGGATAACATTGTTGTTGGACAATATGAAATTGGCTCCCGTGCTTATGTCGGGCGATTCAATTTTAAGGGCTCAGATCAACAAAAGCGTGTTAAAGACTTATCAGGTGGAGAACGTCATCGGGTACATTTAGCCAAATTATTGAAAAGTGGTGGAAATTTTTTATTATTGGATGAACCGACTAATGATTTAGATGTAGAAACGCTACGGGCACTTGAAGAAGCACTACTGGCTTTTCCGGGATGTGCGGTGGTGATTTCGCATGATCGTTGGTTTTTAGATCGTATTGCGACGCATATTTTGGCCTTTGAAGGAGAGAGCCAAGTGACTTGGTTTGAGGGAAATTATGCTGATTATGAAGCGGATCGTCATCGCCGTTTTGGGACAGATGATAAGCCGCATCGCATTAAATATAAAAAGTTGAATGCTTAGGTGCTCACGACTTTTATTGGTTGACATGGGTAAACCGGCTTTACTAGGTTTAATTGAACACCGCTAATGCGCCGCCTTCGTACCCAAGGCTATGAAGAAGGCGTTGAAAAAGGACTTGAAAGAGGACTTGAAAAAGGGGAGGTGAACAAATCTCGTCATGATATTTTGAAGATTGTGGAATTGCGCTTTAAACCACAGTCCTCTTTTTATCAAAAAATCGAGCAACAATTAGCACTCATTACTAACGGAACAATGTTAGATATCCTATTGACGACAGCCGTTCAATGCAACACGATAGCGGATTTTCAAAAGACTTTGGATAATGTGAGTCAAACTTGACAAATGGGTTGATTTAACTCGTCATTGTCATCCAAGATAAATTTTGGAGTCCAAAAAATAGGCTCTTATATAATAGACTTCTCCCTAAATAGTACAGTACAACGGATTAGCGAAAAGAACGGATGACTTCTAAAGCCACCAAGGATTTAATCCGTTGTTTCCGTTAATCCGTTGTACTAAACAAAACTAATAGGAACAAATAACAATGAAATTAAAAAGATTGATCGGGATAATGAGTTTGGTTTTAATCAGCTTATGTTCCCATGCCCAAGCTCCCTCGCTATCGGCTGAGCAAGGAGAGCAGCTTATATTGGCTCTTAATTATATGGAACAATTTCATCAATATTATAAACAAGGACTTTTTAAAGAAGCCCTGCCCTTAGCTGAAAAAGCTTTCCAGCTCACAAAAGAAATATTCGGAGAAAGGCACGAAAACACGCTCTCCCTAATGGGAAACTTATCTATTTGTTACACTCAGTTAGGCCGGCTAGATGAGGCATTGTCTTGGTCTGAAAAAAACTACCGTCTTACAAAAGAGGAATTCGGAGAGAAGGACCTTCAGACACTCTCCAGCGGGAAGATTCTGGCTATCATTTACCAAAACTTAGGCCGCTTAGACGAGGCATTGTCTTTGTTAGAAAAAACCTACCATCTTTCTAAAGAAGAGTTAGGAGAAAAGCACACTTTAACGCTCACCAGCCTAAATCAGTTGGCTAGTATTTACCAAGACAAAGGCCGCTTATCCCAGGCATTGCCTTTGTTTGAAAAAGGCTACCGTCTTTATAAAGAGGTGTTAGGAGAAAAGAACCCTTTAACGCTCACCAGCCTAAATAATTTGGCTAATATTTACCGAGACTTAGGCCGCTTATCCCAGGCATTGCCTTTATTAGAAAAAGGCTACCGTCTTACAAAAGAAGTGTTAGGAGAAAAGCACCCTTACACGCTCCAAAGCCTAAATAATTTGGCTAGTATTTACCAAGACTTAGGCCGCTTATCCCAGGCATTGCCTTTGTCTGAAAAAGGCTACCGTCTTTATAAAGAAGTGTTAGGAGAAAAGCACCCTGACACGCTCAACAGCCTAAATAATTTGGCTATAATTTACCAAGACAAAGGCCGCTTATCCCAGGCATTGCCTTTGTATGAAAAAGGCTACCGTCTGAAAAAAGAAGTGTTAGGAGAAAAGCACCCTTCCACGCTCACCAGCCTAAATAATTTGGCTATAATTTACCAAGACTTAGGCCGCTTATCCCAGGCATTGCCTTTGTTTGAAAAAGGCTACCGTCTGACAAAAGAAGTGTTAGGAGAAAAGCACCCTGACACGCTCACCAGCCTAAATAATTTGGCTATGATTTACAACGACTTAGGCCGCTTATCCCAGGCATTGCCTTTGTTAGAAAAAGGCTACCGTCTGAAAAAAGAAGTGTTAGGAGAAAAGCACCCTGACACGCTCAGGAGACTAAATAATTTGGCTAGTATTTACCAAGACTTAGGCCGCTTATCCCAGGCATTGCCTTTGTATGAAAAAGACTACCGTCTTTATAAAGAGGTGTTAGGAGAAAAGCACCCTGACACGCTCACCAGCCTAAATAATTTGGCTAGTATTTACCAAGACAAAGGCCGCTTATCCCAGGCATTGCCTTTGTATGAAAAAGGCTACCGTCTTTCTAAAGAGGTGTTAGGAGAAAAGCACCCTGACACGCTCAGGAGCCTAAATAATTTGGCTAGTATTTACCGAGACTTAGGCCGCTTATCCCAGGCATTGCCTTTGTGTGAAAAAGGCTACCGTCTTTCTAAAGAAGTGTTAGGAAAAAAGCACCCTAACACGCTCATCTACCTGAAACGTTTAGCGACTGCTCATATCAAACAAGGCAACACCCATCAAGCCATTCAAAATCTTGAAACCTTTGTGACAAGTGTGGAAAGTTTACGAAGTAGCGACTTATCAGCCGAAAACCGCCGTTCTTTATTTAAACAGTGGGTAGAAGGTTACTTTTTGCTTTCCAAACTCTACGCAGAACAATCTCGCCCCCAAGACGCTTTCCGCCTAGCCGAAATGAGCAAAGCCCGTACTTTACTCGAATCAATGTCGGCCAAAATCGCGGCACAACAAAGTGGACTGACTACCACCGATCAAAAACAACTACAAAACTACGAAACTCGTATAGCATCCTTAAACTATCGTATTGCCAAAGCCTTGAAAGAAAATCGCATTGAAGACCGAGTTCGCTTAGAAACCGATAAAAACCAAGTGCTTAGGCAACTAGCGACGTTTAAAGATAAGCTCAAAGCCAAATACCCCAAATATGCTAAACTCAGCGACGCACAAATCATCAATGCCAACGACGGCGCGACATTATTGCCAGCCGACGCCGTGTTTATCAGCTATCTGACTTTTGAGAATAAAGTCTTAGCCTTCACCCTACAAGCCAACGGTCAGCTCACCGCCCAGAATTTGGGAGAAATCCCCTCACTCGAAAAAGACTTGGAAACCTACCGTCGTCAGATGGCACGAGGGCGGATTAGAGGTAGAGTGCTTTATTATGCCAAGAAAAAAGATACCCAAAAGCTCAGCACGACACTTGGAAAACGTCTATTAGAGCCACTCAAAGACATCATTAAGGATAAACAACAATGGATTATCTCACCCTCTGGCGCTTTAGCGTTTATCCCATTTGAGACACTGCGTTTTGAGGGAGAAAAAGAGCCGGTAATTGTCCAACATCAAATCAGCTACGTGCAATCGCTCTCCGTTTTAGCCATGCTGCAAGAGCGCGACAAAGCATACAAAAAACTCAAAAAACGAGGCAGCTTATTTGCGATGGGTGCGCCGATTTATGAAGGCGTTGATGCCACCAAACAACCCACCGAGGTCGATTTTAAAATGGCCGACAGGATGGTGCGTCGCGGCGGTGATTATGTCCGTGCGTTTAGGCAACTTGACCAGAAATGGCAAAATTTACCCGGCACCGAAAAAGAACTTGAACAATTAAACAATCTCTTTTTCTTAAAAAAACATCGCTCGCGTATCTTTAAACAAGCCGATGCCACCGAAGCCAATTTACAACGATTTAATAGATCGGGACTCCTAGCCAAATACCGTTATTTAGTCTTTTCGGTACATGGCTATCTCAGTCCCCAAATACCCGAATTATCGGCGCTTGTGTTGGGACAAGTCAACAATCCTCCGGGCATTGATGGTTATATCACCGCTGGCGAATGGGCGGGCTATAATTTAAAGAGTGACTTGATGGTGTTATCTGCCTGTGAAACGGGCTTGGGAGATGCTGTCAGTGGCGAAGGGGTGATGGGATTACCCTATGCGCTCTATGTGGCGGGCAATAAAAATACTATACTCACTTTGTGGTCGATTTCAGATGAAGTGACGACGGAATTTATCAAGACTTTTTTTATCAAACTCAAGGCAGGCGTACCACAGGTGGAAGCCTTGACGGCGACTAAGCGGGAATTTATTAAAAAGGGGGGAGCCTATAGTAAACCTAAGTATTGGGCGGCGTTTGTCTTGTATGGGATTTAAAGCGCGTCACAGAAATCCGATTTATATTAGAAGGGATAAAATCAAAACCTAATCTTGATGGCTGACAGCTCTCTGTTTGTGTTTTGACTTATCCCTTCTAAAAAACAATCCCTGTCGTTATGTTTGTCGTTCTGGTAGTCAACTAATAGGCATAAATAACAATGAAATTAAAAAGATTTATCTGGATAATCAGTTTTGTTTTAATCACCTTATGTACCCATGCCCAAGCTCCCTCGCTATCGGCTGAGCAAAAAGAGCAGCTCAAATTGGCTGAAACTTATAACAGCCAAGTTGTCCAATATTATCAACAAGGACTTTCTAAAAAAGCCCTGCCCTTTGCCGAAAAAGCTTTCCAGATCAGAAAAGAAATCCTCGGAGAAAAGCACCCTGATACGCTCTCCAGCCTAAATGATTTGGCTATGATTTACAATACCTTATATATATACGAGGCTTTACCTTTGTTAAAAAAAGGCTACCGTCTTAGAAAAGAGGTGTTAGGAGAAAAGCACCCTGACACGCTCAATAGCCTAAGTAATTTAGCTTATGCCTATATCAAACAAGGCAAGATCAATCAAGCCATTCAAAATCTTGAAACCTTTGTGACATCTGTGGAAAGTTTACGAAGTAGCGACTTATCCGCCGAAAAGCGCCGTTTTTTCTTTAAAAAGTGGGCACATAATTACTTTTCGCTTTCATTACTGTACACGGCTCTGTCTCGCCCTCAAGACGCATTTCAGCTAGCGGAAATGAGCAAAGCCCGTACCTTAGTCGAATCCCTGGCGGCAAAAATAGCGGCCCAAAGTGGACTGACTACCGCCGAACAAAAACAACTACAAGACTACGAAACTCGTCTAGGCTCCTTAAACGATAGTATTACCAAAGCCTTGGAAGAAAATCGCCTTGAAGACAGAGAACGCTTAGAAAGCGAAAAAAACCAAGTGCTTAGCCAACTAGCGACGTTTGAAGATAAGCTCAAAGCCAAATATCCCAAATATGCTAAGTTCAGCGAAGCACAAATCATCAATGCCAACGACGGCGCGACATTATTGCCAGCAGAAGCCGTGTTTATCAGCTATCTGACTCATAAAAATGAAGTGTTAGCCTTTACCCTACAAGCCAACGGTCGGCTCACCGCGCACAGCTTAGGAAAAATCCCTTCACTCAAAGACGATAAAAAAGATACCCAAAAGCTCAGCACGACACTTGGAAAACGTCTATTAGAGCCACTCAAAGACATCATTAAGGATAAACAACAATGGATTATCTCACCCTCTGGCGCTTTAGCGTTTATTCCATTTGAGACACTACGTTTTGAGGGAGAAAAAGAGCCAGTGATTGTCCAACATCAAATCAGCTACGTGCAATCGCTCTCCGTTTTAGCCATGCTGCAAGAGCGCGACAAAGCATACAAAAAACTCAAAAAACGAGGCAGCTTATTTGCGATGGGTGCGCCAATTTATGAAGGCGTTGATGCCACCCATCTCCGACAAGCCACCGAGGCTAATTTAAAAATGGCAGAACGGATAGTGCGTAGTGGTGGAGATTCTGCCCGTGCGCTTAGACAACTTAACCTCAAATGGAAAAATTTACCCGGCACCGAAAAAGAACTTGAACAATTAAACAATCTCTTTTTCTTAAAAAAACATCGCTCGCGTATCTTTAAACAAGGCGATGCCACCGAAGCCAATTTACAACGATTTAATCGATCAGGGCTCCTAGCCAAATATCGTTATTTAGTCTTTTCGGTACATGGCTATCTCAGTCCCCAAATACCCGAATTATCGGCGCTTGTGTTGGGAAAAGTCAACAATCCTCCGGGCATTGATGGTTATATCACCGCTGGAGAATGGGCGGGCTATAATTTAAAGAGTGATTTGATGGTATTATCCGCGTGTGAAACGGGCTTGGGAGATGCTGTCAGTGGCGAAGGGGTGATGGGATTGCCTTATGCGCTCTATGTGGCGGGCAATAAAAATACTATACTCACTTTGTGGTCGATTTCAGATGAAGTGACGACGGAATTTATCAAGACTTTTTTTATCAAACTCAAGGCAGGCGTACCACAGGTGGAAG
>JALXAQ010000184.1 GCA_026991885.1 Thiotrichaceae bacterium
ATCACAAACACATCCCCAGCCTCCATATCAACCGTTGCCGTCCCCCCCAAATCTTCCCTGACACCATCAACACGTTGCACCCAATTCTTCCCAATTTCTCCAGCATCACCACCCGCCATACCATAAGGAGCCACACGGCGATGTCCTGACAAAATCGAAGCCGTCATCGGCGCCCGAAAACGAATCCGTCGCACCACACCATCTCCGCCCCGAAAACGTCCCTCTCCGCCACTGTTTTGACGAATGGCAAACGACTCCAATAACACCGGAAAACGCCACTCTAACACTTCAGGATCAGTCAAACGAGAATTCGTCATATGCGTCTGCACCGCAGACGTCCCCGAAAAATCAGCCCCCGCCCCAGAGCCACCACAAATCGTCTCATAATATTGATACTTATCATTGCCAAACGTAAAATTATTCATAGTCCCTTGAGAAGCCGCCATCACACCCAGCGCACCATACAAAGCATCAGTGATACACTGTGACGTTTCCACATTACCAGCAACCACCGCCGCCGGATAAATCGGATTCAATAAACACCCATCTGGAATAATGATCTCCAAAGGTTTCAAACAACCCGCATTCATAGGAATATCATCCGCCACCAAAGTCCGAAAAACATATAACACCGCCGCCTTACAAACAGCCGTTGGCGCATTAAAATTACCGCTTTGTTGTTCTGAAGTCCCCCTAAAATCAACTATCGCACTACATTTATCCTTATTAATACTCACCTTAACAACAATAGCCGCCCCATCATCTAACTCATAACGGAAATCACCCTCACATAAAACACCTAACAACTGACGCACCGCCGCCTCAGCATTATCTTGAACATGCTGCATATAAGCTTGCACAACCTCCAAACCAAAATGCGCCACCATCTTACCTAACTCATGAACACCCGTCGCATTAGCCGCAACTTGGGCACGTAAATCGGCCAAATTTTGCTCAACATCACGACTACTACACAATAAATCTCGCAACTCCGCCTCACGCAACCGCCCATTCTCAACCAACTTAAACACATCAATCACAACCCCCTCATCAAACAAGGTATGACTATGAGGCGGCATAGAACCCGGCGTAATCCCCCCAATATCAGCATGATGCCCGCGTGAAGCCACATAAAATAAAACCTCTCCCACACCAAAAACCGGCGTAACCACCGTCACATCGGGCAAATGCGTCCCCCCCTGATAGGGATTATTCAAAACAAACACATCTCCCGGCAACATCCTATCGCCAGCCTCACCAATAACGGCTTGTACACTATCCCCCATAGACCCCAAATGCACCGGCACATGAGGCGCATTAGCAATCAAATCACCATTATTATCAAAAACGGCACAAGAAAAATCTAAACGTTCCTTAATATTAACCGAATAAGCCGTATTAGCCAAAGTCGCGCCCATTTGCTCAGCTATCGACCTAAACAAATTATTAAAAATCTCCAACATCACCGGATCAACCCTGGTACTGATTAAAGCTTTATCACTTCTTACTAAGCAACGACTTAAAACAATATCATAACGAGGCGTGACTTCAGCTTCCCAATTAGGCTCAACCACAGTCGTACCCGTATTCTCAACCAAAATAGCAGGACCCCTGATTTTTTGCCCCATAGCCAACTGATCACGAGAATAAACGGGCGTGATATGAGCCTGATCACCACTCACCATTTTGACAGTATCGAGCGGACGAGCAAAATCACATCCCCTTCTTTGCTCCTTTTCCACGACACCAAGATGAGCAATCACTTCCACAGAAACAGCTTCCACAATCAAAGACTTATCATCACGCACAAACCCAAAACGTTGCTGATGCGCGATAGCAAATGCCGCCCTCATCTCCGCACAAGGCGCAAAATCCACCAATAAAGGCGTATCAGTCCCAGCATAATGTAAATGCACTCGATAGTGTACCGAGATATTCTCCTTTTCTTCTTGAACCAACTCCCTACGTCCTTGAATTTCCAACTCCTTAAAAACAAAATCAAGCCTAGAAATTAAAAGATCGCTCAATTCAGCGATAATAGATTTTTCGTGCATAACGCGAATATCCGCCAAACCCATTCCTAAAGCAGATAACACGCCCGCTTTTGGATGAATCAAAATCCTTTTCATACCCAAAGCATCAGCCACCAGACAAGCATGTTGCCCCGCCGCCGCACCAAAACAACACAAAGTATATTCAGTCACATCATAACCGCGTTGCACAGAAATTTTTTTAATCGCATTAGCCATATTATCGACAGCGATTTTTAAAAAGCCCTCTGCAACCTGACTGATACTGCGTTCTTGTCCGCTGGCTTGATTGATTTCTTCAGTAAGAGCAGAAAATTTATCTTTAACGATGGCTTCATCTAGCGGCGCTTGTCCCGATTGACCAAAAACTTGAGGAAAAAAGCGCCCCTGTAATTTACCCAACATCACATTACAATCAGTAATCGTCAACGGACCACCTTGCCGATAACAAGCCGGACCCGGTTTTGCGCCCGCCGAATCAGGACCCACCCGAAAACGCAAACCATCAAAATGCACAATCGAGCCCCCACCAGCCGCAACAGTATGAATCCGCATAATCGGCGTTCGCATCCGCACCCCGGCGACCAGCGTTTCAAAATCGCGCTCATAATCACCCGCATAATGCGACACATCCGTCGACGTCCCCCCCATATCAAAATTGATCACCTTATGAAAGCCAGCCAAAGCCGCCGTTTTCACCGCCCCCACATAACCACCCGCCGGACCAGAAAGAATGGCATCTTTACCTTGAAAGAGATGAGCATCCGTCAAACCGCCATTGGATTGCATAAACAACAACTTGACATCCCCTAACTCAGCCGCAACGCTATCCACATAACGGCGCAAAATAGGAGACAAATAAGCATCAACCACCGTCGTATCGCCACGACCGACTAATTTGATCAGAGGGCTCACTTGATGAGAAACGGAAATTTGACTAAAACCTAAATCACGCGCCAAAGCGGCAACTTCTTGTTCATGCTTGGGAAAGCGATAGCCGTGCATAAAAACAATAGCGACAGAATCAATCCCTTGACGATGGGCAACTTCTAACGCCGTGCGGACAGGCTCTAATGCCACCGGAATTAAATCCTCGCCTTGTGCGGAATAACGCTCATCGACTTCAATGACTTGCTCATATAACAACTCAGGCAAAACAATATTAAGCGCAAATAAATCGGGACGATTTTGATAACCGATTCTTAAAGCATCGCCAAAACCTTTAGTAATTAATAAAACCGTGCGCTCACCCTTGCGCTCAAGTAAAGCATTAGTCGCCACAGTCGTGCCCATTTTGACAGCGGCAATATTGGGCTCATCCTCGCCTAAAATATCACGAATGCCTTGTACAGCGGCATCCTGATAAAATTGAGGATTATCAGATAAAAGTTTATGGGATAATAAATGCCCATCAGGATGTTGAGCGACAATATCGGTGAAAGTGCCACCTCTGTCGATCCAGAATTGCCATTGGTTCATATTTTAATTGATAGTAGGCGTCCAAGAATCAGTTTATCCTGCAATGATAATACGGTCTTGCGGATCACTGTGGTGTTCCTGCAAATCAACAGCTTGGCTGGCGATTTCAGGAGTAATGGGGATGAGTTGTACATCCGAACCTAGACATGATCACCACAACCAAACATGTGTATCTAGTACAATCATAAAGAAAAATCCCAGTCTGATGAGGGGACACTCTCAAAAATATCACCCATTATTTTTACTTTACCTGCAATATCTGGATGTGGGGTGCGCTTTACACGTTTGGTCACATCTTTCAGCACAAAAAAAATAGTCTCAAATTGTTTATTTGCTGGTAGTTTGGGCAGATATCTTCTCCTTTCAGTCGAAATGACAATATCGCGTTTATTCATTTTCAAAAACATACTTGGTAAAGATAGGAGATTCTTTGAATGTAATCATACACAAATATTTTATCACGCTCACCTTATGAAAGCCAGCCAAAGCAGCCGTTTTCACCGCCCCCACATTCGGCGGAATAACGCTAAACGGTGCGCTCAAGTAAAGCATTAGTCGCCACAGTCGTGTCCATTTTGACAGCGGCAGGTTCAGATTTTAATCGAGAGTCCAAAATTTATTTATTGAAAATGTTAAAATACTACATATCATACTTCTTTGGAGGCACATTATGAAATTTCCATACAGTATTTGTGATTTTTATAAACTCATCACAAACGATTTTTTCTACGTTGATCGCACCAACCGCATTCCTCTCATTGAAAAGGCGGGAGAACATCTGCTTTTTTTACGCCCCCGTCGTTTCGGAAAAAGCCTCTTACTATCCATGCTGGAAAATTATTACGATGTTGCAAAGGCTTCAGAATTTGACCAACTGTTTGGACATTTAGCGATTGGGCAAAATCCCACGCCCAAGCATAACCAATATTTTATCCTGAATTGGGATTTTTCAAGTATCGATCCCACCGGAGAACCGCGTGAAAT
>JALXAQ010000185.1 GCA_026991885.1 Thiotrichaceae bacterium
GTTTTAAAACGTGCCGCGTGCGAAAGCGAATAACTTTGAAGAGCCCGATGCGGTAGTCCCGCACGTCGGGATTCTGTGAGGGGGCGGTTCGGGTAACTGGCCGTTCTACCTTAATGTCCTACGCACCGGACCAATAGAAACATGACGCAAGGGGCGTGGGACGCACCATACGCTTGCTACGTCCAAAGCTAAAGCTTTGGACTCCAAAATACATTAAAATGGCATTGGTCCAGCACAAGGTTCAATTCCGAAACAGTTTAATATAAAGAAAAAATTCATCATAAGAGTCGCCGGTTTGATCCCAAGCGCGAGCGAAACCCAATGATAAAGTGGCATCTATGGTATAGAAGTTGGTCAAGTGCCAATTACTTTGGAAACCAAAGTTATAATATTCGGCAGATGTGTCTTTAAATTCAGAATAGAGCCGTTGATGAAAAATAGAGACATCCGCCCGTTTCAAATAAATATCCCCAAATCGTTTGCCAATTTTGACGGAGGGGAAAATATTTTCTACCGTGAGTTTGGCAAAGCGATCTGCAATTTGGCTGTTGTCGCCAAGTCCAGAGAAGTTTTCAATTTGCCGATAGCGTCTGTTCGTTCTTTCTTCTAAAAGTTGATCGCCAAAACCTTCAAAGTAAAATAGTCCAGCCCCAATAAAATCACCCCAGCTTTTTCCAGCCGCTGTTTGGACGCGGAAAATATTATGGGGGGTAAAAATCGGCGTGAACCAATTGAATTCACCAGACAATGTGGTGGCGTTGGTGGCAAAATCATCGGTTAAATGCGTTTTTCTCAGTTTGGCGTTCCATTCGTAGCCTTTTTCGGCATCGACACTCCCAATCGTACTTCGCAGGTTGATGCCTTGAAAGCCTGTTCCATAAGTGAGCGTTTCTTCGCTACTTTCTTTGCCAAAGTCATCATATTTCCATTGGTTCCAGCCGAGATAAAACCACTGTGTCAGGGTTTTGGGTCGATCATAGTTCCAGAGTTTATTATATGTAGTGAAAATCCCGTTATTGACGCGCCGAACATCGCGTTGATTAGCTAAATCGTAAAAGGAAGTCGGCAAATGTTGTAAGCCGATTCTAAACCGATTTAAATATTCATAACCACCGTCTAAATGAAAATCGTAGCCAGAGTTTTCCTTTTCGGAAATGCCCGTTTTCAGGTACAAACGATGTTCGCCCAAAGGATCTTTCATTTCAGAATAGAGTCCTAAAGCCGTCTGTTTACCATAAGAGGCTATGGTTGGAATGAGGGCCGTTTTTTGTAGGTTGAGCCAGCCATGATATTTTTCACCAACCAATTTTTTGTCAGCGAGAATGTTAGGATCGGGCTTTAAACGCCATTCGCGCAATTCTGGGTGTTTTTCAATGAGTTGTTGTCCGCGATAATGGATTGCTGCAACTCCGTCCACCGGTTGATTAGGAATGATGACGGGTTGAAAGCCTTGGTTGGTAAATTGATAGGCAAAAATGCGTTTTTGATCCAAAACCAAGGGATGAAATAGTCCTGTTGGGGTGTTGCTTAAAACTTCTATTTCGTGACTCCCCACTTGTTTGCGGAAAATATTGGATACGCCGCTGGTGTAAGCGTTCCAATAGACATTTTTGCCATCCAATCCCCAACTGGGATGCTCAGGGCTGCCTTCATTCGTTATGGTTGAATACAAAAACTTTTTTTCTGTTAATAATTTAATTAAGTCAATCGAAATAATTTCTGACTCTCCACTGCCTCTTCTGAGCGTGGCTAACATGGATTTGCCGTTGGGATGAATCTGAAGATGACCCAAAATTGTGCCGACGGGCAGTAAAATCAACGGTGAAATCTTTTGATAGGGAAAAGTGGACATCACTAAGGCGGATTGTGAATGGCGGATTTGAACGCCCCACAATGCGTGATTTTGTGGATTGATTGCTAAATTGCCGATACGCGCATCCTTAAATAAGCGTTTACTTTCTCCGCTTTGAATATCCACTGTCCACAAGTCGCGATAGCCTTGCTCATTATGCGTGGTGAAAAAGAAAGTACCTTTTTGCTTATCAAAAGCGGTGGAGGCGACTTGTATAAGAGTCGGAGTAGGTAGGGTATGAATTTCTTTGAGTTTGCCCGTCTTTAAATCAAGTTGTTCAATCGCCGTGAAGTGATGCGGGCGGAGACTGGCTAATAGGATTGAATTGTCGCGGTTTTGGTAGGCTCTGGTTACCCATCCGAGTGGGGCGGTGATTTTTTGGGTGGCACTCAAAGGGTATTTTTGGATTCTTTTTAGGTTTTGTTGTTGAAATTGTTTTTCTTTGCTGAGGAATACTGCCCAAGCGTCTTCTAGGCTGGTACCGAAAATTTGCTGAAATTTGGTATGAAAGTGAATATGTCCTTGTTTTGGATCGAGCCTTACCCATTGCAATAGCCCTTGCAATCCATATTGGATAACGAGATGGCTCATAAAGCGGGTGCCATATAAATAGGCGGTGCTGCCCAATAAAAAAGAATCGTCATTAAAATCCACATCTCCCCATGCCAGCCAAGGTGCGTTTTCATAAGTTAATGTCCGAAAATACATTTCGTCATAACTGCTCAACACTCGCCCATAGCCACCATTCAACCAGGTTTCCATAAATACCGCAATGCCTTCTTGATACCAAATGGGTGTAAAACGTCCCCGATTTGTCAATAAGGAAAATGGCAATGTCAAGGGGCTGTCTTTGATTGGCATGACTTTACCAAAAAGACGGCGTAATCCCAGCTGTGTTGGGGAGGCTTGATCGCCAATGACGATATGGACTAATTCGTGGCTGAATAACCATTGAAACTGATCGTCAAAACGGGTGGATTCATAGTCCGATTGGTCAAAAGGGGCGACATCTAGTGTCACGGTGTTGTGGGGTAAAGCGGTGGCTCTGCCGCTGCCAGTGTCTTTATAATCTCGGATTATGATGGTAATGATTTCGGTCGGTTGATAATGGAAAATTTTTTTGAGGCTGTGCAATGAGACTTCGGCACCGATAATAATTCTAGGCAACAAGGATTGATGTTGTTTTTGATAAATGAAGCGGAAATTGTCGGTGCTGAGATGAAGCCATTCACTGGCGAGGGTAAAGGCGGGACTCAATAAAAAAGCCAGAAAACTGGCTATTTTTAGTATTTTTAATAAAGTTGATGTCATTATGGATGTGTGATGAATGATTATCGGAACATGTTTAAATACAAAAACCCAAAAAAAAAGGCATTCCCGAATACATGGGAACGCCTTTTGTTAGGATATTGAGTATTAAGTCTCAATCCTTATTGTTCAATCCTTATTGTGGTTGTTGTTCCATCCTTCGCAGTGACTGTTATGACAATATCGCCAAGCTCTTGGATTTCTGCCTTACTGCCCAAGCCAAAGCCAAGCAGTTCAGACGACGCAACAATCTCTTGCCCCATTTCCACTGCACTCACGTCCATCGAAACAGCGTTTTGTTCCAAAGGCGCAGAATAGCGTTCTGCTTTTTCAATGTCCCCAGCAAAGGAAACGGAACTAATGCCCAAAGCGGCAGCTACTACTGTTGCAAGGAGAGTCTTTTTCATAATTTGTAATATTCCCATTAAGTTAAAAAATATTGTAGTGCTTGAGACTCTCAAGTTGCCTTTTGCGCCTCATAATGTTATCAGTTATCAATTGTTAGCACCAAGCAATAAATAACGGCTCAATAGGCACTGAGCGAACTAACGTGCCATATAATAATAAAAAAGCAGTTAGACAATCCAGCAACCCATAGTTATTAATTACACAATCAAGAGTATTTTTATGGAATTGTCAAAAAAAATATCGCTAAATGTTCTATAATCAAAAAGTAAAAAGAATAAAAAATTAATCCAGCAACCCATAGTTATTAATGATATAACTGATAGTATCTATTTATGGAATTACCTGAAAAACTTAAAACCATTCGCAAATTAAGAAATTTGACCCAACAAACTGTCGCGGATAAATTGGGCATATCAACTCAGTCATACGCCAAGATAGAGCGAGGTGAGACTGATGTGAATCTTTCTCGACTTCAGCAAATTGCTCAACTCATGGGCATAGAGTTGTCGCAGTTATTTTGTTTGGATGAAAAAAATGTATTTAATTTTACAGCTTCTCACTTTACTCAATCTCAAAATGTTAATTCTCTTTCAACTGAACAGACAGAATACAAACCTGAATTAGAAAAGGCACATTTAATGGTTGAACAGCAACAAAAAGAAATTGATTATTTAAAACAACAGGTGAGTGATTTGAGAGAGATAATTGGCTTACTTAAAAAAGCTTCAGAGAAAAACTTAAAGGAGTTACCACAATGAGTTATCCAATTACTGCTACTTATGCAAATGGGGTTTTGCGCCCTCTGACACCATTATATTTACCTGAACATCAGTAAATGATAATTTTAATATATTTTGGAGTCCAAAGCTTTAGCTTTGGACGTGTGTTTCCAAACCGAAGATGGATTCCAAAATATCCTATAATTTTAATATATTTTGGAGCAAGCGTAGTCCTACGCACCTTTTTGTCAATGTGGATAAATTAGACCTGACAAGACGGTGCGTAGGACGCACCCTACAATCCAGGCGTTAGGCTGGCTCGATTACGCTTTTGCAGGACGCGGAGCGTCCAAGCAGCCATTCCCACGCAGAGCGTGGGAACGAGAACAAAGTTTTTTTTATTGTAGGGGCAATCCTTTATGGTTGCCCTGTTTTTGCCTTAAACACATACCCCGGCTTCAACCAATAAACCAACAAAGGCAAAATCATCAGCGCAGTAAACACATCAATAATCAAAGCTTCTCCGATATAAATACCCAATGCCCACGTATTCGCCAAATGAGTGCCAACAAGCGGAATAAAACTACCCAATAGCACAAGCACTGAAACAATCACAGCGGAGCCCGTTGTACACAGCGTATTGCGTAACGCCTCTATCCATTCTCCACCCGTCATCTGCATTTCTTCGCGTAAACGGAAAATCATATAAATGCCATAATCGACACCGAGCCCCATCGCTATACTTAAAGAGACAAGAGTGGCAAAGTGTAAATTGCCTGACCAATTTTGTACAGAAGTAAAATAACCCCCTAAGCCATATTGAGCAAATAGGGTGATCAACAAAATACTTATCAAAATGCCAGAGACTAACAGGGAGCGAAAAATCAGGGCGGCAATCAGAAAGATCGCGGCGGCTGTGATCAGTGGGCTTTTTAGCCATTCCTTTAGTGCCACTTCACGGGTAGCTTCTGTCGCGCCTAAGAAACCCCCTAAGCCAGGTTCAACATAATTTTCTCCTTCTACCGATAACTCATTACTGTCCCCAGATTCGTCCGCATTTCTAAAGCCAAAATTGACTTGGCTAAATCCGGCATCATTTTTAAGTAATAATAATAGTCGCACCGACACCGAGTAGCGGAAAAACGGCACCGCGCCAAGCTCTGACCTTGAAATTCTTATTGTCTGAATCAGAATTTGCAGAATTTTAGAATTAACAGAATAAAACCTAAAACCAAAGCAATATTTATTCTGAAAATTCTAAAATTCTGCAAATTCTGATTCAGACAAAATACCATCTGTTATGGATCAATAAATATCGAGGTTTCATTTTTGAAAAAGCCGCTGGTTTCCCAAATGATTTCAGCCGATGCTGTGGTGGGTAAAAGCATAACCAGTGCGAGTGATAAATATTTCATATTGTTCTCCTTTAGGGCAACCACAAGGGATTGCCTTCCTCGGCAAAAGTTTTCGCGGCGCGAAAACTTTTGCCGAGGAAACGAAAAATCATGGACGTTCCTAACGTTTAATCTTGCGTAAAGTTCTCTCTGACCAAAAAGAGGCTTTTTTATTCTGATTGTAACCCACGATGGCTTCAGGAATAACAGCCCAAGTCTCGTGTCCTGTTTTCAGATTTTTACCGTACCAGTAGCCCCAAGAAACCTATCTCGGATTATTGCCCCCGGGTAAAGATTTCCAATCGCGATCAATGCGCTTGATTTTTTCCCCCCCTTTAAAGTAATCTGTACGGCAATTTACCAGAGCGGAAAATCGCTAAATCTTTGGCTTTAATGACACCATCGCGGTAGTCATTAATAGATAAATATCAATTGTCAATTTTCTATTAGTTTGTTTTTAATAATATTAGTGGTTTTTAATCAAATGAAATAATGAATTAAAACCCTGGAGCAAAATATGAAATTAAGTGGACTGATATTACTCATCATGTCGAATGCGGTGTGGGCTATAAATGGTTTTATACCACACGGTTTTGGCATAAAGGCGAAAGGCATGGGTGGCGCGAGCATTGCCTATCAAGAAGAAACGCATGGTGCTAGCTGGAATCCAGCGGGATTAGCGTTTATCGGCAATCGCTTCGATTTTGAAGAGCCTGATAGACAGGCGGATAATGATTTTAACCAAAAACAATACTTCATTATGCCCGAATTGGGATTAAACGTCATTCTTAAACACAAAATGAATTTGGGCTTGTTGGTTTATGGTAATGCTGGAATGCATAGCCATCAGTCAGAAACTGAAATTGATCTGTCGCAGTTGTTTTTTGCACCCACCTTGACTAAGCGTTTTGGCAAACATGCGTTCGGTATTTCCTTAAATATGGCATACCAGCGTTTTTTGGCTAAGGAAAATTTTGCGGACACTGTGAGCGATCAAGGATATGATTACAGTATGGGGGTAGGCGGGAGTATTGGTTGGCAAGGGCAGTTCGCTGATGAAATCACTTTGGGCGCGTTTTATCGTTCTCGTACATCTATGGATAAATTGAATGCGTATAAAGGATTACTGGCGGAAAATGGAGAGATAGATGTTCCATCAGCTTTCGGAGTGGGGGTTGCGTTTCACGCTAGCTCAAAAACAGTGCTGGCTTTTGATGTGATAAGAGTGAAATATAGTGATGTGAAAGCGTTTTCCAATCCGCTCCACGAGGGCGACAACAAACTTGGTATGGGATTCAGTTGGAACAACGAGACGATCTACAAGCTCGGGCTTTCGTACAAGTACAATGATAGACTCACCTTGCGTACTGGGCTTAATTACAGTCAAAGCCCCAATGCCGGTTCAGAAAACTTTTTCAATCAGTTGATAGCTGAGAAACAGGTGACATTAGGCGGTACCTGGCACTTTGATAAAAGGAGTGAGATGAGCGTGTTTTATCTGCCTAGTGGAGAAAATTTTGGGAGTAGCGAGGCTGAGCCGGGCATGTATCAGAACTCTTTTGGAGTTTCTTATGGGTGGCATTTCTAACGGCAGTGCCAAACTCCAAAAATCCTATTTTTAAATTAAAAAAAATAGGATTTTTCACGGATGAGTCTGGTTTTATTCGTTGTCGTACATTAGTTGTACTCAACCCATTTACAACGGAATATATTCCCGCACAATACGAACACCTTCCCACGCTTCCAATTTACCTTCTTCTCGTGCAATGATAATTCGGAGCCACCACTGAAGTCTTAATATTAAGTTTTTCTCTTCACTGTAACTGGATTTGGAGCGAAGTTGTCGCTTATTCCTTTTTTCAAGTTCGTTATATCCAATCAAAATCGTTTCTGTGATTTGCGCTACAAATTTTCTCCAAGCTTGCCGCAGCTCCAATACCGTTGTGGCTGTCGCACAGCTTAAGAGATCACTGAGTAACACACTTAATCGTTGGATAACAGGGTTGGAATCTAAGCGTTCTGTTTGAGCCAGTTGTTGTGCTGTCTGTAAATCACCTTGTTCAATGGCGTTACAGACAGGGCAGGTAATGTCAGCGCGGGCAAGGAGACGGGCGAAAGCGCGGGCGAGATCGTGGATTAAGTCGTGACCAATATCGTGGCGGGCACGATCTAAGGCCTCACGGGCATGGGCGATAAGCTCAGAGGCACGAGCATCGTGATTGTTAAGGGCGGCAAGGGCTTGGCGGGTACTGTCAAGGGCAACATAGCTGAGACTGTCTCTGTCTAAGGCTGCACGGGCAAGAAGCGAGCGGGCTCGAGTAAAAGCATTGTCAAGGGAGGCACGAGCGCGGGTATGGGCGTAGCTATCGACATAGGCACGGGCATCGAATGCATTAAGGGCGATAGCAAGAATGTCGAGACCATTACGGGCGAGTGCAGGGGCGAGATGGCCGCTAAAATCGCGGCTAAAAGCGTAGTCAAAGGCACGGCTTAGGGCGCGGGTACGACGGGCGAGTGCGTGATCAAGCGCACTGTTGAGAGCACGCTCTGCGTGCTCAAGGTCAAAAATGAGATTGTTAGCGTTGGCGAGTGCATAACCCTGTGACAATGGTGCTTCATAAAATTGTTTAAGAATGCTGTAAACACGTTGCTCATTAGTCCCTCTAAACCAGCTTAAGTCGTAAACATCATTAACCTTATGCCAGGTTGCTAAGTCTTCCATCTCAATAGCGGGATAGTTTTTTGCCTCAGTATCCTGTGGCAAACGATAAGAGATTTCACCGCCTTGTCGCTGAGTCAACCATGCACAAAAGGCCTCTGCATCTTCAGCACGTATGCCACAAATGGGTGCTTTAGCACTCCCTTTGGGAAAAGTGTATTCTGTCCAATGCTCAGGTTGATGGTATTTGCCTTGTGCGCGAGCGTCATCCAGAAACAATTGATATTCCGCACAAGTGATATATTTGCGATCAATATCACGCAGTTCGTCTATATGGGGCAAGGATTTAAGGCGTTGATCTAATTTCATTTCACCCGCCAATTGGCGACATTGAGTCTCGGAAGATTCAAGTTCCGCAGCAATACGATCTTGAACGGCCAAATGTATTGACTTCTCCAAGGCACGCGCTTCTTTTAAACAATCGACAGCCAGCCTTAAGGCTGAAACGCTGCCATTTTCAAGACAAGCCTGTATCAATGGGGTGGCATCATTACTTTGTGCCGTATACAATTGAAAAGTTTCATACCACCAACTGTTATTGACCGATTTTTCCCAAACAATTTTAATATTATTGTCTAGTATATGTGAGGATGCCAAATATTCTTGAAAAGTTAAATGTGCAAATCCCCATTTATTGGCTTCTTGTTCCAAGAATAAACCACTACTGGCTTGCAGATCATTTAAAAAACGATTGGCATCTTCTTTGTTCAGCCCGATACGTTCTAAATGTGAGGCAATAATTTTTATGGCAGCTTCTGTACTGATCTGACGAATTTTATGACGCATCATTTGAAAAGCCAGCGGTTGTAAAACAACACGCTTTTGAGCGGCACTCAAAGTATTTGGTATTCCTTTACCAGCAGCCCAATGTCCAAGCAAAACATCGCAAATTTCGGCATACAATTCTACTCGCCGCCCCGGTAATTGTCCCCGATAACGGTGTACCATTGCAATCATCGTGAGGAGCAAAGGATTAACGGTTAGTGCGCTCAAAATGGGGGCATCTCGCAAGCGTTGTAATAAATCCTTAGCACCATTTTGAGCGCGATGCCGTATGCCCTCATCTATTTTGCCCCCAAAAGCTGTCACTTCGTTAGCTAAATACCAAGCTTCAATGAATTGTCGTACTTGTCCCCCATTAAAAGGTTGCACTTCTAAAATATGGGCATGTTTTATCGGGGCACTGAGATAGCCTTGAGGTCGTGCCGTGATAATAAACTGACAATTTGGATAGTTAACAATTTGTTTATCTAGCCAAGCTGATACCACTTGCCGCTGAACCGTATCCGCGACTTCATCCAATCCATCCAATAGCACCAAACATTTGCCCTTTTTTAACTTTCGTGCAAACCATCGTGATGGTGGATTTAAGTTCGGGTAATTTTCCGAGTTACTAAAATGCTTTTGTACTAATTCTGCCAATGTGAGTTCTTCATCCACAATGATTTCTTGTACATGATTCCGCAACAATAACAAAATCGGCACATAAGGAGGGAGACGATGCAAGTGTTGTTTATTCGCGGCGAAAGTCAAAGCCAAATGCTGTAATAGCGTTGTTTTACCACACCCGGGTGCGCCGATAATGGCTAATACCAGCCTCTTTTTACGATTGCGCTTGCCAATTTGCAAAAAATCCCATAAGGGACGATTGCCAGCCATTTCTCTCGTTGAAATGGGATCAAAATTCACATCTTGTGGATTGTGAGTTGGGGCAATGCGTAAATCGACAAAAACTTGTTCAAGTTCAAGGGTAAATGTACCTCTGGTACGCAGTCCACGGACATTAAAAACGCGGTGTTCAAAAAAGATATGTTGATTATAGCGACGGTAAAAACTAGAAAACCAGAGATTCATAGTCAAAGCTAGCCGTTGAATCCTGAGAACAGTCGTCTCGGTAAATGATTTGGTTTTAAGGCGCTTAGCGCTTTTGTTTTTCCTGTTAAACATCTTGAGTGACCTCTAATAAGCTGATTTAAATAGTCGATTTATTTTTTTGATATTTTGATATTTGTTTTTTAGTTTGTTTAATAGTGCAAAGTTCATGCCGTACTAAAGCTCTGCATCGAAAATTATCAGAATTTCTGCATTTTTAAAGACTGACGAGTTTTGCTATCATATCGAGTTTTTAAGCCTTTTAAAAACAAATTTAAAGACATTTTAATTGATAATGCAAGTCCTATACGTCAAAAAAATAACAGAGCGGCGGGATTTTGCCAAAGTCAAAAATCCTATTTCTTTAATAAATAGGATTTTTTTCTCCTGCACATAGAATATAATTGCTTGTCTTTTTTGCTTGATTTTATGAAAGGAGTCCAAGATTTATCTTGGACTTATGATTATTCTGCCAACACTTGCGCCAAGCTTTGTGCCTGATTACGGGCATTCTGAACACATTTCCAATTATCCATCGCTTCACACGCCTGTGTAATGACTACCCAATTATTTAAGCGTCGCTCATAAGATTTTTTATCATTACCAACAAGGTTATTTAATGACTTACGTGCCAATTTGATAGCGTCTGCCCATTGTTTTTGTTCCAAGCGCAGTTTTGCTAAGTGATGTAAGAATTCAGAATTGTGTGGAGCAAGATACAAAACACGTTCAAGTGCCTGTGTAATCACCTTGTTATTTTTTTTCTGTAAATCTTTATCAGCGAGCCTATTGGATTTATCAGCCAGTAGAAGCACACGTTTCCAGTTTTCTAAAGGGGCATCAACAAGCACTTGTGCTTGTGTTAAACGAATTTTCGCTAATTGATGCCAAAGTTCGGGGTTATTGGGCTGCTTTTGCAAAGCCTGATCAAATTTTCCGGCGGCTTGCTCAAAAGCCTGTGTGATCACTCTCCTATTTTTTTTCCGTAGAGCATTATCACTACCTGCAAGCGCATTGGATTTTTGAGCCAGAGAAATGGCAGGTTTCCAGTCTTTTTGTGCCAAACGCACTTGGGCTAAGTGATACCATATTTTTGGATTATTTGGCTCAATCCGCAAGGCGCGTTCAAACAAAGCGACGGCTTGCTCAAATTGCTGATTATAATAATTGGTTTTCGCATTGTCCAACAATGCGTTCACGGCTGAAGGGCTTGCTAGGGTATTTTCTACCGTTATCGCCAAAAAGGCGATGACAAGCAAACGGTTAATGTTTATTTTTTTCATATTTTTATTGATCCGGAGTCCAAGATTTATCTTGGACTTTTATTTTATTGAGTGCAATCATTAAGGACAATGTTTGCCGCGAATTGATTCACAATAAACGGTATGCGTTCCGAGTCAACCTGGCGCCATTTGACACCCTTTGGAATTGGGGGAGCATCCGAGCGGGGATGGACGGCTTTTATGAAATTGCTCCAAATGACCATTGCGCCTGAAGCACCCGTTAATCCCATCGGTTTATTATCATCACGACCAACCCAAGTCACTGCCAACAATTCATTACCAAAACCTGCGAACCAGCTATCCATTGAATTATTAGTCGTGCCTGTCTTACCGCCTAAAACCATATCTTCAGATAAATATTTTCTGGCATTATAGCGTCCGGTTCCTTTCCGCAGTGCGGTTTGCAAAGCGTAATTGAGTAAAAAGACTGGGGCAGCATTAAAACATTGTTTGAGCGAAATAGAAAGGTGCTTTAATGGCTTACCATCATGGGTTGAAATATCGCGGATAGCACGTAAGGGAGTGCGAAAGCCATAGCCCGCAATCGTTTGATACATTTGGGTGACTTCTAGCGGAGTCAAGGCCATACTGCCGAGCAGATGGGCGGGATACATTTGAAATTCACGCTCAAGCCCCAGACGTTTCAAGGTGTCAGTGATCTTATCCAGTCCTAAGCCCATGCCCAAATGTATCGTTGCAAGATTATAGGAACGCGCTAAGGCTCGATACAAGGGCACCTGACCATGTGAGCGACCTCCATAATTTTTGGGTTTCCAGATTTTGCCCGATTTCATTTTTAATTGATAGGGCGTATCATCAATTGGGGTTGTTAAATTATAACGCTTACTTTGTTCTAAAGCTGCTAAATAGATCGCCGGTTTGACTAAGGAACCAATCTGGCGCTCAGCATCGAGGGGACGGTTAAAACCAATAGAGTGTGTTGTTTTGCCGTTAACGATGGCTAACACTTCTCCATTTTGACTGCCCACCACAATCATCGCACCTTGTAAATCTTGTGCGTTGCGATGCTTTCCTTCCAGTTTTTCAAGGCCCTCAACCATGGCTTTTTCCGCTGCTTTCTGAATGATGGGATCCAAAGTCGTCACAATTTGTAAGCCTTGTGAATGCAATTTTAAGTCTTTTTTATTAAAATATTCATTTAATTGACGGCGCACAAGTTCAAAAAACGCAGGATACAAAATCCCCGTATTTTTTTCAAGGCCCAATGGTGCCTCTTTGGCCGCTTTTGCCTCCTCTTTTGAAATTTTACCAATCGATAGCATCACATCCAGTACAAGATTGCGACGCTTTTTGGCACGCTCTGGATGTCTCCGTGGGTTATAAAGCGAGGCACCGCGTACTAGGGTAACGAGTAATGCTAATTGTGGTAGATTAAGTTCCTTTAAAGGACGATTGAAGAAAAATTGTGCGGCTAAGCCCATGCCATGAATGGCACGCTTACCCGCTTGCCCCAAATAGATTTCATTCATGTAAACTTCGAGTATCTCATTTTTGCTATAATGCCATTCTAGCAAAACCGCCATGATAGCTTCATTGATTTTACGCTTGAATGAGCGTTCTGAGCTGAGATAAAAGTTTTTAACAAGTTGTTGGGTGAGAGTGCTACCGCCCTGTACCCGCTTACCCGCCATGAAATTAGCAACCAAAGCACGCACCAATCCACGTATGCTGATACCCCAATGTTCATAAAATTGACGATCTTCCATGGCAACTAGGGCATGAGTGAGTGCGTCCGGCACTTCGTCTAAACGCACCAAAATGCGGTCTTCATTATGGATCGGATAAATTTTTCCGATTAATTGGGGCTCCAAGCGTAGCAAAGCCAATGGGCGATCAGGCTCTGATTCTTTGAGAGAGATGACTTTATCGTCGGCAAAACGCACTTGTACAGTACGTGATGGCTCGGGTACATCCCAAAATTCAAAGCCACGAGTCGTGATTATAAATTCATTGTCGTTATAGTGATATTGTCCTGGTGCCTTAGCTGAAGCATTATTTTGATATCCAAGGGCTTTTAGCTCTTCAATCAAATTCTCTGTTGTGAGAGATTTCTCTGTGTAAAATTCCAATGGGCGTGCGTAAACACGCGCTGGTAATGCCCATCTTTTTCCTTCAAATTGTTGGCGGACTTGGATATCTAATTTAATGACATAAGTGCCTAAAAAAATCATGACAATGAATAACACTAACCAGCGCCATCTAAAACGATAAGGCGTGTAGCGACGAGTTCTTTTTTTGTTGAAAAATAGCATAAATTGTTCCTGTTAGATTTAAAACTTCAGCCTCTCGTTCCCACGCTCTGGGCACTCACTTATACACAAGGGCAACCATAAAGGATTGCCCCTACCGAATCCGACGTTTTGTAGGGGCAATCCCTTGTGGTTGCCCTTTGGCGCATTTAATTATTAAAGCAATTAAATCAATTATTTAAAAACTTTAAGAGAGTGCGATCTGGGTGGGAACGAGGACATGGCATTGAGGCGTACCTTGCACACTTAAATCAATGTAGCGTTTTCGACAGTTTATCCTTGAAAATTTCCATATCAGGGCACTGTATAGCCTGTCTGTGAAGCCGTTTCAACACATCTCGACCATTAACGCCACGAACCTGCTCAATCAGTTCAAAGGGCACGACACCAAATCGCTCGTCTAGCACCTCAACAACCATTTCCCGAGCCTCATTAATTTCCCCCATCTCATAGCATAGACTTGCCTGCCCGCCAGCGTGTCCATCAAATCAAAATTTAACATGGCAATCACCTCTTCATAACTGACTTTACGAAACAGATTAAGTACAAATAATCCTAACACATTCAACGCAGATTGCTGTTGCTTGGGACGCACCCTAGCACCCTACATTACTCGTTCCTTTGCCTCGCAAAAATGCCATTAAATTAAGCCAAATTTCATACCTGTCTGGTGGATTAAGCGGAGCGTATCCACCCGACATGGGGTCTCGTTCCCACGCTCTGCGTGGGAATGCCTGTTTGCACCGCTCTGCGGTGCAGGACGCGGAGCGTCCAGCAAGGCATTCCCACGCA
>JALXAQ010000186.1 GCA_026991885.1 Thiotrichaceae bacterium
TTTGACTATCAATGGGGGACCTTGGGCGGGGGGGGGCATGATGACCACAGAAGTCCAGAGCGGGTTAGCTCCTCAGGGGATAAAGCTCTTGCAGCCAGAGCGGGCGATTGAGGCCTTGGAATACCTGCTGGGAACAGAGCATATACAAATCACTGTGGCTCAAGTGGATTGGAATATTTTCAAACCGCTCTATGAAATCACAGGAACGCGGCCACTGTTAGAACAAATAACTGAGGTGCCTACTGAGACGGACGATGATACATCGTCTGTGCCAAAGTCAACAACGATTTTACAACACTTGGAAAATGCATCGGCAAAGGAGCGTTGGGAATGGTTAATTTCTTACATTCAACGAGAAGTAGCCAAAATTATAGGATTTCCACCTTCCCACTTAGCAAACATCCAGCAAGGTTTTGCTCAGATGGGGATGGATTCATTGATGACAGTCGATTTGAGAAACCGCTTGCAAACCAAGCTCGGCAGTTCGATACCTTCAACTTTAGCTTTTGATTATCCAAACATTGAATCGCTGGCTGGATATCTTTTCAATGAAGTGTTTGGGTCAGAGAAACCCACCAAAAAACCTAGTCTCCCGCAAAATCGTCACGTTCCATCTGATGAGGAGTTGAGCAAAAACATCACCGAACTCTCGGCGCCTGAGTTAGAAAGTTTGATTAATGGTAAGCTCGATGCGTTTTTGAGGGAGGAGAAGAGAATTTGTAATGAATGATATTAACAAGCCATTGTCTCCTTTACAGCGTGCAGCTTTAGTCATTGAAAAAATGCAGACAAAGCTTGATGCCCTGGAGTACGCAAAAAATGAACCTATCGCCATCATTGGTTTGAGTTGCCGGTTTCCTGGAAATGCACACGATGTGCAAGCATTCTGGCAATTATTGCATGAGGGTGTGGATGCCGTCACCGAAGTGCCACCCGGACGCTGGAACACTGATGATTTAAAAATTGACACAAGCTCTGGTGGCTTTTTGCAGCAGATAGACTTGTTTGATCCCCAATTTTTCGGCATTTCTCCCCGAGAGGCGGTGAGTATGGATCCACAGCACCGTTTGTTGCTAGAAGTGAGTTGGGAAGCACTAGAAAACGCTGGTCAGACTCGGGAGCGATTAGCGGGGACCCGCAGCGGCGTTTTTGTCGGCATAACCATGAATGAATACAGTCGACAATTTGATTTATCTGATTCAAATAAACTGGATGTTTATTACATCACTGGCAACGTGCTTAACGCAGCGGCCGGACGTCTCTCTTATATATTAGGTCTGCAAGGGCCAAGTATGGCAATAGACACGGCCTGTTCGTCTTCCTTGGTGGCAGTTCATCAAGCTTGCCAAAGTTTACGCAATGGCGACTGTGACTTAGCCTTGACGGGCGGTGTGAACTTGATCTTGTCACCCATTACGATGTTCGCTTTATCTCAGGCGAATATGCTGGCAGCCGATGGTCGTTGTAAAACATTTGATGCGGCGGCAGATGGCTTAGGGCGGGGAGAAGGTTGTGGCATTATTGTGCTGAAGCGATTTTCAGATGCGAGAGCGGATGGAGATAATATCCTAGCGCTGATTCGTGGCTCGGCTGTCAATCAGGATGGTGCCAGTAGTGGCCTCACCGTGCCGAATGGCGTTGCTCAACAACACCTGATTCGCCAAGCATTGGAAAATGCCAAAGTTGCCCCCTCTGAGGTGGACTATGTGGAGGCACACGGTACCGGAACAGCCTTGGGGGATCCGATTGAGGTGGGTGCCTTAGCGTCGGTATTGGGTGAGGGGCGTTTGCCCAGCCAACCTGTGATGCTAGGCTCCGTCAAGACTAATGTGGGTCATCTGGAAGCCGCTTCTGGTGTGACTGGCCTCATTAAGCTGGTGCTGGCCTTACAACATGAAGAAATTCCCCCTCATTTACATTTCAAGCAACCCAATCCACATATCGCTTGGGATGAATTGCCGCTGAAGGTGCTCACTGAACCGACACCTTGGGCTTCTGGGAAAAAACGGCGGATTGCGGGCGTGAGTTCTTTTGGTCTCAGTGGCACTAATGCCCATATGGTGCTGGAAGAGGCACCAAAAACTGAGCAAGCATCGGCGAATTCTGTGGAACGTCCTTTACATTTGCTGACGCTGTCGGCAAAAAGTGCTGCCGCGCTTAAACAGTTAGCTGCTCGCTATGAAAAACACATCGCCGCTCATCCGACTTTGGCATGGGCCGATATTTGCTTTAGTGCCAACACAGGCCGTTCTCACTTTAATCATAGATTGGGGGTGGTAGCGAGTTCTGTGGCGCAAGCACGGGACAAATTGACGGCTTTCATTGAAGGGCAAACCGCCGGTGTTTTCCAAAACACAGTCACCCCTCAGCGGCACAAGATCGCTTTCCTGTTTACGGGGCAGGGATCACAATATATTGATATGGGGCGACAACTTTATGAGACGCAGCCCACTTTCCGCCAAACGCTTGAGCGTTGTGATGAAATTCTGCGCCCTTATTTGGAAAAACCGCTGCTTTCAGTTATCGGTGAACAGGAAATCAATGAAACGGCTTATACTCAACCGGCTTTATTTGCCCTAGAATATGCCCTCGCCAAATTATGGCAATCTTGGGGCATTGAACCTGATGTTGTCATGGGGCATAGTGTTGGTGAATATGTTGCCGCTTGTATCGCCGGGGTTTTTAGTTTAGAAGATGGCCTCAAATTGATAGCAGCGCGGGGGCATTTAATGCAAACGCTTTGTGACAAAGGTGATATGCTTGTGCTGTCGGTGGATGAGACAAAAGCCGCCGAGATCATTCAGCCCTACGCGCAAGACGTATCCATCGCCGCCATTAATGGCCCAGAAAATGTCGTCATTTCTGGCAAGCACGAAGCCATAGAGTCCATCAGGGCCGCACTAAGCACAGAAAAAGACCTCAAAACAAAACTTTTGCCCGTGTCCCATGCCTTCCACTCTCCCATGATGGCACCGATGTTAGCTGAATTTGAGCGGGTAGCCGCCGAGCTGACTTACACCACACCTCAAATACCCCTATGTTCTAATGTCACCGGACAAATGGCGAGGGAGGAAATAGCCACCCCAGCATACTGGTGTCGTCATGTGCGTCAACCAGTGCGCTTTGCCGCGAGTATGGAGACACTTTATCAACAAGGCTATGAAATATTTTTGGAAATTGGGCCGAAATCGTCCTTGTTGAGTATGGCGCGTCAGTGCCTCCCCGAAGGGACTTGGCTGATGAGTTTGCGTCAAGGACAAGAAGATTGGCAACCGTTGCTCCAGAGTTTGGCTGAATTATATGTGCGTGGTGTGCCGGTAGATTGGTCTTGTTTTGATCAGGATTATCAGCGTCGCCGTATTAATTTGCCAACGTATCCCTTCCAGAGACAAAGGTTTTGGGTTGATACGGAAGTACAAAAAAAAGCAAGCTTTTTGAAAAAAGTTGGTTTCTCTCACCCCCTACTTGGTCAACAGTTGTACTCGGCAGCACTCAAAAATGGGGAAATTCAGTTTGAATCTCAAATCAGTCAAGAGGTGCCTGCTTTTCTAAAACACCATTGTATCCACCAAGCCGTTGTTTTACCAGCCGCAGCTTACTTGGAAATGGCTTTAGCAGCAGGGGCTAGCGTTTTCAAATCAGAGCATTTGGTTTTAGAAGAGATCATCATCCAGCAAGCACTTATTCTGCCAGCCGATGCGTATAAGACACTCCAGTTAATTTTGACCCCTGATGAAACAGGAAAATATTCCTTCCAAATTTGTAGCCTGACAACGGATGAGGCACCTTTTTGGACTACCCATATATCAGGTAAGGTGGAATCCCAAAAAACAAAAGCAAGTAAAATTGACTTGACTGCCTTACAAGCTGATATCACAGAAGAAATATCTGTTTCTGATTTATACCAACACTTTCAAGATTGGCAAATGGATTATGGGCCTAGCTTCCAATGCGTCCAGCGAGTCTGGCGAAACGAAAAAGAAGTCTTAGGTCAGATTCGTTTGCCAGAAACATTAGTTTTAGAGGCCGAAAATTATAAGCTGCACCCTGCATTACTAGATGCCAGCGTACAAATTATAGGTGCTGTCCTTGATATAGGCAACAATAATGCCTGTATGCCAGTGGGTTTAAAGCGTTTGACTATTTTTGCGCGTCCTAGCACCCTACTGTGGAGCCATGCTAAAATACATCCAATCAATGAGTTAAATCAAGAGACCTTTACAACCGATGTGCGTTTATTCAGGCCATCTGGACAGATAATAGCCATTGTTGAAGGATATCTGTTTAAGCAAGCTAGCCGTGAAGCCTTGCTGGACAGCACAACACAAAAAAACCTGAAAAATTGGCTCTATGAAATCGTGTGGCGAGAACAAGCATTGCTACCAAAAGAATATCTGTCTACGCCCCAAGAAATTAGGGATAATGTCGTCTCTCAATTAACGCAGTTGGGTACCCAACCAGATTTAGCGGTTTACGAAAAAGTATTGGAGCAGCTTGAAGTATTGAGTGTTGCATACGTGGTGAGTGCATTTCAGCAAATGGGATGGACGTTTTCACTTAAGCAACGCTTCTCAACAGCAAGCATAGCGGCACAGTTAGCTGTGATCAGTCAACACCAGCGATTGCTGAGTCGTTTGCTGGAGA
Organism: Thiotrichaceae bacterium; assembly: GCA_026991885.1. Classification (GTDB taxonomy): domain Bacteria; phylum Pseudomonadota; class Gammaproteobacteria; order Beggiatoales; family Beggiatoaceae; genus Thiomargarita. The sequence continues at coordinate 4,645 of JALXAQ010000186.1, forward strand.
TACTGAGCGAAGTTGGCATACTGCGGGAAATAGGTGAACAATGGGAAGTAGTGGTGATACCAGAAAGACCAGAACCACAGGTACAAAATTCTACGCTGTTAGCGCAATACCCAATCGCTGAAGCGGAGTTGACCTTGCTTGAAGGTTGTGGCTCAAAACTCGCGCAAGTTCTTCAGGGGGCATGTGATCCACTACAGTTGTTATTCCCATATGGCAATTTAACAACTGTGAGCAAAGTTTACCAAGATTCCCCAGGCGCACAGCTAATGAATAGCATCGTGCAAAAAGCCGTCTCTACGGCACTGGCAGGTTTGCCCCAAGGGCGCGAAGTGAGAATCCTAGAAATTGGCGCTGGCACGGGAGGAACAACCGCTGCCATCTTACCGCATCTGGACACCCATAAGACAAAATATGTCTTTACCGATGTCTCCCCCTTGTTCATCAGTCAGGCACAGGAGAAATTCAAGCTTTATCCATTTGTGCGCTATCAGTTATTAAATATCGAACAAGCGCCGGAATCCCAAGGTTTTAGTTTACACCAATTTGATTTAATTGTGGCAGCGAATGTATTACATGCCACAAGCGATTTACGTCAAACCTTGCATCATGTGCAGCAGTTGTTGGTGTCAGGGGGAATACTGGTGCTATTTGAAGGCACCGCCCGGTCACGTTGGATAGATCTGATATTTGGGTTAACCGAAGGTTGGTGGAAATTTGCAGACCATGATTTGCGGCCCGCCTATCCATTGCTTTCTGCTTTTCAATGGCAGGCCGTTCTGGAGCAGAGTGGATTTCAAGCCACGACAACCATTTCCCCTGAGCAAGCGCAATTTGGCAATTTATCTCAACAGAGTGTGATTGTGGCTCAATCTGCCACGCTCAAGTCAAAGAACATTCCTACTGAATCAATTAGTTGGTTAATTTTAGCGGATGCCCAAGGGATGGGAGAGCAGTTAGCAGCCCTATTAAGGGCAAGAGGTGATATTTGTATTTTAGTATTCCCTGGTGAGACGTATGAACAGTTAGCAGAGCAATCTTTTAAAATCAATCCGACATCTTCAAATGATTTTTATAAATTACTCAATCAGTTAGATATTGATAGCTGCCGCTTGCATAGCGTTGTACATCTTTGGAGCTTAGATAGTGTCATTACAGATAATCTGAAAATAGAAGACCTAGAAGTGGCAGCTAATATAGGATGTAGCTCTGTCCTGCACCTTGTCCAGTCCTTCGTCAAGATAGGATTTCCTAAAAAACCGCCTTCTCTGTGGTTGGTAACCCGCAGCAGTCAAGCTGTGGGCTTAGAATCGACGCCACCGGCAATCGCTCAATCTCCAGTGTGGGGAATGGGTCGTGTGGTTGCATTGGAATATCCCGAATTGTGGGGCGGCATGATAGATTTAGCGCCTCATGCTGAGGAGGATGAAGCCACAATGCTGTTGTCAGAGATTTGGCATTGCTCGGCGGCTGAAGAAGACCATATCGCTTTTAGGGATAAACAACGTTATGTTGCCCGTTTGGTACATAGCAAGCCGCAACCCTTTCAAAAAATACAGTTCCACTCTGATAGCACTTATTTGATTACGGGGGGGCTTGGTTTCTTGGGACTCCGGCTTGCTAATTGGATGGTGGCACAAGGCGCACAACACTTGGTACTCATCGGGCGTAGAGAATTTCCTAAACGTGAAACGTGGGCAAACATTCACCAAAACACGGAAACTTGGAAACAAATCCAAACCATTCAACTTTTAGAAGAAAGGGGGGCGAGTGTTATCGTACTCCAAGCTGATGTCAGCAACCTTGCTCAAATGTCTGGAGTATTTGAGCAGATCAAAATGAGTCAATTCCCCCTGCGTGGCATCATTCATGCGGCGGGAGTGCCGGGATATCAAGCCATACCAGCACTCACACTTAACGCCCTTCAAGCCGTGTTCTCTCCTAAAATAACGGGTACTTGGTTGCTGCATCAACTCACCAAAGAAATGGATTTGGACTTTTTTGTCTGTTTTTCTTCTGCGAGTGCGGTTTGGGGTTCTAAGGGGCAGGCACATTATGGCGCTGCAAACCATTTTATTGATATTTTAGCGCATTATCGTCGTACCATTGGACTGCCAGCCTTGAGTATCAACTGGGGGTTGTTGGAGGGGGGGGGTATGGCCAGTAATGAAGAATATCATCAATGGTTAGTACAAACTGGTGTAGAAGGATTACAACCAGAACAAGGATTTAGAGCATTAGCTTATTTGGTAGGCTCTAAGGCAATCCAAAGCACCGTTGCTAAGGTGACTTGGAGGACATTCAAAGCACTCTACGAAGCGAGGCGGCAGCGTCCCTTGCTAGAAGAAATTGATGTGCAGCCACAGGTCGCGCCTTCAGGACAAAGGACAGCAGACATTTTACAACGCTTGAAAGAAGTGTCTACAAGCGAACACAACACGCTTTTAACGGGTTATTTGCAAGAGCAAGTTGCTAAAGCCCTACAGTTGAGTCCTTCCTTATTAGATGTTCAAAATCCTCTGAACAATATGGGAGTTGATTCCCTGATGGCTATGGAATTGAGAAACCGTATTCAAACCGATCTGAGTGTGGATGTGCCTCTCGTGAAATTCATGGAAGGTTTCAGTGTTGCCACTCTAGCAACATTGGTAAGTGAACAACTGGACAAATCTCTAGGCACGTCTGTTACTCAAGAAGCGGGAGAGTCAAAAGAGGTGGTGCCTCTTGAGCTAAACAAAATCGATCATTTGAAAGAAAATGCTGGCGAATCTTCGTATCCCCTCTCTTATGGTCAGCAAGGTCTATGGTTTTTGCACCAATTCGCACCTGAGAGTACCGCTTATCATATTGCGTTTAGCGCGCGCATCTGCTCTCCTGTTGATATTCCAGCCTTACGACGCGCATTCCAAGCACTGATAATGCGCCATCCAATGCTACGTACAACGTTTACAAAAACGTCAGAGGGTCAACCTGTTCAAGAAGTTCATCGCTATCAGGCAGTTGACTTTGAAGAGATAAACGCTTCAAGTTGGACCTGGGAAGAATTAAAAAACAAGGTATTTGCAACCTACCAACGTCCCTTTGATCTGGAACGCGGTCCGGTGATGCGAGTGAGTTTATTTTCTCGCTCTGAGCAAGATCATGTCCTGTTACTCACATTACACCAGATTGTAAGTGATTACTGGTCTTTGTTGGTATTGATAGATGAACTCCGTGTACTCTATCCAGCCGAAAAGGCGGGTGCTAAAGCATCGCTAGCACCGCTCAATTTGTCATATATCAATTATATTCGTTGGCAAGCCGATATGTTGGCAAGCCCTGTAGGGGAAAAACTTTGGACTTACTGGCAAAAACAGTTTGCTGCTGGTTTGCCAGTACTCAATCTACCCACTGCTCGCCCACGACCCGCAGTGCCAACATTTCGGGGTGCGTCTTTGATCTTTGAGGTGAGTGAAGAACTCACCCAGCGCATTGAGAAGTTCACACAGGCTGAGGGAGCGACTCTTTTTACAATGCTCCTCGCCGCCTTTCAGGTATTACTTTACCGCTATACGGATCAGGAAGACATCCTAGTAGGTTCTATCGCTCAAGGCAGGCACCAGCCTGAATTTGCTGGGATTGTAGGCGACTTTGTTAACACTCTTCTCTTGCGAGCGACCCTGACACCTGAACTCACGTTTAGGGCCTTTCTTAGCCAAGTGCGCCAGACCCTATTGGCTGCGAACGAGCATCAAGATTACCCATTGAGTCTATTGCTCAAGCAGTTAGAAGCAAACAGTGGTGCCAAGCGCCCACTAGAAATCGGTTTTGTCTTACACTTACAAAATGTTGTACCACAATTTGAAGTGTTTAAAGAGCTGTTTTTTCCAGGTGAAACGAAAGTGAGAGTGAATTTTGGAGATATTGAATTGGCACCTTTTGAAATAGTACAGCAGGTAGGCCAGTTTGATTTGAGTTTAGAAATCATGGAGAAAAAAACATCGCTTTTTGCTATTTTTAATTACAACCCTGATTTGTTTGATGAGAGTACGATTAGCCGGATGAAAGGAGATTTCGAGACATTGCTGGAGGGCATTGTAAGCAATTCTGAGCAGTGTGTTTCAGAATTACCCATGCTGACCGAAACATAAGTACTGCACCATGAGACGAAGTTAGCGAAGCTAATTCTCGGAGATTTTGGAGTCCAAACCGAAGGTGGACTCCAAAATACATTAAAATTCATGGTTCGGTTGTCAGGTGGATACGCTATCGCTTAATCCACCCTACATGTATGTATTTCTGCTTAACTTAATTAATAATTGATTGTCTCTTACTTTAAAACGCCAAAACCACAAAATCTGGCTTTGGTTATGTTTAAGGGGCAAGCTCCCTGGGGTGATAAAACATCTATCACCTTCTAAATTTACCTTGGAATTGAACTTAAACCGATTTTGAGGCTAATCTGATTTAAGTTCAAATTGAACAATACTACAAATAATTATTGTTTGTCAAGATTTCATTATTTTATTGGCTTTAATTTTGTGGTTTTTGTGTTTAATGCCAACTGTTTTATTCGTTGTCCTCCATTAGCTGTACTCATTGTTTGTTGTTTTTTTCTTCAAAACCAGCAAAGTAATATCATCAAAAACATTTTGCTGTCCAATATATTGTCGCACATCGTCAATCACGGCTTGCTGAATGTCTTCGGCTGACTTTTGGCAGTTGAGCTTGACGATCTCACAAAGCCGTTCTAGCCCATATTCCTCTTTCGCCATATTTATCGCCTCAGTAATCCCGTCAGTGTAGAGCACCACCACATCGCCTGGATTCAAGGGCACAGTTATTTGATTCACAGTATGGGCAATCTCCTCCATGAATCCAAGCGGAAAACCTAAGTCTAAGGTGTCTATCCGTTCCACTTTGCCATTTCGCACCACAATTATGTCTTCGTGTTGCCCGCTCAAACGGAGTTCAGCATCCTTGTATTCCAACAAGCTCAGAGTCATGTTTTTATGAGAATCCATCCGCTGTAGATTCTTGAAAATCATCTGATTGAGGGTTGTCAAGAATTTGACGGGATCAGTTTCATTATTGAATAACAGTGTAAGCACCGCCGCTTGCATCATAATCGCTAAAACACCGCTTTCCAAGCCATGTCCTGTTACATCGCCGATACCGAACAAGCTGCGCCCATTATAGGTTAAGACCTCATAATAGTCGCCCCCGACCTCCGAGGAAGGTTGCATAGAGCCGGCTATTTCTAAATCGTCAACTTGTTCAAGTTCCTCTTTTTTAGGTAAAAGCATCTGTTGCAGTTGACGTGCCACGTCTAACTCAGCACTCATACGGAGATTTTCACCTTTGAGTTGCTTATTGAGCTGCGTAATTTCTTCATTCGCTTTAGCCAGTTGCGCTGTGCGTTCTTCGACTTTTTGCTCCAGTGTGCGATACAGCAGTGCATTTTCCAACGAGACCGCAGCTTGAGAGGAGAGAACCTTGAGGACTGCCAGACGAGCAGGGGTAAATGCCTCACTTGCTATATTGTTTTCTAAATACAACAAGCCTATCAATTGAGCTTGATTGAGAAGGGGCGTACATAAAGCAGATTTCGTTTTATTGTTAACAAAATAGTTATCATGGGTAAACTGGCCTTCCAAAATGGCATCACCCAAAACAATGTCTACTTTGGTACGACCCACGTAGTTGATAAGAGTGGTGGGGACGAGAGTCGAGTGTTCAGAGGGTACGATGGCTTGAGATTGCAATACGGTCACCTTATCATTTGTGCCATCCGCTTCAATAACCCATTGCCCATTTTTCTCCAAAATCAGACAACCACGTTGTGCCCCCGCATTTTCGATGACAATTTTTATCAAAATTTCGAGTAAGCGTGCCAGTTCAATTTCACCCGCGATGGCTTGTGAGGCTTTGACTACACTGTCAAAATCCAGTTCATGGGTTCTAGCGTCATGAACTGTGCTTTTCGGCTCATAAATGGTTTTACCCTCGATTTGCGGGTAGCGTTTTTCTAAGTCTTTGACTTTGGCAACCGCGCCCCAGCGTGAATAGGCATGATGGGCCTGGCGCAGATGCTCGTCAGCCAAACTGTTTTGTTTTTTTGCACTATAATATTGGCCGGCTAATTCATGCGCCAGTGCTTTTTCGTTGAGGTAGTTATTCTCACGCGCTAAGCTAATGGCTTTGTCGTAATATTCACTGGCCTCTTGACCCAATACGCGGGCACGTTCTGCTTCGACCAGATAAAATTTGTGTAGATGGTTTTTGGGGGCATGATGCGCCCATTTTTTCATCTTTTTCTGGTTGGCCGCTACCTTTTTAAGGTGTTGCTTTTGTTCAGGCGGTTGGGCATCAGGAAACACCGCCAATCTGGCCAGAGAATCATAAAAATGGAAGTTCGGAACGTGTACCATTGCAACTACACCTTCCAAATATTTTTCAGCCATAGCCGCATTCTCAAGTGCCTGAGGGTAGGCATGAAAGAGATAGCAGAGAGTCAGTTTATTGCAATAGAAATAGGCAAGTGCATTTATATTATTCGATTTCAGATAAATCGGGAGCATTTTTTGCTCATCATAACGTTCACCACTAAAACAAGTGGGATCATCACTTTGCCCCCTCAAGTTCAAGACGACTTGCCCGTATATTCCAAGTACATACGAGACTGCGCTTTGGATTTGCCTAGCAACATCAGTACTATATTTTGCCGTTATTTCTCGATCAATGATTGCCAGTTCTTGACCAATGACATAGCCATTGATGGGGTGATTCATGACAGCATAGGCCGCGTATTCTAAATCCCCCGATTCCACTCCGCTTTGATAGGCCATCAGCAAAGGTTTTAAGGTTTCCTGAGTGTGTTCCTTCCAATGTCTTATGAAATTATTAACGATCTGGAAAACCTTGGCTTTGAGTTCTTTAGCCTCAAACCGTTCCAGTAGTGCCAAAGCCAATTGTCCAAATTGATAACCCGCCTCAATCTCGCCTACATGACCGCATAAAATCACCCCATAAGTGGCATAAGCATAGGCTGATAAGCTTGTATTACCATATTTGAGCGATAAATTGACCTGTTTAAACACCACCAACGGAAGCAGTTCAGGCATAGCAGCATAGCTGGCTGAAATGATACGGGATAGAATCCGCATAGCAGCCAGCTTGGCAAAATCGGTCATTTCAGGCAAATCTATTAAGTCCTCGGTACGTTTTCCAAAAAGGGTGATTTTGGTTTGCAACAAAGCAAGGATGATGTGCCATTTTTTGGGTTTTTGGGGCAAAGACACACCCAACTGTGCTAACACGGGCAAAGCTATTTCGATCGCCTCCAACATCTTCTGTTGGCTGATGTGCGATAAAATTTTAATCTCGTATGCCTTGATTTTATCAAGAAGCGTTTTGGCTTGTTGCAGCACTACCTCAACTAATTGTTCCATCTGTTCAAATTGGCCACTGAGATAGGCCGCTTCTGCCGCTTCGATATGGAGTGCTAAAGCCAAATCATATTGTGTCTGCCAGCAGTTATCACTTAATAATCCCATGCCCACACTGAAGTAATCCCAGGCGGGTTGATAGGCCGCTGAGGCTCTTGCTTTCTTGCCCGCGAGCAGATTTAAGTTGGCAACCTCATCCCGTTCTGATGGCTGCTTGATCAACTCAAGGCCCGCATTGAGTTGATCAACGATGGCAAAAACGTGCTGTTCTTTGTTTGGTGTCTTTTTCAACAGTAATTGACCGATTTGCCAATGCAGTAGCTGTTTTTGTGCCTCTGGAATGAGGGAATAAATGCCCTGTTGAACACGGTCATGTGCAAATTTATAAGTCTTTTCCAAGGCTAAAACGAGTCCCTCGGCAAGGGCGTCCCATAAATCCGCCTTGGTTTCTTGTACGTTTTTTTCAGAAACAATAGCCAAGGTTTCTAGAGCAAACTGATTGCCAATGCAAGCGGCGAGTTTTAAGATGTCTTGAGTTTTTTCACTCAGTTTGTGTACCTTTTCTGTCATCAACTCAACCACATTATCCGTGATATTTCTAGCCTGAATCTGCGCTATATCCCATTGCCACCGTCCTTGTTCAGGGTTAAAATTCAACAATTCTTCTATATATAGGGTTTTCAAAAATTCACCCATAAAAAAGGGATTGCCGTCGGTTTTGCGCTTGACTAAGCTTGCCAGTGGTTGAGTTTCTTCGAGTGTACTGCTTAAAGCGTCTGCAATGAGTTGATTAATGTGGGACAAACTTAAAGGCGCAATCGTGATGGTTTTGATATCCACATTGATCTTTGACAAGCTCAACATCAGTGGATGGGTGGCATCGATTTCGTTATCCCGATAGGCACCTATAAAAAATAGATATTGGTTTTGCGCCATCATTAATGTCATCAATTGCAAACTGGCAGAATCCGCCCATTGTAAATCATCTAAACAAATCGCGAGGGGATGTTCTGGTTGGCAAAATAGCTGGATAAAGTTTTGGAAAACATAGTTAAAGCGATTTTGCGTGGCAGTTGGGTTGAGCGTTGGCACAGGCGGCTGTGTCCCGATAATGATTTCAATTTCTGGAATAACTTGACTAACCACTTGTCCGTTGGGACCAACAGCCCTTAATATTTTTTCTTTCCATTTAGCCAATCGCTCAGGATCGACTGTGAAAAGTTGATCGACTAAATCACGAAAAGCCATCACCATGCCGGCGTAAGGGGTATTGCGTTGAAATTGGTTAAATTTGCCAGCGATAAAAAAACCACGTTTTTCAGTGATGGGTTTGTAAATTTCTTGTATCAGTACGGATTTGCCAATACCGGCAGAGCCGGCAATTAGCATCATTGAGCTTGCTCCCTCACTGGCTTTTTTAAAGGCACTGACTAAAGTTTCTATCTCTGAGTCTCGCCCATAAAGTTTTTGAGGGATTTGAAATTTGTCGGAGATATCGTTTTGGCCCAAAGTAAATGTTTGTTCAGCCTTGCACTTTTCTAAGTCAGATTTTAGGCCCCAGGCACTTTGGTATCTCGCTTCTGGGTTTTTTTCCAGTAATTTCAGGATAATATCTGAAATAATTATTGGAATTTCCGGATTTAAGTGATGGGGCGGCGTAGGTCGTTTGGCAAGATGACAGTGTACCAATCCTATCGCGTCCTCTGCCTCTTCAAAGGGCAAATGATGGGTGAATATTTCATAAAAGGTGACACCCAGGGTGTAAAAATCTGTGCGATAATCGACTGCACGATTCATGCGCCCGGTTTGCTCGGGTGAGATGTAAGCCAGTGAGCCTTCCAACAGGTCAGGATTTTTGAACGAGGGAAATTCACGCGGTAAAATCGTTGAGATACCAAAATCAATGATTTTTAACTGGTCCGTTTTTTTATTCCAAACGATATTGCTGGGATTAATATCTTTGTGAATAACATTGGCAGCATGAAGTTGACCTAAAACCTCAACGACTTGAATAAAAACGGGCTGCCATTCCTCCCATGACGTGGACATTTTCAGCCATTGGTTTAAGGATTCGCCACCAAAATCCTCGAAAATAATCACGGATGTATTTTCGTGTTTTTCTAGGCCATAAGTTTTACTAACCCCTGTTAAGTTAAGGTTGTGGGTAATTTCATATTCTTGTTGGTAGTGTGCCAAATTGGCGGGCGAGTCTTTTTTGAGGACTTTAAGGATAACGGGTTGATTATCCTCATTTCGCTCTCCACGATAAACTATCGAGTTGGCACTTTCATAAATTTTTTTGATAATTTCATAATTAGGAATGTTCATCATTGTATTTTGCCCTCACCCCTCTTTTTTTAGGCAACTCCCAAATAATAATATACCAAGGGCAACCAC
>JALXAQ010000187.1 GCA_026991885.1 Thiotrichaceae bacterium
GGATCACCTGAATCTTCGTTTTATCTCGAAGGTCCAGATCAAGGCGAATTAGTGATACGGCTGGATCAGGAAAAATATCCTAATGCTTTGACGGTAAAGGCACAATTAGACCAAATTTTGGCAGATCAGCCAGGCGTTATCGGACGAGTTACTGAGCCAACCAGCGAAAAACTGGATGAATCATTTTCAGGAATGCCGGCTCTATTTGGGATTACGGTTTTTGGGAGTGATTTGGATAAATTATATCAAGCGGCTAATCTGGTAGAAACAGCGGCTCAACATATCCCTGAACTTGTCAACGTAGTCAATAATACCAAGATTCCAATTGATCAACTTTTGATTCGACTGGATCATAAACGACTTGCCCTGCGTCATGTTAGGCTCGCAGATGCGGTAGAAGCGATACGTTTAGCACAACAGGGAGAAGTTGTGACAGAGCTAATTGAGCATCAGCAAACGGTTAGCGTTTTTCTACGTTTTCAAAAAAGTGATCGTGAGCATTTGGATGATTTAAGCCGTATTCCAGTTCTCAATAATGAAGGAAAAAATATTCCGCTCAGCCAAATTGCCAGCATTAAACGTAGCGCAAGTCATCCTGGCATTGAGCATCAACATGGTTTACGCGCATTAACGCTAACCGCCGAAATTGATGGCAATCCTTTGACAGTGATAAAAACGCTGGATAATGCTATTGCAGAACTGCATCTGCCAAAAGATATATATGTCGCCTATACAGGAGAATATAGCCAGCTTATTGATACTGGCTTACAAATGATTTGGGTATTTCTAGGCTCAGCATTGTTAGTATATGGTATTATTGCCCTGCAATTGGGTAGCATGTTTGATCCGCTAGTGGTGCTAGTTAAATTACCATTGGACTTTATGGGCGCAGCCTTTGCACTTTATATCACCCATCAAGCATTGGATTTAACCGTTATGATTGGTTTTATCACGCTGATCGGCGTTTCTACTAACAATGGTATTATGCTACTCACATTTACGCGCCAATTTCGTCAACAAGGAATGGACGCAATAGCCGCAGTGCGTGAAGCGGCTAGAATGCGAACTCGTCCGATGTTGCTGACACATCTGACTACTTTATTAGCTTTAATTCCAGCCGCATTGGGGCTTGGCGAAGGTCCGCAACTCTTGCAACCCTTGGGGATTATGTTATTTGGAGGGCTTACCGCTGGTATGTTGCTGACTTTGAATTTGCTGCCGGTGATTTATGTGGCTGGTGAAAATTGGCGTTCTGGGTGAAGGTTTAGAATTTTTGTTTGACATATTTACTCGCACCCACGCTGGAGCGAGCGTGGGAACGAGTAAAAACTGTTTGACATGTTAGAACATTTTTGATATTATTTATGATAAGTGAGGATAGGGATGTGCACCCCAAAAAGCCGAATTCGTCTGGCGGCCTGCCTCACTTCCTATCTATTAGACGTATATACTCAGAGACGAGGTATATTTATGACCGAACGAAAAGCTGTATATTATGGACAAGTCGAGTTGATACCCGGCATTGTTTGTGATGGCTATGTGTTGGATGATGATACTGCTGTTATGAGTGAGCGGGGGACGGCGGACTTTTTAAATATGGATCACGTATCACTAAAACGCGTGGTGGCTACTTGGCCCCCAAAAACACTTAAACCCTTTGTTGATAAGGCTTCAAGCGTGGTGGCTACTTTAGCAAAAGTAGAAGCTAAAAACAGTCCACATAAAGGTAGAAATATTGTTGTTTATGACAGCAAAATGATAGAAACGATAATTAGTGCCTATGTTGTAGCTTCTGGACATAATGCACTCCAGAAAAATCAATTGCATATCGGCAAAAGATGCTCAGTTTTAGTTCCGGCTTTAATTAGAACAGCATTAGAATCTGCCATAAAACAAGCCTGTGGACTTTCCCCCAATATCCAACAAACCGCCCAAAAGAACTATATAGATGCCGTTAAACTCATCAAAGATTTTGGCTTTACCTGCTCCGTTGGTGATGAGATTGCTATCAAAAAAGATATTAGCCAATTCCTCAATGTGCCTGAAAGCACCCTCAACAGTTTCCTCAGAAAACACAAAACGGACATTCAGCCGATTAAACTTGATTCGGCAACGATTCGTTCTCTCGGTAGTAAAGCTTCTCGTCTGAAACGAAGTAACGGAGCGGAGCGGAGATCATGGTTATCATCTTGATGATGTCACCAAAATTGCTTTAGGAATGGATTCAGTTATTGGTATTGAACTCAAAAAGCAAGTCTTTGGGCAAATTGGTTCTTTTGCTAAACCTGTCACTTCAACTGAAGTCCAATGGCAAAAAGTCTTATCCCAAGTGTTTGAAGGTTTTGATTTGCATTTTAATTATCCGATTGGGCCATATAAAGTTGATTTTTTTGTGGAAAAGTTGATGTTGGTTTTAGAATGTAATGGTTATTGCCACCGCTATTATGATGCCATACAAGAAAAACAACGGGAAAAGTTGATTACTCAGCGGTATAGTTTAGTTCGCTTTCATCACCAAGTCAGTTTAGAAACTCTCTTTAATGGCATTTTACAGGCTAAACCGGGTACTGTGGTTAAGTTATACGATTTGGAACAGCTTGGGCAAGAAGTGCCTTTTAATTTCCCAACCCCGTCACTATAAGCTAATTTCTTCTAATACAAAAATCCCAAACGAGGTAATGTGGGCTAATCCCTTTATCCATGCGCCTTCCTAGCAAAGCGCTAGCGTCCAATCTGTTCACCACGACGCTGGCGCGTTGGAACGAGAAAATATTCCGCTCACCCAAATTGCCAACATTAAGTGTAGCGCAAATCATCCTGCCATTGAGCATCAACATGGCTTACGCGCATTAACGCTGACTGCCGAAATTGATGGCAATCCTTTGACAATGAGAAAAACGCTGGATAATGCTATTGCTGATCTGGATTTGCCAAAAGATATATATGTCGCCTATACGGGAGAATATAGTCGGTAAAAATATCTATCTACATTTGTAGACATGTCTATAAAAAAGGTTATATAAATTTATCTTGACTCAAATGACATTTTCGAGTATATTATGGTGAAAAAGCGTTTTCAATTGCTCTTGGCCACGTTTAACGTTGGGACTCAATGTGAGTCAGATCAGACATAGAGTTTGGAAAACGCTTGGGGTGGCGGTGTGGTGATGCCGGTTAAAAAGCTGTTAAATTGTTACCCTAAGCCTTGTCCCGACGTTAGGAGGGATCAGCGAGGGGATAAAGGGCTGATTCTCCCTAGTCCACAATGTTGAAATGTAGACGTTTTTTATCTACATGTCGATATTTGTCGATGAAATTGTTATCTAGTCAGCTTATTGATACGGGTTTACAAATGATTTGGGTATTTTTAGGCTCGGCGTTTCCACTAACAAACGCGCAAATTACTTTATTAATTTTGACCTGGCAGGTTTGGGTTTAACCTGCCAGGTCTGGTTTTGACTTTTTATTTACTGACGCTTTAATTCCAGCCGCATTGGGGCTTGGCGAAGGTCCGCAACTCTTGGGGATTATGTTATTATGGTGGGCTTACCGCTGGTATGTTACTGACTTTGAATTTGCTACCGGTGATTTATGTGGCGAGTGAAAATTGGCTTACGCCTTGACGGGAGAAATACCAATGAACAAAGCATTATCAATGGTCGCGATGACGATCCTCTTATTTAATGCAAATCAAGTCTTTGCAAGTAGCGAAGTCGATGCAATCAAACAACAATTAGCCGATTTAAAAAAAGATTACGAGCAACGTATTAAGACATTAGAAGCTCGATTAACTGAAATGGAAGACAAGCAACAAATCAATCATCAAAGCATTAAAAGAGTCGCTACTGAGGTAGAGCAAAATAATTCTGTATCTCGAGTAACAGCAAAGCAATCAGACTTTAATCCTAGTATCAGCCTGATTTTGGGAGGAGAATATGCAAGTTATGATAATGAACCCAGTAATTATCAACTGCCAGGCTTTATGTTGGGTGATGAGGCAGGTTTAAATGATCAAGGTTTTTCATTGGGGGAATCTGAATTAACACTAAGCTCAAATATTGATGATAAATTTTTTGGTCAACTCACTTTGGCTTTTGGTGGCTCACCTGAGGAGACAGATGTTTCTGTTGAAGAAGCTTTTTTTCAAACAACGGCTTTGGGGAATGGTTTAACTTTAAAAGGTGGGCGTTTTTTTTCTGCGGTTGGTTATCTTAATGAACAACATGCCCATGCTTGGGACTTTAGTGATGCGCCCTTGGTTTATCGTGGATTATTTGGTAACCAGCTAGTGAATGATGGGATGCAGTTGAGTTATTTGTTACCAACTGATCAATATATGCAGGTTGGTGCCGAAATCAGCAGTGGAAGTCATTACCCTGCTGCGGGTTCTCATCATGGCGTTGGTGCTTGGAGTCTTTTCTATAATGCTGGCGGTGACATTGGTATTGAGCATAGCTGGCAATTAGGACTTAATCATTGGCAGGCAGGTGATGTTGATCAGCGAGAAAGTCGTTTTTTAGGCAATACGGCTTTATTTACAGGGGATAGTAAAATCAATAGCTTTGATTTTATTTATAAATGGGCACCTAATGGCAATCCTGTCGAAAAAAATTTCAAGTTGCAGTTTGAATATTTTGATCGACAAGAGCATGGCGGAGTTGCTATTAATAGTCTTAATAGCAACTATAACGGACATCAACAAGGTTGGTACGCACAAGCTATTTACCAGTTTATGCTACAATGGAAAACAGGCTTTCGTTATGATCGGCTTAACAGTGGTTCTAACTTAACAGCTCTAACCAATGCGAGTTTGTTAGATTCTTATTCACCCAAACGCTATAGCCTGATGTTGGAATGGCTTCCCAGTGAATTTAGTCGCATTCGTTTGCAATATAACCGTGATAAGTCTTCTCAAGACTTAGATAACCAATTTATTTTGCAATATACCTTTAGTTTAGGTAGCCATGGCGCACACCAATATTAGGAGAAAAAAATGAAACCCTATCTAAAACTCATTGCATTACTATTATTACTTATTGTAAGCAAACCAGGTTTTGCAAGGCTGAATGTTTTTGCCTGTGAACCCGAATGGGCGGCACTTGCCAAAGCATTAGGCGGTGATAACTTGCATATTGTTCGTGCCACAACCGCACAACAAGATCCGCACCATATCCAAGCAAGACCAAGCTTAATAGCTAAAATACGCCGAGCCGATATGATTGCCTGTACGGGTGCTGAATTAGAAATTGGCTGGTTGCCTTTATTGCTACGCAAATCATCCAATGCCAAAATTCGACCAGGTGCATTAGGCTATTTTATGGCAACAGAGCAGGTTAGTTTATTGGATAAACCAACTTCAGTTGATCGCAGTCTGGGTGATATTCATGCCGCAGGTAATCCACACATTCAATTTGATCCTTACCGCATAAGTAAAGTTGCTAAGGCAATGACCACACGTTTGATAAAACTTGATCCTAGCCATAAAAATGAATATAAAAAAAAGGGCAAGCAATTTCTGGCACATTGGCAAAAATCCATTCAACAATGGGAGAAAGCCATTCAGCCTTTGCATGGTAAAACCTTTGTTGCCCATCATCAAGGCTGGTCTTATCTAAGCCAATGGTTAGAATTAAAACAAATTGCGGTATTAGAACCCAAACCTGGGGTACCACCGACGAGTTCGCATTTATCCGAAATTCTTGCCAAAGTCAGTGATAATCCACCGGATTTTATTATTTATGCTGGGTATCAAAGTGACAAAGCAGCGCGTTGGTTGGCAAATAAAACCGGTAAAAAAGCGATAGCTATTCCCTTTAGTGTTTCTAATGATGAAACCCTGACACAATGGTATAACGGCTTTATCCATTTATTATTATGGGAAGCGCATGACCTTTAATAGTATTGACCTAACCATTATAGGGCCGCCCTTTCTGGCAGGATTACTTGTTTTAGCAACCCATGTGCCTTTTGGTCGAGAAGTTTTAAAACGAGGCATTATTTTTATTGATTTAGCCATTGCTCAAATTGCAGGCTTAGGTGTTATTGCCGCTTCTCGAATGGGTTGGGATTCGCATGGCTGGGGTGTACAAATCGCCGCAGTAAGCAGTGCTTTAATGGCGGCATTCTTTTTAAGTTGGTTAGAAAAACATTACCGCGATATTCAAGAAGCTTTGATTGGAATTTCATTTATTTTAGCAGCCACAGCCAGTATTTTATTGCTTGCCGATAATCCTCATGGCGGTGAATCGCTAAAAGAACTTTTAGTTGGGCAAATTTTATGGGTTACTTGGGATCAGCTTATACCGACTGCTATAGTAACGGGCTTTATCTTAATTGCCTTATTTGGTTTTAGAGATCGAATAAAACAAGCGGGATTTTATTTACTCTTTGCGATTGCGGTGACCAACTCAGTGCAATTAGTTGGCGTTTATTTGGTTTTTGCCAGCTTGATTATTCCCGCATTAAGTAGTTTTAAGCGGACAAAGCCATTAACAATGGGCTATATTATCGGTGGTTTAGGCTATGCAATGGGATTGATATTGTCCTCATTGCTTGATTTACCCAGTGGCGCACTCATTGTTTGGAGTATTGCGGTGATTGCATTAGTTTTTAAATTTGTTTTAGTAGATGCTGATAAGGTTAGGAAACTTTGTTGAGGTAGTCGCTAAAAACAGTCCTCACTGTCATCGAGAAATAGTCGTTTATACTACTCAAACAATAAAATGTCTGAATCAGAATTTTACTTCGTTACTTCGTTTCAGAATTTTAGAATTTTCAAAATAAAACCTTTTTAGTTCGATGGTTTATTCGGTTAATTCTAAAATTCTGATTCAGACAATAAAAATTTAAAAATTCTAGCTAGGTAATGCAGTCCCGAATACGGGACGCTAGCGCCTCCAAACTCGGTTCCCACGCTGGCGCGTTGTAACCATAAACTAATCCATAAAAATATATAATTATGTCAGAAAAATTATCGACTCAAGTTGCTATACAACAACTAAAAACCTATATAAATCAAAAAATAATTGGGCAAAATACGCTAGTAGAACGATTATTAATTGCTTTACTCGCGGATGGGCATTTGCTCGTCGAAGGCGCACCCGGATTGGCTAAGACTCGTGCCATTAAAGTGCTCAGCGAAGGCATTGAGGGAGATTTTCACCGGATTCAGTTTACCCCCGATTTATTGCCCGCTGATTTGACTGGTACTGAAATATATAGACCACAAGAAGGTACTTTTAAATTTCAAGCCGGACCATTATTTCATAATCTGATTTTGGCGGATGAAATTAATCGTTCTCCCGCAAAAGTACAAGCTGCCTTATTGGAAGCGATGGCAGAACGCCAAATTACTGTTGGTAGCAAAACTTATGAATTGCCACAATTGTTTTTAGTGATGGCAACCCAGAATCCGATTGAACAGGAGGGGACTTATCCGCTGCCTGAGGCACAATTGGATCGTTTTTTAATGCACGTCAATATTGATTATCCTGAACTGGTTCATGAAAAAGATATTTTGCATTTAGCACGTCGAGAAGCCAGTGAACCCGCTTTAGTGGCGAATCCAAGCGAACTACTTACTCAAGCAACTTTATTTCAAGCGCGTAATGAAATTCTTGATATTTATATGGCGGATAATATCGAAGAATATTTATTGCAATTGGTATTAGCGACACGCAATCCAGGGGCTTATGGTGAAGATTTGGCGAAATGGATAGAATATGGTGCCAGCCCTCGTGCTACGATTGGTTTAGATCGTTGCGCTCGCGCCCACGCTTGGTTGCATGGACAAGATTATGTCGGTCCAGAAAATATACAAGCAATGGCTTATGATGTCTTACGCCACCGCATCATACTCAATTATGAAGCCGAAGCGGATGGCATAACGCCAGATATTTTTATTAATGCTCTTATTACACGTATTGCTGTCCCATAATCCTATGCACAATAGACTCAAAACGAACATCGCCCATGAAGAACGAATCCGTGTTACAGTACCAGCACTGATTCGCTTGAGCCAGAATGCCCCGCTCCTTTTACCAGCCAATGCGATTCGCTCTCAACAAAGTGGACAATATTTATCGCCTTTTAAGGGGCGAGGTATGGAATTTGACGAAACGCGCCTGTATCAACCGGGTGATGATATGCGTCATATAGATTGGCGTGTCACCGCTAGACGAGGAAAGGTGCATACCAAGTTATTTCGTGAAGAGCGAGAACGGGCGGTGTTTTTATGGGTTGATTATCGTGCGCCCATGTTTTTTGCCACTCAAGGCGTTTTTAAATCCGTTTTAGCCGCCCGCTGTGCAAGTTTATTAGCTTGGAGTGCGAACCATCATAATGATCGCGTCGGCGGCTTAATCTTTTCCGACTCCAAGCATCACGAATTGAAGCCGAAACGTGGCAAAGCTCAAACTCTGCACTTTATTAAGCAACTGGTTAAAATGCAGACTACTAGCCCTTCAGCGACAAATCCAGAAGCTATACAACAAGCTTTAGCACGTTTGCGCCGTGTAGTACGCCCAGGCAGTTTAATATTTTTGATTAGTGATTTTCGATACCTTAATGCTCAAGCAGAATCACACTTAATACAAATAGCTAAACACAATGAAGTGGTGATGTTGTTTATTTATGATCCTTTAGAAAGCCAATTGCCACCTTCGGGGCGTTATCGCTTAAGCGATGGAAAATCAGATGTCACAGTGAATACGGCTGCTCAAGAAAAAGTCATAAAATATCATAAACGCTTTGAACAGCATCAAGCACATTTGCAAAAATTGCTCAATCAACACAGATTATTAGCCTGTGCTACTACTGATGATCCTGTGAAAATACTACAGAGTGGTTTTAGGCGGAGAGCTTAATAATGCAACCAAAACAACAATTACCATTACATGATATACATTTACCTGAACCGATAAGTTTTTTCTGGCCACTTGCCCCAGGTTGGTGGTTATTATTGGCTTTTGTGCTTTTTTTGATATTAGTGTCTATTTGGATACGAAGATTCAGAAAGCGTAATGCAGCGAAACGTTTTGCTCTACGCAATTTAAATAAAATAGAAAAAGCTTTTTCTAATAATCCCAAAAAATTAGTTCAAGAAGTTTCTACGCTTTTGCGTCGCTTTTATATTACTAAATATCCTCGCAATGATGTGGCGAGTTTGACGGGTGATGCTTGGTTAGAATTTTTGGATAATCAATTGGGTAAACAGTTATTTACAGCCGGAGAAGGCCGCTGTTTGATTGATGCCCCTTATCGGGAAAATGTAGAAATTGATACTAAAGCTTTATTAAATTTTTGTCGAATTTTGATTAAGAAAGGCAAGAAAAAATGATTCATTTTGAATGGCCTTGGTTATTTTTAACCTTACCACTACCCTTAATAGTTAGATACCTATTACCAGCAACAATTAGCGTTGAAAATGCCGCTTTGCGTGTGCCTTTTATTGATGATTTTAAGTCGCTTAACCAAGAAAATGTACAGCACCAGACGATCAAACGATGGTCTTTATGGTTAGCAACGCTCGCTTGGATATTGCTGGTTATCGCAGCGAGCCGTCCCCAATGGTGGGGTGAACCTATTGAATTGCCTGTTACTGGGCGAGACTTAATGATGGCTGTTGATTTGTCAGGCAGTATGCAATATGAAGATTTTAGGATTAAAGATAAAGTCGTTGATCGTCTTACGGCGACTAAATGGGTAGCGGGTCAATTTATTGAACGCCGTGTTGGTGACAGATTGGGATTGATACTTTTTGGGGAGCAAGCCTATTTACAAGTTCCGCTGACTTTTGACCGTCAAACTGTGCGTACTCTTTTAAATGAATCTGCTATTGGTTTGGCTGGGCAACAAACCGCGATTGGGGATGCTATTGGTTTAGCTGTCAAACGCTTCTTACACAAGAAACCCGATAAAAATAAAAATAAAAATAAAAATAAAAGTTGGGTTTTGATATTACTTACTGATGGCGCAAATACTGCTGGAAATATTGAACCTTTAAAAGCAGCAGAATTAGCCGCTCAAGAGGGTTTAAAAATTTACACTATCGGTATTGGTGCCGATGAAATGGTAGTTCGTGATTTTTTTGGTGCGCGTCGTATTAATCCTTCTGCGGATTTAGATGAGAAAACCCTCAAGCAAATTGCTGAAAAAACGGGTGGACGTTATTTCCGCGCCCGCGACACGGCAGAATTAGAAAAAATTTATGCTTTATTGGATCAACTCGAACCTATTCAAGAGGATAATCTGGTTTTTCGGCCAACTAAAGCATTATATCCTTGGCCATTGGGCATGGCTTTTTTGTTGAGTTCACTAATCATTATTTTTACTAGACTAGGATTGACGCATAGAGTATGAACTTAGAACTATTTCACTTTATTCGACCTTATTGGTTATTCGCACTATTACCATTTATCATCATTTTATGGTTATTAATACACCGTCATCTCAGCAGTGGCAATTGGGCTAAAGTCTGTGATCCAGAATTATTGCCGCATATTTTAATCGCTCAAGAGAAAAAGCGGCAAAAGTGGCCTTTTTATCTACTCGCTATCGGGGGCTTATTGGCTATATTCGCCTTAGCAGGACCAACTTGGGAACGTTTGCCACAACCAGCCTTCCGTGATACATCAGCTTTAGTCATTTTGCTAGACTTATCACGTTCAATGGACGCAACCGATATTAAACCCAGTCGTTTAGTGCGGGCGCGTTTTAAAGTCGCTGACATTCTCAAGCAGCGTCAAGAGGGACAAACCGCATTAGTTGTCTATGCTGGAGACGCTTTCACAGTGACACCTTTGACAGATGATACTGATACTATTGCTTCGCAATTATCGGTTCTCAAGACATCACTCATGCCTAGTCAAGGGAGTCGTACAGATATTGCCCTAAAAAAGGCAGCTGCTTTATTAGAACAGGCAGGGTTAAAAACGGGTAATATTTTACTTATAACCGATGGTTTGAATGAAACGCTTTATAAAAAGGCAATTCAAAAACTGAAACCTTATCAAATCTCTATTCTCGGTGTTGGCACGCCCGAAGGTTCTCCAATTCCGCTGGCAAATGGCGGTTTTTTAAAAGACGCTCAGGGAGCAATTGTTATTCCTAAACTAGAATCAAATAGTTTGGACAAATTGGCTAATTTGGGTGGCGGCATTTATCAAGCGATTAAAAACGATGATAGCGACATCAAAGCCTTAACGGCGAGCTTTAAAAGTAATCTGATGAAAAATAAAGTAAATAAAAATAAATTACAAATTGATACTTGGCGCGAACAAGGCCCTTGGTTATTACTGCTACTTTTACCCTTAGCCGCCCTTGGCTTTCGGCGTGGACTTTTGCCCGTGATATTACTGCTATTTGTTCTCCCTATCCCCCAACAAGCGCAAGCATGGGATTGGAAAAGCTTTTGGTTGACACCAAATCAGCAAGCCAGCCAAGCTTTTAAAAATGGTGATGTGGATAAATCGGCTGAATTATTCGAGAATCCTGAATGGAAAGGCGCAGCCCAATATAAGGCGGGTAAATATAAGCAAGCACTTAAATCTTTAGAAGGATTGGAAAGTGCTGATGATTGGTATAATAAGGGTAATGCACTGGCTCGATTATCGCGTTATCCTGAAGCGATTGATGCTTATAAAAAGGCTTTGAAATTAAACCCAAAACATAAAGATGCACTTTATAACAAAGCCTTAATTGAAAAACAATTAAAAAAACAGAAACAGCAATCGGATTCGCAAAAGCCAGATTCTGGAAATAAGTCCAAACAGGATAAGCAAGACTCTGAATCAGCCGATCAAAATAAGTCAAAACAACAGGAACAGTCGAAAAAAGATAAACAAGACTCGGCCTCAGCAGATAAAAATAAGTCAAAACAACAGGAACAGTCGAAAAAAGATAAACAAGACTCGGCCTCAGCAGATAAAGACAAGTCAAAACAACAGGATAAGGAGAAACAGGCCAAACAGGAGAAACAGGAGGCTCAAGAAGAAAAGTCAGACAAGAAACCGTCTCAAGAGGAGAGTCAAACCCCTGTAGCATCTACACCAAATGAAGCCGAGCAGGCGAAAGAGCAATTACTACGCCAAATTGTAGATGATCCAGGCGGCTTACTACGGCGTAAATTTAAATACCAATATCAACAACAAGGCCAACAATCAGCAGGAGAACAACCTTGGTAAAAATCACTCTTAATCTAAATAAAGCATTATTTTTACTTATTTTATTATTACTCATCGCTAGTGCTAATAGTTTTGCAGAAACCCTGACAGTCGTTAGTGATCGTAATCCAGTAGGACTGGACGAATCCTTTCACTTAATTTTTAAAAGCACTGACAGTTCGCTGGATTCTCCAGACTTTAGCCCTCTCGAAAAGGATTTTGAGATTTTAAGCCAAAATCAGAATACCCAAATTCAAATCATCAATGGTCAAAAGAGCAGCACCAAACAATGGACTTTGACTGTGATGGCAAAACGAGCGGGGAATTTAACGATTCCAGCGATTTATTTTGGTCAACAACATACCAAGCCAACTAACATTAGCGTTAAAGAGGCAGAGCAAACGACAGAACAGACTCAAGCAGCGCTTTTTTTAGAAGCTGAGGCAACACCAAAAACGCCCTATGTCCAATCTCAAGTGATCTACACAATACGCTTGTTTTACGCCCTGAATCTGCAAAGTGCGAGCATGAGTGAGCCGAGTTTTAGTGGCGGAGAAGTCCTAGTTAAGAAACTGGGAAAAGATCGCCAATATCAAACCTTGCGTAATGGTAAACGCTTTTCGGTCATTGAAAGGAAATACGCCTTATTTCCGCAACAAAGTGGGACTCTCACGATAGAAGCCATTAACTTTAAAGGCCAAGTGATAGAAAATCGTGCCCCTCGCTCAGTATTCGATAATTTTTTTAATCAACCAAATACTCACATCAAACGTTTGCGCTCAAAAGCCATCAAACTTGACGTGAAACCGATTCCTAGTAGCTTCAAAGGCCAAAACTGGTTGCCAGCTAAAAACATGACATTAACAGATAGTTTTTCTGAACAGTTACCAGAGTTCAAAGTCGCTGAACCTGTGACTCGTACTTTAACTTTATCCGCTGATGGTGTGACTGTTGGGCAATTACCTGAGTTCCTTAAATTTAGAAAAAGCATAGAGAAACTGAAACAATATACTGATCAACCAAAACTTGATGAGCATAATACTTATCAGGGATTAAGCAGTGTTCGTGAAGAAAAAATAGCGATTATTCCTTCAAAAGCAGGTGAATATACCCTACCAGCGATTGAAATACCTTGGTGGAATACTGAAACTAATGAACGGGCTATCATCAAACTGCCCGCCCGTACCATAAAAGTAGCACCAGCACCTGTTCAAAAACAATCCCTCCCAGCTCAAACAAGCGTTCCTGTACCCGTTCCAAATACAAGACAACAGTTTGATTATAAAGGGTATAATAAATATTATGAACGCCTAAGTTTCATCTTTGCTTTTGGTTGGATAGTAACACTCATTGCTTGGTGGTGGACGATAAAGGCTAATCGTATCAAAGTATCCTCTCAAGAAAAAGAGGAAAAAGAAGCTAATAAAAGAACTCTGCTTAAAAAGCTAAAAACAGCCTGTCATAATGATAATGCTCAAGAAACTAAACAAGCTTTATTAGCATGGGCTAAACTAAATAGTTTAGGTGAAATAAGCCAACATTGTGCTGAGCCATTGCAAATTGAAATTCAAAGATTGAATCAATTTTTATATGGTAATACTGGAGAAAAATGGCAAGGGAGTAACTTGTGGAAAGCGTTTAAAGCGAATCAGCCCAGAAAGGTGAAAAAAAAGTCGAGTAATGGGGATGATGGCTTAGAGCCGTTGTATCTATCTGAAGCGATAGGATAGATGTTATTAATGGCATTATCGCCTTTGGCGGTGGGTTCTGATTGCCGCCGTCGCCTTTGTGCCTAAGGGGATGGCATTATTTTCCATTTTAGCCATAAGCTTGATAACTAATCTTTGTATTACCTTTGAAAATGCTTGAAAAGGCAAGCAAAATATATATGAAATCCATCACCCATTCTAAACTGATTATCTTAGCATCCATATTTTTAGTTATGTTTGCTAATATGAGATTTTTTTATAACGTTATTGAAGTTTATCCAGTTACCCTGCAAAATCTTGCCTTTTTAGGCTCATTGGTTATTTTATTAACCTGTGTGATTATCTTCCTGCTCTCTTTGGTTTGTTATAAATACACAATCAAGCCACTATTGATATTAATACTCTTACTATCATCGAGTACCAGTTACTTTATGGATAGTTATAATGTCATCATAAATGAGACCATGATTCAAAATATGGTTAGAACTGATGTAGGGGAAGTTAATGATTTGCTCAATCTGAAATTTTTTTTATATGTCATTTTTTTAGGCATTCTCCCATCAATATTTATCTATAAAGCAGAGATTAAATATAC
>JALXAQ010000188.1 GCA_026991885.1 Thiotrichaceae bacterium
GTGCATGAGCCACTCAACACACCGTTGCACAATCCCTGTAATTAGGCCGGTTTAAAGTAGACGACTTGTTCACCTGTTTCGGCGCGCATAGATCATGTTACGGCAATATAAATATCGACTTCATCAGGGCCTTTATAAAACTCATAATCGACACTATAGGCTCTTTGATGCGGACAGTCAGCCGCAGAAAAATAATCCCAAACCTTCATCCAGGTATCGATCACTGCGTTTGGCATCTCCCCTTTTCCCGCAAACACCAAATAAGAACCCGCAGGCAATGTTATGGTTTCCAGCTCAGTGCTGCTAGACTCAATGCGATCTGCACCCGCCAGAACCGAAAACTCACCAGAATGATCGGATTCATAATCAAAATAGACACCATAAACACGCGCACCCTCTTGATAATTTACGGCAACCTGCTCATCAAAACGCTGGTGAAGTGCGCCAATTTTAGCGGTATCAGGGTTCATCTCATCGCTATTATTGGTGCGGATTGAAAGCCCTTTTACATCCAGTTCTTCTGCATTTACAATATTCATATCATCACATCTTATTCGGGGGGATAAACCTTATACTGAATTGTCATGGAAAGGGATAATTTTGTTTCACCAAAGCTTGTTACCGCACTGTCTCCAGCATAAGAACCCCCCGAACTAACAATGGATTTCTGAAACGAACCACGCTGTGAAAGTTTATCCTGAAACTGCTCCTGATTTAGTCGCCTTACAGCATTCTCTGCCAAATATACGGGGATCAGTTTAATGCCTAATTGTTGTTGATAAATTTCAGCTTTAGCTTTTACCTTTTGTAAAACTTTTTCTGATAGCCCCTTGTAAACATTCTCTTTATTTTCAATTTCAGGCTTACTGGACAAATAACGGACATGTTTGTCCAAGTCAGAAATATTCGCCACCTCAATCATCTGATCCTCGCTATCAACTAAAACAGACAGTGTATTATTAACTTTGTAAGATTTCGGCATATCACTAAAAATACCGTATTCCGGGGTTGAAGAAAATTTTGATTCATTAATCTCGCCCGCTTTGATACCAATTTCAGCCAGTTTTTTTCTGATTGCCATACGAATATTACGGTTCTGTCCCAACGCATCAGCCAGTGCCTTCGCTTCCGTCTCCACTGCCAGGCGAATGCGCGCCTTATTCGCAGAAACGACCTTGTCAGCCTGATCAGTTATCGCAATTATCTTGGGGATACCATTCAAATAGCGTTCAATCTCTTCCGGGTTACCTTTGATTTCAGGCGATGCAGCAACTAACTGCGACAAAACGACAAGCAAGATAGACAGAAGTTTTTTCATGGTGACTCTTTCCATTTTCAAATTAGCCACCATGCTACATCAACTGTCCCAGCGATAAAAGCATTTGATCAAACCCAGCTAAACGCCCGTTCAAGAAATGCCTTACCCTCGCCAAAAACACATTCACCATGCGACATAATAACATTCTCAACATCCCAGGATTGCATCACGGCAAGTGATTCCCTTGCCTGCTGTTTACCCATAAAAAAACTTGCCCGATAATCAATCGGTGCCTTTCCATTGGGCGCTAGAATCCCGGCGAACTTTGCTAGGCGTCGCTGCCAGCCAGTGAGTGTTTCTGCTGTGAAATTTTCAATCAAGTCGGTGAGGATAATGGTTTTGGACGCTTTATAAAAAAACACAGCTTCTTCCATTACCAGGCTACCTTTGAAAATGAGCTGTTCAATTTCCCCTTTCCAGTCATTTTCGGCAATATCGCTTAAGGCTTTATCAAATTTAATATCACTGCGTTTCTTGATTAAGCCCTTGGTCGCATAATTTTTAGCTTGTGGGTAAGCAGCAATCCATTCTTCAACAAAAAGGTGATGCAATTTGTTGGGAGAGACCAGATAGCCCACCTCACCAAGCTGATCAATTTCTAGTTTTAGTTGCGGATTCATTTTTTCCGGCGAATGTATCCATAGTTTTTTATTATTCAATAAAATAACCGTCATTCGTGTCGGAAACGGTACACCATAAAACTGTACTTTTGGGCCGTTGTAAATCCAGATATTTTCGCCTGTTTTTTCGAGCATCATAAACTGATTTCCTGCATCATATATTATAATTGACCATGTGGTCATTTTTAATTTATAACACGTATTTGGACAAATCAAGATATAAATGACTAATTGGTCATTTATGAACAGGGAATTTATAAAGCTTATATTTATTGATCTAGAAAAAACAAGTAAACCGTATTCAGCCATTTCAACCGATGCTATCCACTATTTTATTTGCTAGTCCAGGGTTTTTAGCGTGCTTTACAGCTTTGCTTGTTTTCGATGTCTTTGAGCTTTTTTTGACTTTTTCTGTTTTTTTGGGGGCTGATATTTCGCCCTTTGTTAAAGACAGATCTGCCTTGATCTTTTTGAAAATACCCTCGCCAATGCCCTTTACACTTTTAATTTCTTCGATATTTTTGAATGATTTGTGCTGGGCGCGGTATACAACAATATCCTTTGCTTTCTTTTCACCGATTCCATTCAGGTAAAAGTCAAATGCGGCGGCATTTGCTTTGTTGATATTCACGGTTTCCGCAAAGGTTGAAAATGATGCGATAGATAAGATGGATGCTAAAAGTAATGGTTTGATTTTCAAGGTGCGCCTCCTGATAGTTATTATTAATTAACGAGGAGACTGTATTTTATGATGCGCTTCTAATTAATTCTCGATAAGTGGATATTTCGTATGGTTGATGTACTAGATTCGGTGTGATGGGAGATTGTCGTCATTGTAGACGATCACAACGTTAGGTTTGAGGAGGATGGAGCTGTCCAGCTCCAGTCGCCTTGTCAAAAAGATTGATAATCTTCGTAAGTATAGGTTGGCAAGTCTTTTTTTAGTGCTGCCGTGATTTGTGCCTGTTTGTGTTACTGATAGCAAAAGCTTATCGTGAATTTTGATGGTGTACGAGAGTCTCAAGTCTACTGGCGTTAAGAATCACTACCAAACAAATCACGTGTAACAACCTTTTCTTTAATGTCTTGAATGTCATCCGATAGGCGATTGGCTACTACTACATCGGAGAGCTTTTTGAATTGTTCGAGATCGTTAATGACTTTTGAGTGAAAAAAATCTTCTTCGTTAAGTTCTGGCTCGTACACCACGACCTCAATGCCTTTTGCCTTGATGCGCTTCATTATGCCCTGAATAGATGACGCCCTAAAATTGTCCGAGCCGCTTTTCATAATCAGCCGGTAAATGCCGACGGCTTTTGGGTTTTGTTTTAACACAAGATTGGCAATAAAGTCTTTACGTGTCCGGTTGGATTCAACGATTGCGCCAATGAGGTTGTTGGGGACATCTTCATAGTTGGCGTAGAGTTGCTTGGTATCTTTGGGCAGGCAGTAGCCACCGTAACCAAAAGAGGGATTGTTATAGTGATCGCCAATGCGTGGGTCAAGACCAACGCCTTCAATGATTTGCCTGCTATCTAGCCCGTGAACCTGGGCATAGGTGTCCAGTTCGTTAAAGTAGGCAACGCGCATTGCAAGATAGGTGTTTGAAAAAAGTTTGATGGCTTCGGCTTCAGTGGCGTCGGTAAACAGTAGCGGAATGTTTTCCTTGATAGCGCCTTGCATCAACAAAGCAGCAAACTGTTCGGCGCGCTTTGACTGTTCACCAACAATGATGCGGGAAGGGTGCAGGTTGTCATAAAGCGCCTTGCCTTCGCGTAGAAACTCGGGCGAGAAAATTAGGTTGTCCGTTCCTAACTCTTCCTTCATTCGCTTAGTGTAACCCACGGGTACGGTCGATTTGATAACCATAGCTGCATCTGGGTTGATGCGCATCACATCGCTAATCACAGATTCTACCGAGGAGGTGTTAAAGAAGTTGGTTTCAGAATCATAATCGGTCGGTGTGGCGATGATGATGAAGTCCGCATCTTTATACGCAGCGTCTTTATTGAGTGTTGCCTTAAAATTAAGTGGTTTGTTTTGCAGAAAATCTTCGATTTCTGCATCAGCGATAGGTGATATTTTATTGTTGAGCTGATTGACTTTTAGCGGGTCAATATCAAGTGCTATGACCTCATTATGTTGTGCCAGTAAAACACCATTGGACAGGCCTACGTAGCCAGTTCCGGCAATTGCAATTTTCATTTTTCTTGTCGTCATTTTTTATGCAATGCGTCTTAATGACTGCCACAGCCACCACTACCACATCCGCCGTCACTACCACCACAACCGCCACTACTTTCGCCGCCGTGACTACCACAGCCACCGGCTGCATGTGGGTGACCGTGGGCAATTTCTTCTTCTGTTGCATCACGAATATCATTGACGGCTACGTCAAAATGTAAAGTTTCCCCCGCTAGTGGATGATTTGCGTCAATGCTGACAGTATCGCCTTCAACGCC
>JALXAQ010000189.1 GCA_026991885.1 Thiotrichaceae bacterium
GGTAAGGGGGAGGAGCAATGACCCCCACCCAGCCTCCCCCTTGGTAAGGGGGAGGAGCAAATACCCCTACCGAGTCTTCCACTTGGTTTGGGGGAGGGGCAATGACCTCTTCTCAGCCTTTTCTTTCCCCCGATTGCAATGCCAAGGTGTTTGCCATGTTTACTAAAATAGATGCGCTACAAAAAAAGCTAAATAGCTTTCGTCCGCTGCCAAAAAATACGGTTAAAAGCTTGCATGAGCAGTTAGTTTTGGAATGGACGTATAACTCAAATGCGATTGAAGGCAATACACTTACTTTAAAAGAAACCAAGGTGGTTTTGGAAGGCATTACCATTGGTGGTAAGTCGATGCGAGAGCATTTTGAGGCGATTAATCATAAAGAGGCGATTGATTATGTTGAAGCGATTGTGGCAAACGATGAGCCTTTTACCGAGCATATGATTAAGTCGATTCATCAGTTGATTTTAAAAGATATTGATAACGATAATGCGGGCGTGTATCGCCAGGAAAATGTGTTGATAGCTGGTGCTGAGCATATGCCACCTGATCATATTTTGGTGGCTGAACAAATGGCTAAGTTGGTGGAAGATTATAATCAGTTTAAAGGTCACTCATTGGAACGTGCCGCAAGACTGCATATTGACTTTGTGAAAATTCATCCTTTTGTTGATGGCAATGGACGAACAGCGCGTTTATTAATGAATCTTGATTTGATGAAAGCGGGCTTGCAACCTGTGGTCATTAAAGCGACTGACCGCTTGGCTTATTATGAGGCATTGGATAAGGCGCATACTTTAGATCAGATTGATGATTTTTTATTGCTTGTTAGTAATGTGGAAGAAGAGGCTTTGAATAAAATATTGGCGTTGGTTGGGGGATTAATATAATGAAGCTGCTTTGTTTTAACCCCCTCCCAACCTCCCCCTTGATAAGGGGGAGGAGCAAAAACCCTCTCTCAGTTTCCTTCTCAGGGGTTGGAGCAAAACGAGTAAACTTATATTCCTGCGTTCTTACTCCCTCCCCTGACAAGGGGACGACTGCATGGACGCAGGAGGTAGGGCAATGCAGGACGCAATTGCCGAGGGCTGGGGTGGGGTTATGAAGTACACTCCCAAATTCCAGGAAGAATACAGCTCTAAACTCCCAGCTTTAGCCTTATTAAGCAATTTAGGCTGGACGTTTCTATCACCCGAACAAGCCTTGCAAGCGCGCTCTAATAAAACAACGGAAGTCGTTTTGCGTGATGTATTACGCAAAGAATTACAAAAGCGTCGTTTTATTTACGCGGGTAAATCTCATCCGCTTTCTGCTTCGGCTATCGACAATATTATTATGACGGTGTGTAGCCCTGCCTTGAATGAAGGTTTAGGTGCTGCCAATGAGACGCTTTATAACCATTTGCTTTATGGTATATCGGTAACAGAGTTTGTTGATGGAAAAAAGGCGAACCCAACGATTGCGCTGATTGATTGGCAAAACGTATCCAATAATAGCTTTTTATTTACCGAAGAATTTAGCGTGACGCGAAGCAATGGCGTGGATGCGCGTCGCCCTGATCTTGTGTGTTTTGTGAATGGCATTCCTTTAGTGGTGATTGAGGCGAAACGCCCTGATGGTCATGCGAACAAAGGGCCAACGGTTGAAGAAGGAATCTCACAGAGTTTGCGTAATCAGCGAGTGGATGAAATCCCAAATTTATTTGTTTATAGCCAGTTGATTTTATCTATTAGCGGTACGGATGGTCGTTATGGCACACAAGGCACACCTGCCAAGTTTTGGACTGCCTGGCGTGAAGAGGATTTAACCGATTTACAGCTATTTTCAATTAAAAATAAAAAACTGAGTGATGCACAAAAGAATGCCTTGTTTGATTATCGTAAGCCTGAAGACCGTGAGTGGTATGAATCGTTGATTTCAGGTGGTGAATTGAGTGTTACCGAGCAGGATAAGTTATTGATTGGTGTTTTATCGCCTGAACGACTATTGGATATGACGCGTTTGTTTACCTTTTTTGATAGCAAAATTGGCAAGGTGGTGGCGCGTTATCATCAAGTCTTTAGTATTAAACGCTTATTGGAACGGATCAATACCAAGAATGAAAAGGGTGGTCGTGAAGGTGGCGTAATTTGGCATACAACGGGTTCTGGCAAGTCGTTCACAATGGTTCTGCTGTCTAAGGTGCTGGTATTGCATGAATCACTTAAACAATGTCGTGTGGTGATTATTACAGATCGAGTGGATTTGGAAAGTCAGCTGAGTAGCACTTTTAGATCAAGCGGTGAGTTGGCAGGCAAAAAAGATAAAGCATCGGCAATGGCGACCTCTGGCAAACGTCTGGCAGAGCAGATTGGCAAGGGCACGGAACGTATCGTTTTCTCTTTAATTCAAAAGTTTAATACGGCGACCAAGTTGCCAGAATGCCGTAATGAAAGCTCGGATATTATCGTGCTGATTGATGAGGGGCATCGTAGCCAGGGTGGTGAAGCACATACCCGAATGCGAATGGCTTTGCCTAATGCGTCATTTGTAGCTTTTACGGGTACACCTTTGCTTAAAGACGATAAAACCACCAATAAGTTTGGCTCTATTGTTCATGCCTATACCATGCAACATGCGGTGGAAGATAGAACAGTCACACCCTTGTTATATGAAGAACGCATCCCTGATTTAGATGTGAATGAACGTGCCATTGATGGCTGGTTTGATCGCATCACCGAAGGGTTATCTGAAGAGCAACAAGCCGATTTAAAACGAAAATTTGCCAAGAAAGGACAGGTTTACCAGGCCGAGGATCGTATCCATTTAATTGCATTGGATATTGCTAATCACTTTGTTAAAAATATTGATGATGGCTTAAAAGGACAGATAGCCTGTGATAGCAAGCCAACGGCTATTTTGTATAAAAAGTATTTGGATGAAGCTGGGCTGTTTGAGTCTGCCGTGATTATGTCACCGCCTGATACCCGTGAAGGTAATACCGATATTGATGAGGATAAGTCACCTGAAGTAACAAAGTGGTGGAAAGAGAATGTGGGTTCACAGGATGAGCAGGCTTACACCAAAGATTTAATTAGTCGCTTTGAAAAAGATGATGATCTTAAAATATTAATTGTGGTGGATAAGTTATTGACGGGTTTTGATGAGCCACGAAATACGGTTTTGTATATTGATAAACCCTTAAAAGAGCATAACCTGATTCAAGCAATTGCCCGTGTGAATCGACTTCACCCAAAGAAGAAATTTGGATTATTAATTGATTATAGAGGTATTTTAGCAGAACTAGATACTACGATTGAAAAGTATCAAGATTTAGCTTCACGGACTCAAAACGGTTATGACATTAATGATATAGCAGGTTTGTATAATCAGATGAGTACGGAGTACAAGCGTTTGCCACGTTTGTATGACCAAGTTTGGGCTATTTTTAAAGAGGTAAAGAATAAGAATGATATTGAGCAGTTACGACAAGTATTAGTACCTAAAATGGAAGAACGTAATGGTGAAATGGTTGATACACATTTAAAGGTACGAGATGATTTTTATGAAGCGTTGACCGAGTTTTCAAACTGCTTAAAAGTCGCATTGCAATCAGCAACTTTTTTTGAAGATAAAAGCTTTTCAGAAGATGACAGACGACACTATAAAGAAACGGTTAAGCAGTTTTCAAGCCTTCGTCAACTAGCTAAACAAGATGCTGGTGAAACAATTCAATATGACGAGTATTCTGAACAGATCAAGAAACTCATGGATAAGCATGTTGTTGGAGTTGGTGTTAGAGAACCAGAAGGCGTGTATGAAGTTGGCAAGATGGGACAGCAAAAGCCTGAAGAATGGAATGAAGATAAAACCCGCAATGAGACGGATATTATCAAAACCCGTATCACCAAGACCATTGAACAGAGCTTGCAGGATGACCCTTATGCGGAGGAGGCTTTTTCTAAGCTATTGCGTAAAGCCATTCAAGAGGCTGAAGACCTGTTTGATCATCCGCTTAAGCAGTACATGATTTTCCACGAACTTGAGGAACAGTTACAGGATCGAAGATTACCAGAATTGCCCGATAGCTTTAACGGGAATTTTCATGCACAGGCTTATTTTGGTGTATTCAAACAGACCTTTCCTGAATCTATATTTGCCAGAAGCTCGGATGATAAATGGGTAGAGCTTGCTTTTAATGTTGATAAATTGGTTGAAACCTCTGTAGCTGAAAACTCGATTAGCCCACAAAATATTGAAGCAGATATTCGCCAGAAGCTATTACCTATCCTTTTTAAGAAGTGCAAAAAGCTTGGGGCAGGAATGGATCAAGCAAAGTCTATTGTTGAGACGGTTGTGCAAATTACTAGAGCGGGGGTGCAATGAGCAAGACCCCTCCCAGCCTCCCCTTGAAAAGGGG
>JALXAQ010000190.1 GCA_026991885.1 Thiotrichaceae bacterium
TTTGCACCGCTCTGCGGTGCTGGACGCGGAGCGTCCAGCAAGGCATTCCCACGCAGAGCGTGGGAACGAGGACAAATTAAGCCAAATTTCATACCTGTCTGGTGGATTAAGCGGAGCGTATCCACCCGACATGGGCTCTCGTTCCCACGCTCTGCGTGGGAATGCCTGTTTGCACCGCTCTGCGGTGCAGGACGCGGAGCGTCCAGCAAGGCATTCCCACGCAGAGCGTGGGAACGAGGACAGATTAAGCCAAATTTCATACCTGTCTGGTGGATTAAGCGGAGCGTATCCACCCGACATGGGCTCTCGTTCCCACGCTCTGCGTGGGAATGCCTGTTTGCACCGCTCTGCGGTGCAGGACGCGGAGCGTCCAGCAAGGCATTCCCACGCAGAGCGTGGGAACGAGGACAGATTGCTACTTGCTATTTCATTTCTCCAACCAAATTGAGAAAATTTTACCATCGCGCAGTATTTGAATAGAGCGAGGAGTTTTGTACCAACTAAAGCGTTGTTTAAATTTATCTAAATCATTGACTTCCTTTCGATTTATACCAAGGATGCGATCACCCCGCCGAAGTCCAATTTGCCAGGCATTACTGTTTCGTGTCACCTTAGAAACTTCTATACCATCAGAACTCTCTTTTAAAACAGCACCTTCCAAATAGACGCTAATCTCACTACCCTCTACTCGCTTGCTATCAGCAATGACCACGTATAAATGGCGAATATGTCCCTTGCGTATAACAGTGATTTTGACCCGCTCACCAATGCGTAATAAGCCAATACGGTTGCGAACTGCCGTCGCCGAGTTCACAGGTTTATTATTAATAGCCGTGATAATGTCGCTAGAACGTAAACCGGCTTTTTTGGCAGGAGAATTCGGCTCAACCGCAACAACAACAGCACCTTTTTTGCCACTCAATCCAAACGCCGCCGCCAAATCGCTTGTTAAATCTTGTATTTGTACTCCCAACACACCACGCCGTACTTCACCAAAATCGGCCAAATGTTGTGCGACTTGTTGCACCATATTACTCGGAATAGCAAAACCTATCCCAACATTGCCACCACTGGGCGCAAGAATGGCTGTATTAATACCGACCAATTCGCCCCGTAAATCGATCAGTGCGCCTCCCGAATTGCCGGGATTAATTGAGGCATCGGTTTGAATAAAGTTTTCATAACCTTCAATACCTAAGCCGCTGCGTTGCAAGCCGCTGATAATGCCAGATGTGACCGTTTGTCCCAATCCAAACGGATTACCTATAGCGACGACAAAATCACCGACCCTTAATTTATCAGAATCCGCTAACGGCAAGGCTGTTAAATTATCAGCAGATATTTTCAAAAGTGCCACATCGGTTTCTGGATCTTCGCCGATCAACTTGGCTTGAAATTGGCGACCATCAAGTAGCATCACAGAAATTTCATCAGCTTTCTCAATCACATGATGATTGGTGATGACATAACCCTTGCTCGCATTGATGATGACACCAGAGCCACGGCTTTGTTTTTCCTGTTCTTTGGGAATATCAAAAAAATGACGAAAAAACGGATCATTCAACAGTGGATTGTTAAATGCGCGAGTGCGGGTGGTTGATGAGATATTCACCACGGCTGGCATGACTTTCTCTAACATAGGTGCCAGGCTGGGTAAAATTTGCCCTCCCACAGGTAATTCAGCACAACTGGGCTGTCCTATCAATAAGAGCAGTAGGACTAGCCATAGAGAGTGATAATTGTGTTTGTACATAATAGCTCCTTTAATTGGTCATACCTGCGAGGAGACCAATACCTCGCAGGTAGTCGTCTGTTTGTTACCACAAAATTTTTGCAACATCCGAATATTCTTTCACAAACTGCACAGTCACGCCTTCCCGCACATTATCCGGCAATTCATCAAAATCGCGTTTATTAGCCTCCGGCATGATTAAATCATAAATCTTAATCCGCCTTGCCGCAATCACTTTTTCACGAATCCCCCCCACAGGTAACACTTGCCCTGTCAATGTCAATTCTCCCGTCATAGCAATCTCTTTATCAAGTGCCTGCCCTTTTGCTAAAGATAACAAAGAACTTGCCATCGTAATCCCAGCACTTGGCCCATCTTTCGGCGTGGCACCGGCTGGAACGTGTAGATGGATAAAGGCTTTTTTAAAAAAATTTTTATCCACATCAAACAATTCAGATTGTGACACGATGTAGCTATAGGCAATTTCCGCCGATTCTTTCATCACATCACCCAACTGTCCCGTTAATTTAAAGCCGCGTGTGTAGTTATGACTACAAGAGGATTCAATGCTTAAAGTGGCACCACCCATGGGTGTCCACGCTAAGCCCGTGACAACACCAAGACCTTTAATCGCTTTTTCATTTTCAAACAAAGGTTTACCCAAATAATCTGACAAGTTATCTGGGGTGACTTCAATGGGCAGCGTTGCGCCTTCTAACAATTTAAGGGCTACTTTGCGGGCAATCGCTCCTATACGTTTTTCTAAATTACGCACCCCAGCTTCCCGGGCATAATCATCAATGATGCCAGACAGCGTTTTATCAGGGAGACTTAATTGTTCTGGAGCCAAACCGGATTTCTCTATTTGGCGTTTGAGCAAATGCTTTTTAGCAATTTGCAATTTTTCACTGGCGATATAACCCGATAGCTTAATCATTTCCATCCGATCCAGCAAGGCTGGCGGTATGCTATCCGTTTGATTAGCGGTACAAATAAACAATACCTTGGACAGATCAAAGCGCACATCCAAATAATGATCGAGAAAATCAACATTTTGCTCAGGATCAAGCACCTCCAATAGGGCGGAAGCGGGATCGCCACGATAAGAGTTCCCTATTTTATCAATTTCATCCAACATGATGACCGGATTGGCATATTCAACATCCTTCATCGCTTGGAGAAATTTACCGGGCATGGCACCGATATAGGTACGGCGATGACCTTTAATTTCTGCCTCATCATGGATGCCGCCGACTGAAAAACGAAAAAATGCCCGTCCAACCGCCGTTGCAACGGAGCGACCAATAGAAGTTTTACCCACGCCAGGTGGTCCCACTAATAACAAAATTGTGCCACTAATGCTGCCTTTCAACTTGCCGACGGCTAAAAATTCCATGATGCGATCTTTGACATCCTTTAAGCCCTCATGATCACGCTCCAACACTGCCCGTGCATCCTTTAGGTCCAGCTTATCTTCAGAAAATTTTCCCCAAGGCATTAAAGTGAGCCAATCCAAATAGTTACGAGTAATCGCGTATTCCGGCGAACCGACTTCCAACATCGACATTTTGTCCATTTCCTCATCAATGCGCTTTTGCGCCGCTTCTGGGACAGTCAATGCCTTCAGACGTTCACGGAACGTGTCTATTTCACTGGTGCGATCATCTTTTTCTATCCCCAATTCTTTCTGAATGGCTTTGAGTTGTTCGCGCAAGAAAAATTCCCGCTGCTGTTTGTCCATTTTATCTTCAACTTGGCGGCGGATTTCCATTTGCGCTTTCGCCTGGTGCAACTCCTTATTAAGCAAGACTAAAACTTTTTCCAAGCGTTTGAGGATGGGGAGATTTTCCAGCACGTCCTGTAATTCCGTTTTGTTGGCGGTTGTCAAACTAGCCGCGAAATCAGCCAAGGGCGATGGATCTTCCGCACTGAAACGCTGAAGAAAAATTTTCAGTTCTTCATTATAAAGCGGATTAAGTGGCAGTAATTCTTTAATCGTATTAATAACCGCCAAAACGTAAGGCTTGATATCCTCTACTTCTTTATAGCGGGTTTCATGATGATAAAGAGGTTTGACAACAAAAGGACGTTCTTCAGACACCCATTCATCAATACTAAACCGTTCCAGCCCCTCTACAACAATTTGTAACTTATCTTCAGACTGAACAACGCGATGTAGCCGACAAACCGTGCCAATTTTGCAAAAATCTTCGGTTTGCGCCTCATTGACATTATCTTTTTGGACAAGCAACAATCCCAACACTTGCTGGGAGGAATCAGTAATCGTCTTAATCGTTTCTGCCCAAGGATCAACCTCTACAATTAATGGGATGATCTGATGAGGAAAAAATGGACGATTAGCGATGGGTAAAATATGCAAAACCTCTGGGAGTGTATCTTTGAGCGAGATAAGTTCCGCATTGCTTAGTGTGAATTCCTCTGTGACTATTTCCTCAGAGGCGGTGTTTTCAGGCTTGGATTCTTCTTCATTTTCACTATTCATGTCAATATTTCCGCAACAGGTGACGATAAAACCCTATAATGATGATTATTAATTACTTTTTTTCTATTCAACTATATAATACAATAATTGTCAACAATAATATTTTTGTGAAAAATATATCAG
>JALXAQ010000191.1 GCA_026991885.1 Thiotrichaceae bacterium
TCTTGACTAAAGGAATAATTAACTTGTAGACTGATTCAATCCTTTGCAGAACTGTATTTTATTTTTTGAGCAGGGGTTGTTTTATCTTAAAGTGATCCTAAATTCTAGTTTGACTGGATGAGATGTAGATTGGATTATAATTACATTTTTTGAGAGGTAAATAAATGAGAAATTTTGCTAAAGTCGTGGCATTGTCTGCCATTCTTGGTGGAGCCCTTCTGGCTTCACCCGCACAAGCTTGGTGGGGTAATAATTGGGGACCCGGCAATGGTTGGGGCGGTCCTTGGGGCGGTCCTTGGAGCGGTGGTCCTTGGGGCGGTAGTCCTTGGGGCGGTGGTTGGCCCGGTTCTCGTTCCAACATGATGGACGACTGGATGGATGGCACCGGTTGGGGCGATATGAACTTTAGTACGTCCACTGGTGGACGCGGTTATGGTCGTGGCTATGATCGTGATTACTATGGTTATGGTCCTTATGGATATGGTGGTTATCCTTATTATGGCGGGGGTTATGCTCCTTATGGTGGTTATCCTGGTGGATATGGTCCTAACCCAGGTTACAATGCGCCTCCAGCTCCTCCTGCCCCTTCAAATAGTAATGGTGAATAACACTTAGTTAGGTGTTAGCCCTAAGCACGGGAGTGGTTTGCACCACTCCTGTTTTATTTTCGCTTAATCAACACATATACCGCACCCGTCCCCCCATCTACCGAACGTGCTGAACAAAACGCTAGCACTTCATCGCGTTGTTGCAACCATTTATTCAGTTTTTTCTTCAAGATAGGCTGCTTTTGCCAAGAGCCATGGCCTTTACCATGGACAATTCGCGCACAACGAATCTGGCTGTTGTAACAATAATGTAAAAAATTGCCCACTTCTACCCGTGCCTCGCGCACTATCATGCCATGCAAATCTAATTCCGCATTGATACTAAACTGTCCGCGCCGCAATTTTGCTAGAACACGATGCTGTACGCCTGGACGTGCAAATAACAATTCCTCTCCTGTTTCTAATTCCGCCAAATCGTAGTTGTCTGAAAGCATTTCCTCGTGTACCAAAGCCTCATCTAAATAGCGTTGTTTGGGAATAGGTTTAGGGGGTGGATTTGTCAATGGTAGTTTATCAGTTTTCAGCGGTTTGACTCCCCGCATGGCTTCTCTAAATAATGCACTGTCGGATTTCTCCTCTACTTTACCCCTCATCCTTATTCCCCTTAGTTATCAGTTATCAGTTATCAGTTTAAAATCCAGTTTTGAAAGCTTGTGTGATCAAAACAATTGTGATCATATTGTATATATAAATAACCGCCACTTTACTAAAGGATAAAAAAATGTTTGGCTTTAAAGGAATGGGGAACTCGCTATGACAATTCTACAAGCAACTCTGGATTAAAACGTATTGAGCATGAACTGGGCGCATGATGTGTAATCACAATCGTTTTTTGTGGATTGACACTTAACAATTCATTTTGTAGTTTTATGCTATTTTGGATTCCAATAATATACCACACAATAATAGAGTATCACTCATGCAAATACCGCGAACTAAACGCCGTACCGCCTCCATTCATAGCAATCGCAATGATCGCCAAAATCTACGCGACATGTTACCCTACATTTGGGACTACCGAGGGCGAGTTTTGCTCGCCTTGCTATTTCTCGTTTTAGCCAAAATAGGCAATGTCGGGATACCCATCATCCTTAAATATATTGTCGATGCCCTCGACAAAGCCCAACACGCCGCCCCCATTTTACCCATTGTTTTATTACTCGCTTATGGTATCTTGCGCTTATCCAGTTCACTTTTTAATGAATTACGCGATGCCATTTTTGCCAGAGTGCGTTACCGCGCAATGCGCCGCTTATCCAATAAAGTATTAAAGCATCTACATAATTTATCATTAGCTTTTCATCTGGAAAGACAAACGGGGGCTATTTCACGCGATCTAGAACGTGGCACTCGTAGCATCAGTTCCATCCTCAACTATATGATTTTTCAAATTATCCCCACCTTTGCCGAATTTACCTTAATTGCAATGATTTTATTGAATCAATACGAACTCAAATTTGCCTTTGTCATTTTTCTAACCGTTTTGATTTATGTGGTATTTACCTTTGCGGTAACAGAATGGCGGATGGAATTTCGGCATACGATGAATGCCAGAGAATCTGAAGCCAATAATCAAGCCATTGACAGTTTAGTCAATTATGAAACCGTTAAATCCTTTGGTAATGAAGCTTTAGAGGCGAAGCGTTATGATGATACTTTGGCAGAATGGGAAAACGCGGCGGTGAAAAGTCAAACGTCTATGTCTGCCCTGAATTTTGGACAATCGGCGATTATTGCCATCGGAGTGACTTTAATCATGATATTTGCCAGTCAAGGCGTTGTTGAAGGGCGGATGAGTTTAGGCGATTTAGTGCTCGTCAATGCCTTTTTATTACAATTATTTATTCCTTTGAATTTTTTAGGCATTGTCTATCGTTCTATCAAATACGCGCTGGCAGACATGGATTTAATGTTTAAGCTACTTGATAACAAGCCCGAAATTCAAGACGCTTCCAATGCTAAACCACTTTCAGTTGGTGAAGGTGGGCTCTGTTTTGATAAGGTGAACTTTCATTATCAAGCTGATCGTCCGATTTTGCACGAAGTCAGTTTTAAGGTACCGGCAGGACATAAAATCGCCATTGTCGGTGCGAGCGGTGCTGGCAAATCAACAATAGCCCGTTTATTGTTCCGTTTTTATGATGTGACAGGTGGCGGCATTTCAATCAATGGACAAGACATCCGTTATGTTACTCAAGCCAGTCTCCGCGCCGCTATCGGCATAGTGCCACAAGATACCGTCTTATTTAACGAAAGCATTTACTACAATATTGCTTATGCACGCCCTAATGCGAGCCAAGCCGACATCATCGCGGCGGCTAAACTGGCCAATATTCATACATTTATTGAATCCTTGCCCAAAGCTTATGACACGCTGGTGGGAGAACGGGGATTAAAACTTTCCGGTGGCGAAAAACAACGGGTTGCTATCGCTCGCGCCATTTTGAAAAAGCCGAAAATTCTCATATTTGATGAAGCCACTTCATCTTTAGATTCTAAATCGGAAAAAATGATACAAATGGCTTTATCTCAAGTTGCGGCAAATCATACGACTTTGGTGATTGCCCACCGTTTATCGACGATTGTTGATGCGGAACAAATTTTGGTGATGGAACATGGGCGGATTGTTGAGCGGGGAACGCATACGGCGTTGTTGAGCAATGCAGGGGGCGTTTACGCGCTTATGTGGGCATTGCAACAAGAAGAAAAGGAGATCGCGTCTTTGACGGAATCTTAAGGTTTTGACTTATCCCTGCTAATAATCCCTGTAGTTAAAGTGGCCTTCCGATTTCGGCTCTCCTGCACTAGTGCAGGAGTTTCCATACCACCTCAAAAAATAATCCTTGTAGTAGAATTCTGTTGGGGTTTAGATCAAAACCCCAACCTACGAGTCCATTTTCAACTGCCAGTCATTGAACGTGTAGTAGCTTATTCCTTGAGCTGTCACCAGAATAACTTTACCCATTCGTTCAGCTTTTGTATTAAACGCAGGTAGGCCAAACAATGTTCTTAATAATTGGGGAATTTTATTAGCGCGTGTATCTGGCAACGTGAAACAAACGACACAAAAGTGAGTGTCTATCAAAACCTTTCGCCAAAAATCTTTTTTATTGATGGTTACAAAGGTTGGTTGGTTTTGTTGTCGAAGTAACTTCGGGATAACATCATCTTTAATCACGGTGTTGGGGCGTAAATCTGTGATAAGTTGAACGGCACCCGGATACCATTTTGCTATCTCCAATTCAAGGTTGCGCCCCAACAATTGTTCATCCAAAACAATCATCTGGCCCTCTCTAATGTCGGCAAGGTGTTGATGAATTGGTTTATCAGTAATACCATTGCTTCAATAATCGCCTCGCGTGACACACGACCCCTAAAGCCAGAGACAATATCATCAATATGTTCGCCGCCGGCAAGTCGTTCAAGTGTCCCGGTGATTTCAATGCGCGTATGTTTGAAAGTGGGCCGTTCTCCACAAACTCCAATGGCTCGTACCACATGCTCACCCAGGGGATAATATTGATAGGTATCTCCGCCAACCGTTTCAGTAATAAGTTCAGCCATAGACTATTTCCTCTCTCATTAGAATGTCCCATTCTAATATTTTAGACGATTTATTACAACATCCGATAACTTGCCCAATTTTTTCACAAACCGTTGAAGAGCCACAAAACGTACTTGATATTTTTGTAAGTCATTGAGAGTTGTCGGCTCATTTTATTGAACAATAAATTTTTTTTATTTTTTTAGGGGTTGGAGTACAAAGCTTTAGCTTTGTAGGTTTGGCGTACTTGTTGTAGAGCTTTAATTTTGATAATATCACATTGCCTATTGTGTGGATTAATTAAAAATGATGAATTTCAAATTTCATTTGAGGAGAATATTTTCATGTCTCGTTATTTATCCTTTTTTTTGCTCAGTCTGACAAGCGTTCAAGCGTCGGAACCCCTTGATCTTTCCGAATTGTTGCGTACCTGCAACAAACATTTTCAAGCGAATCGTTTGACAAGGGGAGTGGATGGAACCGCTTTAGATTGTTATGGTGAAGTGTTGAAAAAAGCCCCGAATAATGCGGAAGCTTTGAAAGGTTTGGAGCAAATTGAGGCGAAATATCTGACTTGGATAAAAGGTGCGCTAGCTGATGGAAACAAGCAAAAGGCTTTGCAATATGTCGCACCTTTACGCAAAGTGAATCCGCATTCTCCGAAATTACGGTATTATGAGGATTTGTTGAAATCTGACTCTGTGGAAACACTAAAGCCCTGCCACCAATTACTGGCAGGTACCGTTTTCCAAGATCGTTTACAAAATGGCAGCTTGGGTCCAAAAATGGTGTGGATTCCGGCGGGTGAATTTAAAATGGGTGATATTCAAGGCGGCGGTAGTTCTGATGAACAACCAGTGCATAGCGTGTCAATCAAAGCGTTTGCTATGGGCCAATATGAGGTGACTTTTGCTGAATATGATCAGTTTGCTGAAGCGACGGGTGAAAAAAAACCAGATGATGAAGGCTGGGGGCGTGGCAATCGTCCAGTGATTAATGTGTCTTGGCATGATGCTGTGGCTTATGCTCAATGGCTCACGCGCCAAACGGGTAAACAATATCGCTTGCCTACCGAAGCCGAATGGGAATATGCGGCGCGGGCGGGGACAGAAACGGCGCGATATTGGGGAAATTCACCGGATGAGGCTTGTCGTTATGCAAATGTCTATGATCAAACTTCAAAAAAAGAAAACTCTGATTTTTTATGGAAGAATCATAATTGCACAGATGGCTACGTCAATACAGCACCTGTTGGTCAGTTTGAGCCAAACGCTTTTGGTTTGTTTGATATGTTAGGGAATATTTGGGAATGGACTTGCTCCCGATACGAAGGCAAATATAGTGGTAAAGAAATAGAGTGCCAAAAACCTTCCAAAAATAGAAGTTTTACCCTGCGTGGTGGCGACTGTAACGCAGAGCCGTTGTGGGTGCGCTCGGCGCACCGCAATGGGAGGGCTTCGACTGACCGCAATGACGACGTGGGGTTTCGGCTTATTATTTTCTTTTGATATTCCATTTTCCCACCCACCTGCGCTCATCAAGCCGACACAAGTGTCTTTCCGACTTAAAAATCCTATTTTTTGAAAAAATAGG
This sequence comes from Thiotrichaceae bacterium, assembly GCA_026991885.1. Classification (GTDB taxonomy): domain Bacteria; phylum Pseudomonadota; class Gammaproteobacteria; order Beggiatoales; family Beggiatoaceae; genus Thiomargarita. The sequence continues at coordinate 5,746 of JALXAQ010000191.1, forward strand.
ATTTTTTCTTGTCACAGCTGTCTTCAAAATGACGAGAAACGAACACGAGTACCTTATTAAAAACGTAAGACATTGTTGTTTCTTAGAGAGTATTTAAGATTCACTTAAGATTTAGCAATTATCATGTTATGATAAGTTTTTTTTGTTAGTTACTACTAAACTAAGGAGACATCAAGTATTTATATGAAGTATATAAAAATCACAACAGTATTTTTTCTATTCTTCACGAGTGCAGTGAACGCTCAACAGGCACCCGATTTCACACTAGCGGGTATTGAGGGAACTATCACATTAAGTCAATTCAAAGGTAAAGTGGTATTACTTGATTTCTGGGCATCATGGTGCCGCCCCTGTCGCCAGTCATTCCCTTGGATGAATGCAATGCAGGCAAAATATGGAGCCCAAGGATTTGAAATTATCGCGATTAATGTTGATAAGGATCGCGTGCTTGCTGATGAATTTCTGAAAAAATTACCGAGCAACTTCACGCTCGCTTTCGATCCGAAAGGCACTGTCGCCGCCATGTATCGCCTAAAAGGCATGCCCTATGCTTTTCTTATTGATAAAAGGGGCATCATTCGCAAGCAGCATATTGGTTTCCACAAGCGGAAAGTTCACCTCTACGAAGCCAGTATCAAAAAATTGTTGCGGGACAAACCTTAGTCAGTCTGTCACCCTATTTCTCACCGAGATTCAGTCATGATTCATAAACTATTTTATATTGTTTTACCAACCACGATACTATGCAGCGGTTGTGCCAATTTAGGCGTTCAGCCATGGGAACGTGACTTATTATCCAAACCCGAGATGCAGTTGATTGCCGATCCGATTGAGGCGAGCTTGGATGATCATATTTATTTTAGTAAAGAAGCATCCAGTGGTGGACGTGGCTTTGCTGGAGGCGGTTGCGGATGCAATTAAAAAATCAGAAAAAAATAGGGGGGGCTTTGAGAGTAGCCACTTCGACTCTCTTGGCCCTTAATTCATCTGTTACTATTGCTGACGAAGGTGATTGGGAGATTGACAGCGCAATTCTTTATTATTCTGAAACAGATCGCGTCACGGCAATTGAGCCGGTCATTACTGCTAAACGTGACTTTGGCGAAGAAAAAGCACTCAACTTAAAATTGGTTATTGACGTCCTAACCGGGGCATCAGCGAATGGCGCAACCCCAAGCGATCAAGTGCAAACCTTTACTCGGCCCTCTGGTGAGGATTCCTATACGACTTCGGCAGGGGAAACACCTCTTGATGATACATTTAAGGACACGCGCGTCGCATTGAGTACACAATGGGATCAGCCTTTAGGGCGGGATTACAAAATCAGTCTGGGTGCTAACGGCTCTAAAGAATATGATTATTTTTCTTTAGGAATCAATGGCTCACTATCGCGCTACTTTAATAATCGCAACACCACACTGACTGCCGGTTTATCATTCGCTAATGACACCATTGAACCTGAAGGCGGTGTAGCCCAGAAATTCTCTAGCATGGTGATTAACACCGAGCATGAGAATGATGACGAGCAAGAGAATGATGACGAGCAAGAGAATGATGAAAGCAAAACCACGACAGATTTTCTGCTGGGTGTGACCCAAATCATTAATCGTCGTACAATCACCCAATTTAATTACTCATTCAGCAACTCCAGCGGTTATTTAAGTGATCCCTTTAAAATCCTGAGTGTCGTTGGCAGCGACGGTCGAGCGCAGGATTATGTTTATGAATATAGACCAGATTCACGTACAAAACATGCGCTTTATTCGCAGATGAAATATCATTTGAATAAAGACATTGTCGATTTGTCCTATCGTTATATGTGGGATGACTGGGGAATAAGTTCACATACCTTTAATATGCGCTACCGTTGGATGCTAGGAAATAAGCATTATCTGGAACCACATGTCCGTTATTACATGCAAAGCGAAGCGGATTTTTATCATCGTTTTCTACGGTCTGGTGAGGATTTACCGGCAGAGGCGAGTGCGGATTATCGCTTGGGTGAATTGAATGGTATTACTTTAGGCCTGAAATACGGAATGACATTAGCCAATGGTCATAAGATGAGCATACGGTTTGAATATTACCTACAAACGGGTGATGCCAACGCAAGCAATGTGCCTGGTATCCTGAAAAATCAAGATTTATTTCCTGATTTAGATGCAATGATTTTTCAGTTGAGCTATTCTTTTTAGGTGGTCAATTGATTATCCCTGCTCACAAACAACCCGCCCTTGAAAAAGTAGAGGGTTATTATCTTGGACGCTTCCAAGCGATGGCGAGTCCGTGCGAAGTGCTGATGGACATTGATGATCTGTCGTTGGCAAAAGACCTACTCACCCTCGCAACCCATGAAGCTTGGCGTATAGAAAAAAAATTCAGCCGTTATCTTGATAATAATCCGATTGCTCGGCTCAATAACAGCGAAGGTAAAGCTATCAAGGTTGATAATGAAATTGCCCATCTGCTGGACTTTTCCCAGCAATGTTATGAGCTGAGTAATGGACTATTTGATATCACGTCAGGCGTTTTACGACAGGCTTGGACATTCGATGGCAGTGATCGCGTCCCTGATCAAGCACAAATTGATGCCTTGCTCCCTTATGTTGGTTGGGATAAGGTGACTTGGCAATCGCCTTATTTCACATTGCCTAAAGAGATGGAAATTGATTTGGGTGGAATCGGTAAAGAATATGCCGTTGATCGCACACTCCTTTTATTACAAGAGAAATGTCAAGCGCCTCTGCTGATTAATTTCGGCGGAGATATTCATGCCAGCGGTGCTCGTGGGCAACCATGGTCGATTGGTATAGAAAATACGAGCGGTGCGGCGACAAAAATACTGAAAATACACAAAGGCGCTCTGGCAACCAGTGGTGATGCGCGTCGCTTCTTATTAAAAGAGGGCAAACGATATAGCCATGTGCTTAATCCTAAAACCGGTTGGCCCGTTAATAATGCGCCCCGTTCCGTCACAGTGGCTGCTGGCACTTGTACAGAAGCCGGTATTTTAGCGACTTTTGCTCTGCTTCAAGGCGAAGAGGCTGAAGAATTTTTGAAAAAAGAAAATGTTCAATATTGGATTGAATAACTTAGGTTAGGGCAACCATAAAGGATTGCCCCTAACATAACGGGGGGCAACACCCTAGTGGTTGCCCTAGCGTATCCACCCTACAATTAAAAAGGGACAAGTCTAGTACAAATAGGATTTCTCACCGCGACGATTTAAGAAATTTAGACAATGACATTGCGGCAAGGTTAAAACGGCTGAGTCATTTGATTACGCGGATTTAAAACAAAAATAAAAACCGAGTCTCCTGCGTGTTTTTAGGTTTTTAATCCGTGTTATCCGTGTCATCCGTTTAATCCGCGATTCAAGGGTTTTGTTTTGGGTATTTGATAAACACGCACGATGTATCCGCTCTCCTGCCCTGTTATAGCAGAAATAGAGACAGTCAAATTGACATAAACCAAACGATGAGAGAAAATAACAGACATTTTATCATTGGCCTGTAGGGTGGATGCTTCCAGGGCTTTGAGTTGTCTGTAAGTTTTTGGGACGGAGTATAGTATTGGTTTATAGTATATAAAGTTTTTGTTATGGTTGATTGCAAATCAACTAAATATCAAACTAACACAAGTACCGCGTCCTAGCTCACTAGAAATCTCTAATTGCGCCCCATGCGCTTCTGCAATGAGCCGACAAAGGTAAAGTCCAAGACCATATCCCCCCGTTTTGCGCTGACGCGAGGGATCAACGCGATAGAAAGGATCAGTCAAATGAGGAATATGTTCGGCTGCTATGCCAGCACCGTGATCCTCAACCAGTAGCCAAATACCATTTTTTTCATGTCGAGTATGAATATCAACGGGTTTTGCGCTGTATTTGAGTGCATTTTCTAGCAGATTGCGGATGAGCAAGCGGAGGCGAGTTTCATCCAATTGTAATGTGGGCAATGACGGATCCAAGAACGCCTGGATGGGTTTATCACTGAAATAGTCGCTGATAACCGACTTGATCAATGTATTCAAAGAGCTTGAAGTGCGCTTGAGTACAACATGCCCTTTGAGTCGTTCCGTTTCCAATAATTCATTGATCAGCTTTTCCATTTCCTGTAAATCTTGAGCAATAGCCTGTTTGTATGTAGAATCTTCCAACAATGCCAGAGAAACCTTTGATCGTGTCATCGGTGTTCGCAGTTCGTGGCTGATAGCTAATAGTAGCTGACGTTTCGCCTCCAACATTTTTTCCAGTTCATTTGTCATCCGATTGATACTATTGATTAATTCTCCTAAATCATCCTGACGTTTGGTTTGAATACGATAAGACAATTCTCCAGAGCCAATGCGTTTTACGCCCGCTTGCATGGCACGCACGGGTTGAAGTAACCAACGGATGATAAAATAATTCAGGCTCAATACGAGTAAGACGGCAACGATTCCCACAAAAATACCCCAGATGCCTTTGGCACTTTCTAGGTTTTTTTGCATAATAAAGGTAATAGAATATGGTCCTTGGCGGGTGAGGAGTGCGAAACGGTATTGATAAAAGCCAATACGGAATAAATGGCCATCGGCATCTTTTCTGAATGGACGGAAATGAATGTGGCGTGAGTCGATCTGTGTGGATGACCAATTGATATCCGGTCCTTGGATAAGAATATCCACGGGAAGGCGTTTAGTCAATTGTTGTGCTTTTTCAATGTTGGGCGGATAGCCGATTTCTTGATGGAGATAGCTCAGATATTGTTGAATATGTGGGCGCACATTGTGTTTAAAATGTTGCATTATCGAGAAACCAAGCGATACTCTATGGATAATGGCAATGGCAATGCCAGTCACGATAAACAGCAGTAGTAGGCGTAGCGACAGAGAATAGCGTATTTTTTGCCAAAAAGGCATGTCAATTTGCTCCTTCAATAAAACGGTAGCCCCTCCCCCAAACTGTTTGGATACTTTCTAACGGTTTCAACTTTTGTCGTAATCGGCTCACCAGTATATCAACCGAACGGGAAAAAAACTCGGCATCCACTCCGCTGAGGGCATTCATGATTTCATCACGGCTAAAACTTTTGCCAGGGGATTTTACCAGCAATAGTAGTAGCGCATATTCTTTGGTCGTCAATTCGATCATTTGGCCTTTGAGAGTGACTTGACGGCGGTTTGGATCAATTTTGAGGTCGCCAAATTGAAGTATGGGAGAGGTTTGTTTAGAGGTGGTACGTTTTAGGATGTTATGAATTCGGGCAACCAGTTCGCGGGGTTCAAAGGGTTTAGCGAGATAGTCATCTGCCCCGATTTCTAGTCCAATGACTCTGTCCATGACTTCGCCACGGGCAGTCAGCATTAGAATGGGCATGTCACTATCCTTGCGAAGGCTGCGGCAGACATCAAAGCCATCCATTTCAGGCAGCATGACATCCAAAATGAGCAAATCTACGTCGCCTTGTGACAAGCGACGTAGTCCTTGGCTTGGATGGGTTTCACTGATCAAGTTGAGATCGTAACGTGAAAAATATTCCGCGAGCAGCGGCGCAAGACGCTCATCATCGTCAATCAGTAAAATGGTGTACATTTATCCCAAGATAAATCTTGGACTCCCAAATACCCTATTATTGGTTTTGAGGCCCATGTTTCGGAAAAGAAGCTAACAGATTTTTCAGCTTTGCCCGTTGTTCATTATTGAGGCTATCAGAAAATTCTGCCATGGCTGCGATCAAAACCGGCGCATTCTGTTTGACCTGCTGCATCTGGTTTTGCAAAAGAGCAAATGCTTTTTGCTGATCAAGCACCGGTTCATCCAACAAGGCTAGGATTTGAGCCCGGTGATTTTGGCGCATTTCATCCTGAATACGCTTCATCAATTGCTGCTTTATGAGCGACAATTTCTCGCTCTGCTCGGCATTTAGGTCCAGTTTGTTCGTGAGCCGTCTCATGACAAATTCGAGCCGATGCTCAGGACCAAATCCGCAGTTATCAGGGGTGGCAGAAACTGCAATACCGGCCAGCGTTGCTACTGTGAGTACGGTACCAATGATGATTTTACTGGATTTTTTCATGAGAGTCTATCTCCTTTTGTTAATGTATTAATAAAACGCGGGAGATAGGATACAAAGATAAGTAGTAACAAACTTCTCAGAAGTGTAACAAAATGTAACAGACGTCCAAGATAAATCTAGCCGACTCCATTTGCTCTAACGATTTCCAAGTTTTTCGTTAATAAGTGCCAGTAACTTCTTAGCCCCGTCTAACTGAGGGTCCAGTTTAGTCGCCTCTTTGAGAGCCGCTTGCGCTAATCCATAATCTCCACGATGCCAATAAGCGATCCCTAATATTGCAAATGCCTTAGCATTACCACTATCCAAACCAATAACACGTTGTAAATGGGAAACACTCTCAGCAAAACGCTGTTGAGATAAATAGACAAGCGCCAGTTTGAAATGAGCTGGCACGGATTGTTCATTGCTCTCTAATGCTGATTGAAAACTTTGTTCAGCCAATGTCTTTTCACCGGCTTCCCAGTATTTATCACCTTGAGCAATTAAACTTTCGACAGAAGTCGATTGTGCGAAGCTTGGAACCATTACCAAAAAGAGGTATGTTCCAAATATTATGTTAAATTGTCGCATGAAATATCCTTTAATATTCGATGTTCAAGTTTTTCTGCCATCGCCGTTAAGGGCAACCACAAGGGATTGCCCTAGCACGCACGTCCCTTACTTCAAGGCACCTTTACCGTAGCGTTCCTCATAACCTTTACGGACCTTATCAAGCGCCTCTTTGCCTAACCCATTGAAATACCAAGCATGACCATCAATCGGTTTGAAATACTTGGTGAGCAGGCGATCCGCTTCTTCTTCGCCGACGAGTTCTTTCAGTTCGGGAATGAACTCAAAATAAGTGTGTTTAACCACCTCATACATGCCATGCCACCAAGTATAATCGGGTCCACTCATGGCAGCACCGTGACGAGCACGACGTCCTTCGTGATGCCAAATTTCCCACCAAACCCATTCAAGTTTCTCATCAAATGGTGCCGCAGTCAGATGACCATCCTTTTTGAGTTCCTCAACAATAGCAGCAATGGGTTTCGCAAATTTTTCATTATACAAATTCACGAGATCATCAAACTGCTTATAATGTCCATTCACTGTGTTACTAACATGACAAGCATGACATACCGTTTCCATGTTAGCACGTCGATCTTTCCAAGTCATCACTTCTGTCACTGTACCCCCTTTGGCTTTAGGATCAGTCGGCTTATCACCCACTTTAGGTAATGGTAAGCCTTCGGGTATATCATATTGGTGCCCATTATCCAAGCGGATCAAATTGATTTTTTTAGAAATAGGGGTACGTAAATTCCAAGAAATTCGTTCACCGACATCATGAGTTTTCGCTAGATAAGGTGCCGCCCCCATGTGACAAGTTGTACAAGTCGGTGCCGCACTATAGTCAACACCAACGACCCATTTATCAGATTCGAGATTCATTTTATCGATATTGGCGTGATACATAATGCCGTGTTTGGATTCATTGTAGATTTCGATATGAGGATGATCCGGACCAATATGGCATTTACCACAGGTATCAGGCGTGCGAGCTTGTGCGGGAGAAAAAGCGTGACGCGCATGACAGGCACTACAGGAACCCCGTGAACCGTCTGGATTGATACGACCAATACCCGTATTAGGCCATGTTTCTAAGGTTGGTTTGCCTTGTTCATCAATCTCTAGCTTGTTACCATGACACTTCTTACATCCTCCGGTGACCGCCTCTGGACCGGCAAGCACTTCGCCGAGAAGATTATCCAAAGAGCCTAAAATTTCAGCCGCGTTGGAATGATGAGAGCGGTGAAATTCCTTGAACTCGGTTGGATGACATTTGGAGCAGTCTTTTGGACTCACAACAACCGAAATGAGTTCGTCTTCATGTATAAAGGCATCTTTGTCAGTTTTTTCAGCTTGGTGACAATCAAGACAATTAACACCGCTTTGACCGTGTTGACTTTCATTCCATTGGTGATAAAGCCCCGGGGTTTCTGTCATATGACACTTAACACAACCAAGCCCCGCCTTTTCTCCCCAGTCTACGCCAACTTGACCAGCAGGACGAACAGCATTTGCTATGCCTGATTGTAATAGCAAGAATAAGCTGACTAAAGCTACCCCTCCTGCATGAATGATAATGTTTTTTCGGACTATCATTAATCAATTCTCCTATATAATATAAAATGACTTATAACGCTATCCATTAACCCATAAAAAAATAGAGTTAATCTAAAGATTCAAAATGGTAGCAAAAAATAATCTTTAATG
>JALXAQ010000192.1 GCA_026991885.1 Thiotrichaceae bacterium
CGTGTCGTTCGTTACCTATGGACACGCAACACTCGATACAGGTGGGTGGTTAGCCCTTACCTGACCGGGACTTTCACCCAGCAAGAAATGCCAAGCTTCGCTTGGCGCACGCACCCTACGCTCGCTATATTAGGTGGAAAGAAAATAGGTGCGTGGGACGCACCCTACGCTCGCTAAAGCTTTGGACTCCAAAATACGAGTGTGCGTGGATAGGAAGTGGCAGGATGCCCAATCTCTGAGATTTGGCGTCCCGTCACTTCGTTTGGGGTAAAACTTATTTGGATGGACTATTAATACCGATTATTTCTGCGTGGGCGCTCATTTCTTGGACGGGCTTGATTGACTTTGATATTTTTTCCTTTTACCAAACTATCGTTCAGTACTTTGATTGCCTCTTCTGCATCTGCTTGCCTTGGCATTTCAACAAAAGCAAAACCTTTTGATTGCCCCGAATATTTATCGGAGATGAGGTTGACCTCTGAGACTTCTCCGTATGCGGTAAACATCTCTTTCAGTTCTTCTTGTGTCAGACTATAGGGTAAATTTCCAACATATATATTCATCTAATGTTCTCTATTAATAGTGAGTTGAACAAATAAAATCTATCGAATAACCAACACACCAAAAATTATACGATAGTGACAGCCAATATATAGGCTAATTCAGTCAGATCAAATCAAGTTTTTTATCAGCTATTCCCTGACGCAATAAGTTTGATGAGGCGATCACCTGATCAACTTCTCTTATAAATGCGCTAAAACGATAAAATTGAACGTTTCGATAATGTTCAATGAGAGAAATTCCATGCTCTTCTTTTTTCGTTAGGATGAAATATTCGCCGAGCGCTCCCAAAATTTCAGCCGCCCGCTCATAAGCATATCGATGTTTGTTACTCACAATATGTTCAACCCGTTGTTTAGCGATATTTTCTGCCCATTCTAACCATTTTTGAGTTTGGGAGGCTGGCCATTTCCGTCCGCGTATGCCTTGTATGATTTGTTCAATTAGGCTACTAGAATAACGTTGCAATAGCTTTTGAAGAAGCGATGTGGGTTGCTTATTGAGCGGCAGTAAAGCGATGAGGATGCCAGCAAACACAACGCCAGTAGGATTTCTACCAGATGACCAGGCATAAGCTTTCTCATTCTTAACCAGCCCAAACGCTTTATTTATTTCTCCCGCCATCAAACTCGTTTTTGCATAGAGATTTGAAGCAAATGGTTTATTTTGAGATAAAAATTTCAAGCCTTCTTTCAGTGCCTCGCTTCTTTGCTCTTGAGCCTCCGCTTCATTGATCCAAGCTAACAAGCTATTATCATTGGGCGCTGATAAGCATTTTTCTTTTTTAGCTTTGAGTCTCAGTTCTAAATCTCCCAAGGCTTCCGCAGCCAAGAGCAAGGAATCGGCAACCGCCGCACGGTATTCTCCAAGTGGTAAAGCACTTAAGCCTTCTTGGCTAATCGAGGCTAGCTCACTCCAAGCCTTTTCTTCAAGCAGTTTTTCAATCCAGAACAAATAGCCAAGCGGTTGTTGTTTAGATCGTACCAGTGCCGCCACTCCCTCCAAACCCTTTATTAAATTAACTGCTTCTAAACGTAACAGGGTAGCACGATCACTTTGTTTTTTAGCTAAAGCCTTTTCCCACGCCGGCAAAAAGGTTTTAAAATTTGGGAGTTCACCGGGGCGGGCATCAATAATATCCTGTAAAAAAGGATAGTTGCCATCAAATAAACGTAGCGGCTTATGAAACTGACTGGTTTGCTCAGGTTTCATCCCTATTAATAATGCTTTAACCCGTTGTTTGGGCGCGACGGTTTCATAAATACAACGACAATATCTTGCCCGTGGTTCCCGTAGTTCAATATCAAGAGAAAAATCGTCTAATTGAAATGCAAAAAGTTCATCAAAAGCCGCTTTAGCCGCTTCTAATTGATTTGACAAAAAAAGTTCTCCGGTTTGTCCGAATAAAGTTTCAAGTCTTTGCTTTTGTTCCTGAGAAATATAATCTATTCCCTCATCGTCATCATATTCATCCCCCTCAATAGAGGCGATACGCGCTTCGACTTCTTTTCGTAATTCAAGAATATCGTCAATGAGCGTTTTATCTGAGGCTATTATTTCAATTTGATCCAACTGCGTTATATGACCTAAAAAATTGGAGCGTTCCTCTTGAGGGACCGCTTGTGCAACAGTCTGAATGGTTTCTAATAATTCCTTTTTTGTTAAGTTTTTGCAATGTTTTTCAATAGATTCAAGATAAGGTTTCAGGGTAAGCCCCTTATTGTGATTCATAGTTTTTTTTCTCCGAGCGTGCTACCAAAGCATTTTCTGAACACTTTCTAGCAGTTCATCTGGCAGAAAAGGTTTATAAAGAATATCAGATGCGCCAAATTCTAAGACTTCAGACTCAATATCATGTTTTTGCAAACTCGTCAAGATTAACACAGGTATCTCTTTTTTCGCTGTCTGTCGCAGCCAATGTAAAAAAGTCATTCCATCCATGACAGGCATAATCATATCAAGGAGGATCAAATCAGGCTTTATAAACTCCATATATTCTTTGCCCTCTTGTCCGTTACTTGCAGCAGTGGCAGCATAGCCGGCTATATTAAGGGTCATTATTGAAATAGAGCGCAATTCATCATTGTCATCAATCAGCAATATTTTTTGTTGTTTTTTATCGTTAGTCATTGTCATTGATAAAACTCCTTAAAATGCGTACAACAGAAATTGCACGAGTGCGCTAACAGTATATACCTATTTCTGATAAGTGCAAGCAAAACCATAAGTTACTTTCAGTCTTTAATCTGCGCTATTTTATACCCATTAACAGCCATCCAAGATAGATAAATCTTGGATCCCTATTTCTCCTATCTTTATTAAGGATTTTAAATGTCCACTTTTACTCTTATTCGTCAAGCACCCATTCCTAGTTTAAATATTGAGCTTGAGGAATATCGCCACATCACTACCGGGGCGCGACATTTGCATTTGTCTGCTGAGGATAATAATAATGCTTTTTTGGTCGCCTTTTTGACTGTGCCAGAGGATTCTACTGGTGTAGCGCATATTTTGGAGCATACCTCTTTGTGTGGTAGCCAACGTTACCCGGTGCGCGATCCGTTTTTTATGATGACGCGCCGCTCTTTAAATACTTTTATGAATGCCTTCACAAGTAGCGATTGGACAGCTTATCCTTTTGCCAGTCAAAATACTAAGGATTTTGATAATTTATTGCAAGTGTATTTGGATGCCGCGTTTTTTCCTAATTTGGATCGGCTTGATTTTGCTCAAGAGGGGCATCGCCTCGAATTTGAAACGCCGGATGCGCCGCAGTCGCCCTTGGTTTATAAAGGGGTTGTGTTTAATGAAATGAAAGGGGCTTTGAGTTCACCCGTGCAACGTTTGTGGCAGGCGGTGCATTCTCATCTCTTTCCCACGATTACTTATCATTATAATAGCGGTGGCGATCCTAAGAATATTCCACAATTAACACATGCCCAATTGAAAGCTTTTCATGCGACTCATTATCATCCGTCTAATGCAATTTTTATGACATACGGAGATCGTCCAGCGGCAGGGCATCAACGTTGGTTTGAAGAATGTGCTTTGCAGCATTTTCAAAAAAGGGATTGTTTGCAGGTGCCTGATGAGCAACGTTATGAGTCTCCGCAAGAGGCTTTTCATTATTATCCCATTGAAAAAAAACAAGATGTTCAAAATAAAACGCATATTGTATTAGCATGGTTATTGGGCAAAAGTACCGATATTCGTGAGGTGATAAATGCGAGTCTGTTGACTGGGGTGTTACTTGACAATAGTGCGTCTCCATTACGTCATGCCTTGGAAACGAGCCCTTTGGGTACTGCTCCCTCGCCTTTATGCGGTTTTGATGATAATAGCCGTGAAGGCAGTTTTATGTGTGGCTTGGAGGGCTCGAATCCTGAACAGGCGGATGCCGTAGAAAAGTTGATTTTTCAAGTACTTCAGGATATTGCTGATAACGGTGTGCCATTAGAAATGGTAGAATCGGTGCTACATCAAATCGAGTTGACTCAACGAGAAATCACTGGCGATAGTTTTCCTTATGGTTTGCATTTATTAGTGAATACTTTGTCTCCGATGATGCATGGTGGTGATCCGCTGGCGTTTGTAGATATTGATCCGGTATTGAGCGCGTTACGGGCGGATTGTCAAAATCCAGATTTTATTCCCAATTTAGTGCGGCGCTTATTGTTGGATAATCCACACCGGGTTCGCCTGGTGATGGCGCCTGATATAAATTTAGCCGCACAAGAAATCGCTGAGGAAAAGGCGCAATTAGAAGACATCAAAGCCGCTATGAGTGAAGCGGATAAAGCAAAAATTGTTGAACAAGCCGCCGCTTTAGAAGCCCGTCAACATAAAAGTGATGATCCTGAAATTTTGCCGAAAGTGGGTTTGGAGGATGTGGCTGATGAGTTGAAAATTCCTGTGGGCTCGGATCAAGCTGTTAATGGTTTGCCAGCCACTTGGTTTGCTCGCGGCACAAATGGTATGGTTTATCAAACCCTTGTTGCAGATTTGCCCGATTTGGATACGGATTTGTTGGATGTTTTGCCTTTATTTTGTGATTGTATGACGGAAGTGGGTTGTGGTGATAAGGATTATCGGGAGACGGCTGCGCGACAGGCTGCTGTGACGGGGGGTATTAGTGCGACAGTCTCAATGCGTGGCAGTGTTTCTGATGTACAAAATGTGCGTAGTTTGTTTAATTTATCTGGTAAAGCATTGGCACGTCATCAAGCTGATCTGGCTGATTTGTTACGAGAAACTTTGGAGCAAGCCCGTTTTGATGAGTTGCCACGTTTGCGCGAGTTGATTGCCCAATTACGGGCACAGACTGATAACAGTGTCACAGCGCGTGGACATCATTTGGTGATGAGTGCGTGTAATAGTGGTATGAGTCCAGCGGGGCATTTTTCTCATCGTTGGCATGGTTTGGCGGGATTGAAAACTTTGAAAGCTTTGGATGATAGTTTTGTAGATGAGGATAATTTGAAGGCGTTTGCTGCTAAGTTGGAGCGTATTCGTGATCAGTTACTTGAGGCGCCCCGCCAATTATTGGTTGTAAGTGAAGCGGAACGGCATGATGAGATTGCAGAGAGTTTTGCAAAGCTTCAATGGCGCACAACAAAGTCTGCTGGGGCGTTTTTTAAGCCTTCGATGGAGAATTTTGTGGTTAAAAATTCGTGGAGTACGAGTACGCAGGTGAATTTTTGTGCTAAAGCGTATCCAACGGTGGCGGCAAATCATGCTGATGCGCCGGTTTTGACGGTATTAGGTCATTTTTTGCAAAATGGTTTTTTGCACCGTGCTTTGCGTGAGCAAGGGGGCGCGTATGGTGGTGGTGTCAATTATGATGGGAGTAGTGGGGCATTTCGTTTTTATTCTTATCGTGATCCACGCTTATTGGAGACTTTGGCAGATTTTGATCGCTCTTTGAGCTGGTTACAAGATGGTAAACATGATAAGCGGGTTTTGGATGAGGCGATTCTTGGGGTGATTAGTCGTATTGATCGCCCTGGCTCTCCCGCTGGAGAAGCGATAACTAGCTTTTTTAATAGTTTAAATGGGCGTACTCCACCTGTGTTGCGTGAATTTCGTCATCGAGTTTTACAGGTGAATATAGAAGATTTGCAACGAGTGGCGGAGAGTTATTTGCAACCGGATAAGGCGCATGTTGCGGTTTTGAGTAATGCGAAGATTTTGGGTGATTTGTCGTCAAAGTTGGGATTGGAGCAGCGGGTGTTGTAAAGTTAAGGTTTATGGTTGCCCTGACTGGTATATTAGACTTGTCCGTCAATAAAAAATCAAAATCAAAACTTTTTATTTACGGACAAGTCTACTGATAACTGAATAGCGTGTTTTTAAGTTTTTCCAGTCTCTCCATAAAAAAATCTGTACTCCAAAGTGACAGCGTCTTTTTTTCCCTGAGAAAAGGAGCAACATCTTTTTTCGCCGTCTCCCAATTAATGCTTTTTATCTGGCTTTCAAGTTTCTCAATATACCATTTCGGTGTCACTTCAATAGCTTGTCCAGCCCAAGTTCCTTGTTGTTCAAGTGCATTGCTCAGTAATTGAAAATTGGGGATGACTTCTCTTTTGATATACCAAAGAAAATCGTACCAATCTCTGCCTTTGAGATAAGAGCGACACAAAAGGGCATGGCTCTTATTTGCAAAATTGCTGGACATGTCTTGAATTTCTACCGCAAAATCCACCGGAAAATCTAAAAATTTTATTTCCGTTGTCGAACCCTTCGGCGGGTTTGTATCTATTTCTAGTTTGATTAGAATTTTCTGATGAGGATGATGTTTAAATGATAACTCTAACAGTTTACCAATGGATTTATCTTTGATAAACATTTTTTGGACATTTGTACCTAGCTTGCTTTTATCTCTAATCTCCGGCGAGATGCCATACAGTTTACACACTTCAATGATGGCTTTCTGATAATCTTGCCACTTAAAATCAGGATTAGTCTCTTTTAGGAGAAAATCTAAATCTTCTGAAAAACGGGGTAGATTGTAGATAATTCTAAGACAGGTGCCTCCATGAAAAATGGCATCATCAAAAAAATGGGCTTCTGATAAGCCATTCAGAATGATTTCCTGCAAAATTTCTTTTAACGCATCCCCTTCTTCTTCCACCGTTTTAGGTGAATATTTTTTGAGTCTGTCATTGATAATGCTATGACTCATCATTTTTCCTCTGTTTTTTTTTGGGGTTGGAAGGATTTCTTTTTGCAAATGTTCTAAAAATGAGCGGACACGCTTGGCGCGAAAAACGGGCAATACTTCTTTAAAATCATCAATCCTGAGCCTATTCAGATTTTCAGCCTCAATGCGAAGTCCTTCCAATAAATAATCTATTCCCATCCATTCTATTTTTCTATCATATACATAATCAGCCAATGCCCTCAAAGGTTTTGCCATGAAAAACGCTTGTCCATTGTGAGTCTGACGCGCAACGCCGTTTAAAAATTCAAGCGCATTCACGGGCAAATAAACATATTTAAATTCGCCCAAGGGTGTCTCAAAACTTCGACTCCGCCCTTTATTTATTACACTCATGACAATTGTCACTCTTTCTGGAATCCAACCATGATACGATAGGGCACTTTCAAAAGAGATATAGCTCTTATAGATTGTCCGACTTGCGACAAAAAATTGGCTCAATTTGGTTGTGCGATATTTTTCGGCGAGGATGTACACGCCGCGACGAATTCTGATGAGTTCACCTTTGGCAAGGGCTTTATTGACGAGTCCATATCTTCGAGCGGGCGTTCCGCCGAAAAGATGGGCTAAGTCTCTCTCAGTGAATACCCGTGAGGCAAAGCCGGCTTCTTGGAGTTTTTCAGTTGATGCTAACATTTTTTTTTGCAAGAAACTTCCTATTTTAGAAAGTATTTTACATTATCTTGGACATCCAAACTTTAGTTTGGACTCCTAAAATAGTGTAAACTATCAACCAACATCAGCTTTACACGAGGAGAAAAAAAAATGGGAATGGATGATCGCGACGGAGTGATCTGGTTTGATGGCAAAATGGTGCCTTGGCGTGATGCAAATGTACATGTTTTAACACATACCTTGCATTATGGCATGGGCGTGTTTGAGGGCATTCGCGCTTATAAAGCCGAGCAAGGCACCGCGATTTTTCGTTTACAAGAGCATACGCGACGCTTATTTGATTCAGCGCATATTTTGGGAATAAATATCCCTTATGATCAGCAAACGATTAATGATGCGATTTGCGCCGCTGTACGCGATAATGGATTAGAAAGTGGCTATATTCGCCCCCTGGTTTTTTACGGCTCAGAAGGCATGGGATTACGTGCCGATAATTTGCGTGTCCATGTGAGCATTGCCGCTTGGGAATGGGGCGCTTATTTGGGCGCGGATGGCATAGAAAAAGGTATTCGCATACATACCTCATCTTATACACGTCACCATGTCAACATTACCATGTGCAAAGCCAAAGCGGTGGGCAACTATATGAATTCTACGCTCGCATTACAAGAAGCCTTGGCAGGTGGTTATGATGAAGCCTTATTATTAGATACAGAAGGCTATGTTGCCGAGGGCAGCGGTGAAAATATTTTTATAGTGCGAGATGGTATTATTTATACGCCAGAATTAACTTCCGCACTGGCAGGCATTACGCGGGCCAGCATTTTCACGCTTGCCGAAGAAATCGGATATACCATACGCGAAAAACGTATCAGTCGTGATGAAGTCTATATTGCTGATGAAGCCTTTTTTACTGGCACTGCCGCAGAAGTGACACCCATTCGTGAATTAGATGGTCGCACGATTGGTGCTGGCACACGCGGGACTATCACTGAGCGTTTACAAAGCTTATTTTTTGATCTTGTGCATGGTCGTCAAGCCACACATTTGGATTGGTTGACGTTTGTTTAATTAAAAAAAACTGAGAGAAAACAAGATGAGCGATACAGCAACCGACAAAAAACAGTATGCAGTCACCAAAAAAGACTTACCACTACACTGCCCAATGCCAAGCATGAGCTTATGGAACTCACATCCTCGTGTTTTTCTGCCCATTGAGGAAAAAGGCAAAATTAAATGTCCATACTGTGGAACGGACTACACCTTAGAATCGTGACAACTGCCATTTTAATCATTGGACCATCGTGGGTGGGAGACATGGTGATGGCACAAAGTCTGTTCAAAGTACTCAAACGTGAGCAGCCTTATGTGGATATTGACGTGTTAGCACCCACTTGGAGCCAAGGCTTGATCCAACGTATGCCAGAAGTACGTCACAGCATCCCCCACTCCATTGAACATGGACAACTGGGATGGGGATCGCGTCGGCGCATGGGTCAAAAATTGCGCTCTCAAGCCTATCAACAAGCCATCATCTTGCCCAATTCTTGGAAATCAGCACTGATACCCTTTTGGGCAAAAATTCCACGCCGCACGGGTTATCGGGGCGAAATGCGTTATGGATTAGTCAATGATATGCGTCAATTGAAACCCCCTCGAACAGTCGAACAATTTGTCGCACTCGGCTTACCTAAAAATGCCCTGAAAATCGACGTGCCCAATCCCCGCCTTATTCCCCGAGACGTAGCCTTGCAACGCTTAAATTTAGAATATCCACAGGTACCCACATTAGCCTTGTGTCCAGGCGCAGAATATGGCCCCGCAAAATGTTGGCCACTGGAATACTATGCCACTGTGGTGAAACAAAAAAAGGCCGAAGGTTGGCAAATTTGGATATTTGGCTCTGAAAAAGACGCGCCGCTTGGGAGAGAAATTCAAAGCTTAGCGGGAGTAGATTGTCTCAATTTGTGTGGAAAAACGACTTTACCAGAAGCCGTCGACTTATTATCACTGGTGAGCGCCGTTATTTCCAATGACTCAGGACTGATGCACGTTGCTGCGGCTTTAGATAAACCTTTGATTGCACTTTATGGCTCCTCTAATCCGGGCATGACACCCCCTCTTTCAACTCATGCCCGCGTATTGTCTTTAAATCTTGAATGTAGTCCCTGTTATCAACGCACTTGTCCTTTAAAACATTTAAAGTGTTTACGTGATATTAAACCGGCAGCGGTACTTGAACTATTGTTGTCATTTCGACGATAGGAGAAATCTTTGCAGGACGCGGAGCGTCCTTTCAGGCATTCCTTTGCCTCGCGCTCATCGTTATACACAAGTTTTTTGTCGTTAAGTCAAAAGCTTAACTACAGGGATTTTTTTTTAACAGGGATAAGTCAAAACCTTAACGACAGGGATTTTTTTTTGACAGGGATAAGTCAAAACCTTAACGACAGGGATTTTTTTTTGACAGGGATAAGTCAAAACCTTAACGACAGGGATTTTTTTTTAACAGGGATAAGTCAAAACCGATACGACAGTCTAATTGAGGCTCGTATCGGTTTTGACGAATCACTGCTAATAAAAATTGGCTGTCGCCTTCGGTTTTGACTTATCCCTGCTAAAAAGAAATCCCTGTAGTTAAGTGTTTTGACTTATCCCTGCTAAAAAGAAATCCCTGTAGTTAAGTTATAAATTTACGCAGGATCTTCGTTTCAAAGGTTTGGTGGGTATCGCGGAGCGATACCCACCCTACAAAAAAAACTTGTGTATAAGTGAGTGCGCGTCGCCTGTTTAGACAACCAATGAAAACCTTATTTAAACAAGTCACTTATTCTCTCTCAAAAATAATAGAAGAAATAGACAATGGAGAAATTGGATTACCCGACATTCAGCGCCCATTCGTCTGGAGAAATGCCAAAGTGCGCGAATTGTTTGATTCCATGTATAAAGGTTATCCGGTAGGCTATCTATTATTTTGGGCAAGTGCCTCAGAGCACCAAATTGGCACCAATATCAAACAAAAAATCCCACGACTATTGATTGTCGATGGACAACAACGATTGACATCACTTTACGCCGTCTTAAAAGGAAAACCAGTCATCGGAAATGACTACAAATCCTATCCCATTCACATTGCCTTTCGTCCACGCGATGCCAAATTTGAAGTCACCAGCGCCGCTATTCATAAAGATCATGAATTTATTCCCGATATATCACCATTATTATCGGGCGCGGTGAAACGTAATCGTTTTGGGCGCGAATTTATAGAAAAATTGCGTCGCTATCGGAAATCATTGACTGAAGCTGAAGAGGATCAACTTTATGATGCCATCGACCAACTGTATGAAATATCCAATTATTCTTTTACAGTATTAGAATTATCGGCAAACTTGAATGATGAAATCGTCTCAGAGATTTTTGTGCGAATAAATAGCCAAGGAAAAACCCTGAAACAGGCCGATTTTATTCTCACCTTGATGTCAGTTTATTGGGATGAGGGGCGTAGTCAATTGGAGCATTTTTGTCATCAAGCGCGTCTGCCTTCCACAAGAGAAGCTTCACCCTTTAACTATTTTATTAAGCCGCTGCCTGAACAATTGCTACGAGTATCCGTGGGAATAGGGTTTCGGCGAGCCCGCTTGGAACATATTCGTGCGCTTTTGCGGGGCAAAGATTTAGAATTTGAAAGACTCAAACAGGCGCAAGCTTATGCACTTGACTTACAAAATTGGCATGAATTCTTAAAAGTCTTATTACGCGCCGGCTATCGTAGTGAAAATATGATGACCTCAAAAATCGCCTTATATTATTGTTATATCATGTTTTTGATTGGTAAACGAGACTATAGCGTCAAACCATTTGAACTCCGCAATACGATAGCGCGTTGGTTTTTCATGAACTCATTAAGCAAGCGTTATAGTGGCTCACCTGAGACAGTGATGGAGGCTGATTTTGTACGTTTGCGAAAGGTTAAAGATGCAGCGGGTTTTGTTGAGACATTAAAGCGAATCATTAATGATACGCTGACTGACGATTTTTGGCATATCACTTTACCGAATGAATTGGAATCATCAACAGCAAGGAGCCCCTCATTTTTTGCCTATTATGCGGCATTGAATTTGCTCGACGCTCAGATTTTATTTTCTAAAATGAAAGTATCAGAATTACTTGATCCGGCACTCAAAGCTAAAAAGTCAGCCATTGAGCGACATCATCTTTTTCCCAAAAATTATTTGGCGAAAATTTGTATAAAAAAAAATCATGAAGTTAATCAATTAGCTAATTTTGCCTTAGTAGAATGGTCAGATAATCTCCGTATAAAAGATAAGCCCCCCTCAGAATACTTTTCCGAATATGCCAAGCGCTTTTCAAAGGCAGAAATAGACAAAATGCGTTATTGGCACGCCTTGCCGGATAATTTTGAACAAATGGATTATCCAAGTTTTTTGTTAGAACGGCGTAAACTGATGGCGCAGATTATTCGAGATGGATTTCATCAGTTGATGAGCTTGAGCTAAATACCTAATAACTGCGAATGTCAAACAACGAATAAACCCACTTGAACAGGTTTATTCGTTGTCTGGAATGAACTGTACTTGTGGTGGAGACGCTACATATACTGACGCATTTACAAATATTTACAAATTAATTCATTTATAAATTCATTCAAATTATTAGGCATAATTCTTAACGTTTTTTCTCACGGGACTAAATACTTATAACCTATTGATTTACAAATAAAAAATAACTATTATTCTCAATAACTAACCCATAATAGTGGTCTGGATATTTTTGCCCTCCTGTAGTAGTCTGTTATCGCTTTTATCGTGCTAAAAAACTAAAGGAGTAAATACAAACAATGTTAAAAAATCAATCATGGCTTATTATTTTATTATTATTATTAGGGATGCAAGCGCAAGCGGCAACTGATTGCGCTGTTGTGACGGAAATTCCAGCTATCGAGTGTGAGGCGCTTGTCGATTTTTATAATAGTACTGATGGTGATAACTGGGAAAATAATTCAGGGTGGAATGTGACGAATACACCTTGTAGTTGGTATAAAGTGAGCTGTAACGGTGGGCATGTCACAAATTTGGATATGACTCGCAACAAACTCACTGGCTCTATTCCCGCTGCATTGGTGAATTTGATAAATTTGGAGAGGCTCGCTCTGTTTGACAACAAACTCACCGGTACTATCCCACCGGAATTGGCTCTATTGAGCAAGTTGAAGGTTCTCCGTCTGGAAAACAACCAACTCACCGGATATATCCCTGCTGAATTTGGGGATTTGGGAAGTTTGACACATCTCTTTCTGTCTTCCAACCAACTCAGTGGTTCTATTCCCGCTGAATTGGGAAATTTGAGCAATTTGACATCTCTCGCTCTGGAAAACAACCAACTCAGTGGTTCTATTCCCGCTGAATTGGGGAATTTGAGCAATTTGCACCGTCTCGAACTGTCTAACAACCGATTCAGCGGCGAAATACCAGCAGAATTGGGGAATTTGAGCAATTTGAGCAGTCTCTATCTGTCTAACAACCGACTCAGCGGCGAAATACCAGCAGAATTGAGCAATTTGAGCAATTTGAGCAGTCTCAAACTGTCTAACAACCAACTCAGCGGCGAAATACCAGCAGAATTGGGCAATTTGAGCAAGTTGTACTGGCTCAATCTGTCTAACAACCAACTCAGCGGCGAAATACCAGCAGAATTGGGCAATTTGAGCAAGTTGCACAGGCTCAATCTGTCTAACAACCGACTCAGCGGCGAAATACCTGCCGAATTGGGGAATTTGAGCAAAATGGAGGTGTTCATGTTGCACAACAACAAATTGTGTGGAGAAATCCCACTTTCCTTGATGAATTTCCATCCGACTTCTCGAGGAATATACCTCTACATCAACAACAACCACTTAACGGCCACTGATCCTGACTTGATCGCTTGGCTTAATTTCTACAACCCAACTTGGGCAAGCACTCAAACTCCCTGTGATAATGCTAAAAACGACCTTATCATGGACTTAGGCAACAACGGCATCAGGGCTTGGATAAACAACAGCAGTTGGATTCACTTACATGATAATTCTCCCAATAGTATGGTGATCGGAGATATAGATGGTAGCGGACTAGATGAAGTGATTGTCGATTTCCCTAACGGTATTTGGGCACTATTGAATAACAATACTTGGATTCAATTGGATCCGTTTTCGGCAAAAAGCATGGTGACATCCGATATGGATGGTAACGGTCAAGACGAAGTGATTGTCGATTTTGAACCAAATGATAGTCTTTGGGTGTGGATGAATAATAATACTTGGGATTATTTAGATCCATTTTCCACAAACAGTATGGTGAGCGGAGACCTAGATGGCAGTGGTCAAGATGATGTCGTTATTGATTTTAAATCCCCCGACGGAGTTTGGGCGCGGATGAATAATAATACATGGGTTCAATTGGATTCCTACTCGGCAGATAGCATGGTGACGGGTGATATAGATGGTAATGGTCAAGATGACCTGATGCTCGATTTTGGCCCAAATGAGGGTGATGGGCTTTGGGTATTCTTGAATAACAACACTTGGATTCAAATGCGCCCAGAATCGCCAGAAAGCATGGTGACGGGTGATATAGATGGTAATGGTCAAGATGATCTGATTGTCGATTTTGGTGGCATTTGGGTGCTGATGAATAATAGCGGCGAATGGGTTCAATTGCATCAAGAGTCGCCTGAGAGCATGGTGACGGGAGATATAGATAGTAGCGGACAAGATGATCTGATTGTTGATCTTGGTACTGCTGTTTGGGTGCTGATGAATAATAGTGGCGAATGGGTTCAATTATATGATCAGTCGCCAGAGAGTATGGTGATTGGGAATATTGATGGGCTCTGAGCCTTCGTCCAAACAGAATGTGAATTCCTTAAACAACTACAAGGATTGTATTTAAAAAAGGATAAGTCAAAATAAAACAACAGCTCACGCAAAGCGCTTCAATCATTTTACCTACGTCAGCTTTGGTTTTGACTTATCCCTTCTAAAAAACAATCCCTGTAGTTGGTTTTAAACAACAATGCCTGTCGTTATTGTTGTTTAAAACCAACTACAAGGATTGTATTTAAAAAAGGATAAGTCAAAACAAAATAACACTTCAAACGACAAACACGCAAATGATGAATAATAGTTAGGCGCTGTCCAAGATAAATCTTGGACTCCAAAATTGCTATCACTTTTCCCTCAACAAAATCGGCACAGCCGCTCGCAAGTAAACGATCATCGACCAGAAAGTTAATATCGCTGCAACATACAACAACACGAATCCTATTTCATAAATAGGCAAACCAAACAGCGGTTCCCCATACAGTAACATTAACAAAGCCGTCATTTGAGCCGTCGTTTTCACCTTGCCAATCATTGACACTGCTACTTTAGTCCGTTGTCCAATCTCCGCCATCCATTCGCGCAATGCAGAAATCGTAATTTCTCGCCCAATAATGATTGCAGCCGGGATTGCCAGCCATGGGTTAGGATGGATTTGTACCAAAAATACCAAGGCAACCGCGACAATCAATTTATCGGCAACCGGATCTAAAAAAGCACCAAACGCTGAAGTTTGATCCCAACGTCTTGCCAAATAACCATCAAACCAATCAGTAATCGCAGCTAAGCCAAAAACTAAAGTGCTTAATACATTTGCCCAAGCCCAAGGCAAATAAAACACGCCCACAAAGACAGGAATCAATATTATTCTTAATAAAGTCAATAAATTAGGTATATTCACACTGTTTTAATAAAATCGTAAATTTTTTGTGCTAATTGTTGATCAATGCCGGGCACTGCAACTAAATCGTCCACGCCCGCTCGTAAGACACCCTGCATTCCGCCAAAATGATTGAGTAAAGCTCGTCGCCGTTTAGGACCAATCCCATCAATTTTTTCCAAAATGGAAGTGCGCCGCCTTCGATGAGCACTGATAGCAAAACGGTGCGCTTCATCCCGTATTTGTTGGATAAGCAACAGTGCCGCTGAATCTTTGGGCAGTCTCAGCTAAAATTAAAGTTTCTAAGCCCGGTTGCTGTCCTTTGGCTATGCCAATAACGATGCCTATATCGGTTAAGTTTAGTTCACTGAGTACCCTTTCCGCTACCTTGACTTGTCCAACCCCTCCATCAATAAAGAGTATATCAGGAGATTGTGCCTCTCTATAACGCCGTCTCAAAGCCTGTTCCATCGCGGCATAATCATCACCTGGGGTAATATTTTCAATTGCCCACATACAAAACGGTGCCAGTATTATTTAACATACAATAGACACCCGGCTTATGAGCCATCGCGGGCAACCACAAGGGATTGCCCCTACGGAGTCTCGCATTTTATGTTTCCTCGGCAATCCTTTATGGTTGCCCCTGTTAGGCTGGAAAATTTTGCTTGAGATAATTTTCTAATTCGTCAAGTAACTCAAGCTGTTGACTATCCAATGTACCCTCATTCCTCAATTTATCAATCTCTGTCAGTGCATCCAAAGGAGTAGTACGCTTCTTATTTTTAATATCTCGCAAAGCTTCCCCCTTGACACGCCGCATATAATCCTCAAAATCTTTTGTCAACATCGTTGGCAAATTATCAGGATAATTTCGACAAAGTAAACGGCTCGCCAGTTGGCGCATTTCAACATCTTGAAACTGGCTGACAATTTCCACTTTTTGAGACGCAGTATGAAATCGACGACATAATGCTTGTTCTTGCCCCGACAAAAACTCTTTTTGATAAAGTGCCGCATCTATATCTAAATCAGGAATTTTGGGATACCTGAATTCACGATGATATTGGATAATCTTGTGAAAACGTTGCGTGTGAGACTGTAACCAATCCTTATTCTCCTCAACAATGGCTTGTCGTTCTTCGCCTAAATAATCCCAATAACGCGGTTCGGGCGGTAATACAATATTAGGTTCACCATATTTTTTGCGAATAATCCAAGTCTTTTCTGGAGTCGTCTCACGCAAATCGGCGCGATCAAGGCGCAACCAAATGCTTTGATTTTTATAAGGTATTGAATCACCCATTAAAAGCACAGGCACTTGATATTGATTTTCTGCTCCATATTCATTGCCAATCATCAAAGCAATGCGATTACTACAGGCGATACTATGAAAAGAAACGGGAATCTTATTAATACGCTTCATATCCGTTTCTTTATTAAAAAAGCCATCCAAATACCGCCACATTTTGGGCTCTTTCAAAAAAAATCGCCGTGCCAATTCAAGGCTCGCTTCAACATCAATCATAGCATTATGTGCTTGCCCACTCAGCAACTGATTAGCGGCATTGAGATGCTCTAATCGCATCGTTGGCTTACCCTCAATTTCAGACCAATTTAAAACCTCCTTTTTATATAAAAAAAACATAATAGTGATCGGGAGTAAATCTACACGACGACAAGCGTTTTTATATTGATGAGAATAAGGCGGGAGCAGATTGCGATGAAAACAAAAGCGTAAAAATTCATCATCAAAAGTTGAAGAATTATAACCCAGACTAATAGTACCCTCTTGATTTATAAGACGATGTATCTGCGAAATCGCTTCAAACTCGCACACGCCCTGCATTGACTGTTCAATAGAAATACGATGCGTTATTGTCGCCTCAGGCGACGGGATCACATCAGGGCGCAATTTAACGAGAATTTCATGCCGTTCAATTTCATTCAACTCCAAATCGGTGCGAATAGCGGCAAATTGCAACACTTGATCAAAAGCGGTGTTCAAACCTGTGGTTTCTAAATCGTAAAAAAGATATGTGTTGTTCATGGTGTTTTTTGTCTACTGGGAACTCTCTAAAACATAAGGTACCACGACAAAATTATGTTTTTGTGGTGAAAAATCCTTAGTATTACGGGTTGCCAGTTTAAGATGATGGTATTTTGCCATAGCCGCTTGTAACGCATCTGGGAGTTTCCAACCATGCTCTTGCCGTAAACGGGCGGTTAAATCCGCAATCTGTTTGGTAACATCTAGTATTGGAAACCGATCAAGAAAATGAATTGCCAACATTTTGGATGACTCATCATCAAACCCAGTTAAAACTTCAGCCCTTGTTATCACTGAGATAACGGCACGATCTTGAACTTGGTCCAGATAAATTGTTGCTTGAGATATCTGGTTAAAGTGGTCAATGAGAATCACAGAATCAAGTAGTACCTCTTCCATCAACTTCTCTCCCATTCATCACGCAGTTTGGTTTGATATTGAAGCCCATCTCCCTGTTGCCAAATACCACTCGTTTGTTTTAACAATTTGTTAAATTCTTGTTGTGAGCGAGTAATTGGCTTTTCGTCTACAACAAGTACGATTTTGTGAAACCCAAGCGGAATGTCATTTGGTAATTTGAAAGTCACTGTTCGATCCTTTTGTAATTCCAAATTATAAGTCATTGTACGCATTATTAATCTCCAAAATAAAACAACTCTAATATAAACTGGACGTCTCGTCCAAACCGAGGTGGACTTCAAAATTGCTAGTGCAGGAGGGCGTAAATTTAGAGGCCATAAGGGGCAACCATAAAGGATTACCCTGTCATGGTATCGGGATTTGATAAACACGCACGATGTATCCGCTATCCTGCACTAGGTATCCAAAATAAATTTGTGTATAACGATGATCTGAGTAGTTGCGATTATTTTAACCTCTGTTCCAACAGTTCCAATCTATCAGGTGTCCCAACATCTATCCATTGTCCCTGATAATGTTCGCCGCTGACAAGCCCAGCTTGCATCGCTTTAATTAATAAAGGAGCAAGAGGAAAAGCACCCGCTTGGCAATCTTTAAATAAATCAGGATGATAGAGCCCTATACCACTGAAAGTTAAGCGTGCTGCGCCATTTTGAGAAATACGATTATTATTAATAAGGCAAAAATCACCTTTTGGGTGATGAGCCGGATTATTGACTAAAATTAAGTGTGCCAAACCTGTCAACCTGTGATGGCACAATTGACTAAAGGGATAATCACACCAAACATCTCCATTGATGACTAAAAAGGGTGCCTTGCCTAATAAGGGTAAAGCCTTATAAATACCGCCCCCCGTTTCTAAAGCAATGCCTTCAGGGGAATAGCGCAAATCTGCACCATAAGCCTGTCCATTACCTAAAGTCTCTTCAATTTGTTCCCCCAAATGAGCGTGATTAATCACAATTTCCCTTAATCCTGCCATGACTAAGCGTTTTATGTGATATTCAATCAAGCATTGTCCACCTACTTTTAATAAGGGTTTTGGAATACTATCTGTTAAAGGACGCATACGTTCACCCCGCCCCGCCGCAAGAATCATGGCTCGCATCTTAGACACTCTCCGCTAATTTTTGTTGGCAAGCGGGCAACACCCGTTGGCTAACCAATTCATGTAACACAGCAAGCTCTGGATAATGTGCGCCGACTTCAACGATATAATTTAAAGTTCTCGGAATATCTTTAAGATAACCCGATTTACCATCTCGAAGAAATAGGCGAGCAAAAATGCCACTCGCTTTTAAATGGCGTTGTATGCCCATCCAATCAAACCACTGGAAAAATTGATCCTCATCGACATTTTTTAATAGACCTGCCTGTTGTATTTGTGTATAATAATGCCCAGCCCACGCCTTAACTCGGTTTAGAGGCCAAGCAATATAACAATCACGCAATAAAGAAACCAGATCATAAGTCACAGGACCTTTGACAGCATCCTGAAAATCCAAAATCCCCGGATTATCTTCGGGTACAATCATGAGATTACGTGAATGATAATCACGATGGACAAAAACTTGCGGCTGTGATAAGGCACTGTCGCTTAACAACTCAAAACAACTTTCCAAACTGTCTCGCTCTGTTTGGGACAAGGATAAATTTAAATGCTTATTTACCAGCCAATTTGTGAATAAATCCATTTCAGTGTGCAATAAACCCTGATCATATAAAGGTAAACCCTGCGTATCGACATTTTTTTGCATCAGAACTAAAGCATTTAAGGCATCACCATATAAATTATCAAGCTGCCCCTCATTCAAGGCAGATAAATACAATTGTGAGCCTAAATCGCTCAATAATAAAAAACCTTGCTCTAAATCACTTGCCACAATCTTTGGCGCATTTAAACCACTGGCTTGTAAACGTTGTGCGATGTCAACAAATGGGAGACAATTTTCTTTATCGGGCGGCGCATCCATAATAATATATGAAATACCATCCACTCCCACTCGAAAATAACGACGGAAACTGGCATCATTGGTGATGGGAATTATCTGGGGGGCGGGCTTACCCAAGTACGCTTGTAACCAATTTTCTAACGCATTTAGACGATCAGACATAATTTCAAATCCAAAATAAATTAAATAAATTTAAAAGCAAAAATATTAAGGTTAAATCATTGCTTGACAAATTGATAATACTTGAGCATTATACTCATGTATTGAATTTCTTATATACTTATCCTTTTATAATATCGCATATCTGGATTATTTAAAGAAATCATAGCATTCATAAAATAAAATAAAGCAATTTAACAACAAGAATGCTAAAATGATTAATACAACACTGAAAAACAGGGGAGAAATAAAATATGTCATACGTGCTGACGTTAAATATGCAACTGGCAGTACCGGGTGGGAGCATCGAAGGTTATGCCCAAGCGATTAAAGCTATTCCGATGCTCACACCAGAACAAGAACGCAAGTTAGCAGAACGTTTGCAGAGTGACAATGATATTGAAGCGGCACGTAAACTGGTTATGTCACATCTGCGGTTTGTGATGCATATAGCATATAGCTATCGGGGATATGGTCTCCCACAATCAGATTTAATTCAAGAGGGCAACATTGGACTGATGAAGGCGGTAAAACGCTTTGACCCTACTGTCGGTGTGCGTTTAGTTTCGTTTGCAGTGCATTGGATACGTGCAGAAATCCATGAATATATTTTACGCAATTGGCGTATTGTAAAAGTGGCCACAACGAAATCTCAACGTAAATTGTTTTTTAACCTGCGTAGTGCCAAAAAGCGCTTGGGTTGGATGAGCCAAGATGAAATTGATAAAATCGCCAACGATTTAGGGGTATCCACCAAAGATGTGCGGGAAATGGAAAAGCGCTTAGGTACACATGATATCGCGTTTGATGCACCTACCGAGGCGGATGAAGAAACCGAAATACTTTGCCCTGCTGGTTATTTGGAAGATAATCGTTATGATCCGAGTATCCTCGTAGAACGACAAAATTGGAAAGATCATGGACAGGGGCAATTGTACAAGGCTTTACGAAAGCTTGATCCTCGCAGCCAAGATATTTTGCAAAAGCGTTGGTTGAGTGAAGAAAAAATGACCTTACAAACCTTAGCAGAACATTATAAGGTATCAGCGGAACGGATTCGTCAGATTGAGAGCAACGCGATGAAAAAACTGAGGAAAAGTATTATTTTATTTGCGTGAAAGTTTGGACGTCCAAGATAAATCTTGGACTCCTAACCAAATCATAAAATCATAATACCATCAGCACCCGCTCATGACCACTCAATTCTGTATATAAAGCATCCAATTGTGTACGACTTTGAGCCGTCATGACGACTGTGACTGACATATATTTCCCACCCTTGCTGCTACGTGTTGTCACCGCTCCTAAATCCTGACAATGACAACGCACAATATCTACAATTAAAAGCTCAAAATCTTCTGCGCTTTTTCCCATGACTTTAAGGGCAAATTTGCAAGGAAAGTCAAATAAATCAATAGCCTCCTCATTCATAGGACTTTTCTCGTAATTTCTGTTTATAATCCTGATAAATTTGCCAAACTTCTGTCCACACCGGACCCGGTTTTCCCATTCCAACTGTTTTATCATCAAGCGTAATCACTGGCAAAATTTCACGGGTAGAACTCGTCAACCAAATTTCATCTGCTGAACGCAATTGAGCTTCCGATATTGAAGCTTCTCGACAAGGGAGTTGAGCACCAAGCATCGCCTCAAGCATTAAATCGCGGGTAATCCCCGGTAAAATAAATTGACTTTTGGGTGGCGTGATAGCGATACCATCATCAACGATAAATAGGTTACTCGCCGCCCCTTCCATGACATAACCCTCACGAATTAATATTGTCTCAACCGCACCGACTTCAATCGCTTGCCGACGTAATAAGACGTTAGCGAGTAGATCGATTGATTTAATATCGCAGCGTTGCCAGCGGATGTCTGCACTGGTGATCGCTTTCACACCGCTAGAGGGAGGCGCTACTATCATCGGCTCACTCATGATAAAAACGGTCGGCACAACTTGCTCGGGAAAATTGTGATTACGTTTTGCAGGACCGCGTGTGACTTGTAAGTAAAGGCTCTGATCGCCCCCATTGTTACGAGCAACGATACTTTCCAAATTTTCAATCCACGCTTGATGCGTTAATGGATTTTCTAATTTGATACTTTTTAGGCTATTGTTTAAACGCTGTAAATGTTCATCCAGCCTAAAAAGGCGACCAGCATAAACTGGGATCACTTCATATACACCATCACCGAAAATAAAGCCTCGATCTAGAACAGGTACCCGCGCTTCGGAAAGAGGCAAAAATTCGCCATTGAGATAAACGATCATAGTTGTTTAACAAAAAAAAGTAAAATGGAATCTTTCAACCTATTCCAAAGATTACCCTCTTCAATGGAAGAGAGCGCAACAAGGGGACGTTCTAAAATAACATCTTCTTTATCAGCGAAGCGAATTTTTAATGTGCCGTAGGTTTCGCCAGCCACAACAGGTGCCATAATGTGTTTATCAATGTATAACTTTGCCTTCAAATTTTTATATTGACCTTTAGGCAAGGTGAGGTATAAGGGGTTTTCTAGTCCGAGTTGCAGTTCCTCCTCATTACCTTGCCATACTCTTTCCGTATCAAGAACTTGGTGCCCTTTATATAGGAGGTGGGTTTCAAAGAACTGAAAACCGTAGTTAAGCATTTCTTCACTATCACTGTGCCGCTTTTTTTTTGTTTCCGCACCCACCACAACTGAAATCAAGCGCATTTTTCCACGCTTAGCAGAAGCGATCAGACAATAACCGGCGGCCCGGGTGTAACCCGTTTTCATCCCATCCACGGTGGGATCGCGCCATAATAACCCATTACGATTCTGCTGTTTGATATTGTTATAAGTAAATTCAAGCACTGAATACCAATGATAATACTCTGGAAAATCGCGGATCAGAGCTCGCGCTAATCGCACAAGATCATGGGGAGTGGTGATTGTTGGTTGTTCATTAGGGAGACCCGTACAGTTTGTAAAATGGCTATTGGTTAAGCCGAGGCGTTGAGCTTCTTGATTCATCAAAGCCACAAAAGCATCCTCTGTCCCCGCCACAAATTCGGCGAGGGCGACACTTGCATCATTACCTGATTGAACAATCATGCCTTTAATTAAAAGTTCTAGTGGGACACGCTTACCCACTTCGATATACATTTTTGAACCTTGCATACGCCATGCTTTTTCACTGATTAGCACAGTGTCAGTGAGTTTAATTTTACCCGCCTGAAGTTTCTTAAACACTAAATAAGCGGTCATCAATTTGGTCAAACTGGCAGGCTCAAGACGCTGATCCGCGTTTTTTTTCATGAGCACTTTTCCGCTGTAAAAATCTTGTAATATGTAAGCAGGAGCGGATAGTTTTGGGGGAGTGGGAGCCAAGTCAACTTGAGCTTGAGTGAGGATAGGCAGGCTAATGAGTAGTAAGATTCTTAAGATTTTCATTTCAGTAATCAGTTATCAGTTATCAGTTATAAAAAAAAGTCCAAGATAAATCTTGGACTCCTACTTTATTATTGGCCACGCACTTCTACAGCTTGCAATGGATTTTCATCCAAACCAAGACGACGTGCAGCCCAATAAGATAGTTTAATCAAAAACAGATCATCGTCAAGACGATCATTGATTGTCACCACCACACTTTGACCTGTGCGGATATTTTTCACCTTAACCTGCGTTAATAGCGGCAAAGTAGCATGTGCTGCCGTCATCCCATAGAGATCGTAAATTTGACCGCTCGCGGTTTTAGTGCCATGGGCAGCAATACCGTACCAAGAAGCTGTCCCCTGCGCCACATAGCTAGCGACCCTCTCTTTTTTTTCCAGTGGCGTTTTTTTCAAAGTTTCTGAAGAGAGAGGCAATGCCACAGGCAGCACTTCAATATCTTCTACTGGTTCCTCCACGATTTCCGGTTGCGAAGGGGGAACGACAAGGGACGTTTTTTCCAATGATGGCAATGTGTCTGTCGCATTCTCGTGAGAAACAACCGTGCAAGCCGTGAGTAAGCTGACAGCTATGAGCGAGAACTTACCGGGTTTGTTCATAACGATGAGCAATCTCCTCAGCTAACTGAAAAACAGCCATAGCATAATGTTTACTGTGATTATAACGAGTAATCACATAATAATTTTTGAACCCCACCCAATAAGCCGTTCCAATTTTCGTTTCCAAATCGATAAACATACTGGGCGTATTATCTGCTTCATCACCCTGATAGCGTAAACCCATTTGCTTGAGTTGGTGTAAACTGTATTGCGGTTCAAACGCCAGACTCAATAACTTTTCCACCGCCTTAGGCTCTACTTGAGTAGCCTTAATCACCGCTTGTCCTCTTTCCCAACCAAAACGATGAAAATAATTAGCAACACTGCCTATGGCATCAACATTATTTGTCCAGATATTACGTTTACCATCGCCATCAAAATCTACCGCATAACGACGGAAACTGCTAGGCATAAATTGTCCTATACCCATAGCGCCAGCATAAGAGCCTTTTTGGGCTAATGGATTCAATTTTTCTTCGCGCGTTAATAACAAATAATGTTCTAATTCTGAACGAAAAAAATCAGCACGTCTTGGATAGTGAAATGCCAAAGTTTTGAGAGCGTCAATAACGCGATAATTCCCCTTATTTTCGCCATAGAGAGTTTCTACGCCAATGATGGCGATAATAATTTCTGGGGGTACCCCATAAGTCGCTTCAGCTAGCTTAAGCGCTTTTACATTTTCTTGCCAAAATTTAACACCACCATTGATACGCTTATCCTTGATAAATATCAGCCGATATTCATACCAAGGTTTTGCTTTACCTGCTGGACGGGACATCGCTTTGAGAATACTTTTTTTCACCTTCGCTTTATTAAGCAATTGGGTCAAATCAGATTTATCAAAAGCATATTGCTCAACCATCCTATCAATAAACGTTTCTTGGCTGACGACTTCGGCAGTCACGTTGAAACTGCAAAAAAATAACAAAGCGAATAGAATATAATAAGAATGTTTCATAAAAATGCTTTTAATAATTTTAAAGGAGTCCAAGATTTATCTTGGACATCTGGAATTATCTCTCAGACAAAAAGCGCCGATGAGTATGCACTGCCATAATCAAACCAAAACCGGCCATCAATGTCACTAATGAAGTTCCTCCATAACTGATCAAAGGTAGTGGAACCCCCACCACTGGCAATAAGCCAGAAACCATCGCCATATTAACAAAGATATACACAAAAAAAGTTAATACTAAACTACCGGCTAAGAGACGACCAAAGCTATCTTGCGCTTGTAAAGCAATATACATGCCCCGTGACAGAATGAAAAAATAAAGGCATAGTAATGCTAACACGCCCACTAAGCCAAATTCTTCACTATAAACGGCAAAAATAAAATCAGTTTTGTGTTCAGGTAAAAACTCTAGAATTGATTGGGTACCACTAAGCCACCCTTTTCCATCAAATCCACCGGAACCGATAGCCATTTTAGATTGAATGATGTGATATCCTGATCCTAAAGGATCTCTTTCTGGATAAAATAAGGTGAGTATCCGTCTCCTTTGATAGTCATGCAAAACATAATGCCATATTGGATATACAGACAAACCAAGCAATGTAATCACTCCAAAGACAAAGTACCAACTGATACCCCCAAGTAGTAACACAAACAAGCCAGATGAGGCAATCAACAATGCCGTTCCTAAATCAGGCTGCTTAGCAATTAGAAGCAGAGGTATCACAATCAGGATAGCCGCCAAAAATAAACGTGTATAACTGGGCGGTAAAGGTTTCTCAGCTAAATACCATGTCACCATCATGGGAACGGCGAATTTCATGATTTCTGAAGGCTGAAAGCCAAATAACCACCGTCGTGAACCGTTACGGATTTCCCCAAACAGCAACACCAGTACTAATAACAGGATACCGCCCACGTACAGCCATGGCACCCAAGCCATCAAAGTTTGAATGCGGATTTGAGCTAAGGCTATCATCAGTCCAAATCCTATCGCTAGGTGTATCATTTGGCGGATTATCAGATCAGTATTTTGATTAGCAGCACTATATAAAACAACTAATCCGAGTCCCGATAACAATAATAAACCCAATAGCAAAGGTTTATCTAAGTGTAGAAAATGATTGTTATTCCAGTTCGTCTGCATAAATTATTAATTCTCGTTGTTAGCCAAAACTAAAGGAGATCTTTTTAAAAGATAATAATCCAACACCGCTTTAGCAATAGGTGCTGCCGTTTTGCTACCCCCCCCCCCATTTTCCACAATCACAGACACCGCAATACGAGCTCTCTCTAAGGGAGCAAATGCGATAAACCAAGCATGATCATGGTATTTCTTCTCGAGGTTGTGTACATTGTACCTCTCACCTTGTTTGATACTCTTAACTTGCGCCGTGCCCGTTTTACCAGCAAAACGATAGGGCGAGTTTTTTGCCACACGACGGGCTGTTCCTCTCTGTCCATGTACCACCGCTTTCATCCCGCCAATCGCATGTTCCCAATAGTTTTCATGTTTGAGGATGATAGTGTTGTTCTGAGTGGGCGTTACAGTTACCATTTCATTGCGGATAGCATCATCTATCGCAAACACAATGCGAGGTTGTTTTAATTGTCCACGATTACTCAAAGTTGCGGTAGCGACAGCCATTTGTAATGGGGTAGCAAGCATAAAGCCTTGTCCAATACCTGTGATAAGGGTTTCACCCGGATACCAAACCACTCCATAACGACGCTGTTTCCATTCCTTAGAAGGCATCAATCCGCCCTTTTCCCCAGGAATATCTATACCGGTTTTTTTGCCAAAACCAAATCGTGTCATAAAACTATGTAGGCGATCTATGCCCAGCTCATAAGCTAATTCGTAAAAATAGACATCGCAAGATTGTTCTATAGCACTGTGCAAGTCCATGCTACCATGTCCACCTCTTTTCCAGTCGCGATATCGGTGCCTTTTACCTTTGAGACGGAAAAATCCCGGACACCAAGTACGTTGATGTGGTGTCCTCACGCCATATTCTAATCCTGCCAAAGCAACAAAAGGTTTCACAGTGGAACCTGGCGGATATTGTCCACGTATAGCACGGTTAATGAGGGGACGATCAGGCGAATTGTTCAACGAATTGTAGCTTTTATGATCGATGCCATTGACAAAGAGGTTGGGATCATAATTGGGCATGCTCACTAAAGCGAGTACATTACCACTTTCCGGCTCAATAGCGACAACCGCAGCACGCTCCTCTCCGAGCAGATCTTCAATATATTTTTGTAAATCCATATCTATATTAAGATAGAGATTTTTACCGGGCACAGAATCCGTGCGATCCAGTACCCTGACGTGTTTTCCACGCACGTTTTTTTCCACCTTTTTAATGCCCGTTTGACCATGCAACTGACTTTCATAATAAGCCTCTAGCCCCGCTTTACCTATATACTTGCTCCCCTTATAATTGGACTTATCTAACTCATTGGACTGATCCATGAATTTAAGATCTTTTTCACTTATTCGACCAACATAACCGATGGCGTGGACACCAGTAGCACCAAGGGGATAGTAACGACTGAGATGGCTTTTCAACTCCATACCCTGGAAACGGTGTTTTTGGACAGAAAACCGAGCCACTTCATCTTCAGTGAGCCGATCGCGTAAGGGGATACTTTCAAAGGAACGACTCTGCTTCAACTGTACTTTAAAGCTGGCAAGATCACTTTCCTCTATGCTGATAATTTTCCGGAGTTTTTGAAGCATCAAATCAAGGTTTTCAACCTGTTCAGGAATGACTTCTAAACTAAAAGACACCCGATTATCAGCAATGAGTACGCCATTACGATCAAAAATCAACCCGCGTGTAGGCGGTATGGGCAAAATGGCAATGCTATTCTTATCTGATTCCGTCTTATATGCTTCATAATTAATCACTTGCAAAAAGAACAAGCGTGCCACAATAACCAACAAAAATACTAACATAATTACCCATGCGATTATCACACGGTTGTTGAATATTTTACCCTCACGGGCAGGATTTTTTATTTGTGTTGATGACATTTCTATTTTAAACTCAAGTAGAATTGATTGAGAAAAAATTTGACAATAAATACTATCAAGACACTTTATATTTGCGTTTTATGTTTTCCAATATCAAAAATAACCAAAGCCACAGCAACAAACTACTAAAAGCAGGAAAGATAAACGAGCCTCTCATTTGTGAAGAGCCAAAAATACTTTGTATCCAGATGCCTAAGAATTGATTGAGAACAACCATCCCAAACACACCAATCGCTTGTTGCCACACAGGAAATAAGCGCATCTGCTGATGAAATTTGACAGCCAGATAAGCAATCAAAACAAACCCAAAAGCATGTTGTCCCAACAAAGTATCATTCAATACATCATGGATAATCCCAACAAACCAAGCAATCCCTACACCCACCCGCTGAGGGAGAACCAAACACCAATATATTAAAATCATGGCAACCCAATCTGGACGCCAAGCACTTGCCCAAGCCGGCATTGGTAAAATAGCTAACATAAAACTAAAAACGAAACTGAGAACAATAACCCACCCGCCATGATGTCGATCTAAACTCATAGTTCACTACTCATTTAATAACTAACTACCACACCAATAAAACTTCACTATTACGTTCCAAAACACCTCTCGGCAATGCTTGCACTGAAGCAAAAGGTTGGCCTATATCAGGAGTCGCCTCAACGACCGTACCAACTGGATAATCCTTGGGAAATTTTTCCCCAGCACTAGAAGTCACAATTAAATCACCTACTTTGATACCTGTATTAAGTCCTGTATTGGATATACCAAGCAATGAAAGCCGATTAACCGCCCCCATACCCTTAGCGACAGTACGCAAACCTGTCCGTACCACTTGTACTGGCAATTCATGTTCAGGATCAGTAATCAGCATAACAGTGCTAGAAAACAAACCAACATGAATGACCTGTCCTATCACACCCTGGGCATCTATCACGGCTTGATTAACAATCACACCATCATTTTTGCCTTTATTAATCATAATTTTACGTGTTGAGTGTTCTAAATCAACTGCCAACACATCAGCCATTTGTACCCGTTCACCGACTTTCAAGGGAGAGCCCAATAGCCGCCGCAAACGTTCATTTTCACTCTTTAAGGTATCAAATTTTTGCAATGTTACCTGTAACTGTCGTTTATCGGCACGTAGTCTCTGAATTTCCTCAATCAACAAAAAGCGGTTACTAGCAGTCATAGACAACCACTGACTCGTTTTGAACGGTAAATTCACTAAATATTGAATGGGATAAACTAAACCCAATAAATGGGTACGCACTATCCTCAAATAATCCAAACGATGATCTGCAAACATTAAAATTATTGATGCCACTATAAATATTAAGAATCGTAAGTTTAACGCTTGTTTGGAACGATGAAAAACGGTTTTCATTGTGTTTACCCGCTTCTATGTTACGGGGTTACCAAAACCCCGTCACTAAATCAACCCCTCTCCAAATCTATAATCCCAGGTCCATGCTCCTCAATCAAATCCAGCGCACGACCACCACCACGGGCTACACATGTCAACGGATCCTCAGCGAGAATCACCGGTAGCCCCGTTTCCGCCATCACTAAACGGTCAAGGTCCTTCAACAAGGACCCCCCACCAGTCAAAACGATACCTTTTCCTGCGACATCAGCCGCTAACTCTGGCGGAATTTTTTCCAATGCCGTTTTTACTGTGCTAGTAATATCCATTAACGGATCTTGTAAAGCCTCTAATATTTCATGGTTGTTAAGAGTAATACTACGAGGAATACCTTCAGCTAAATTACGCCCTCGTATATTAATTTTGTGTTCTTCTTTACTCTGATAAGCAGAACCGATTTCACGCTTAATCCGTTCCGCCGTCACCTCACCAATCACGCTGCCATAGCGACGACGTACATATTTGATGATCTCGTTGTCAAAGCGATCACCACCAGTGCGTATAGATTTTGAGTAAACGATACCATTGAGAGACAAAATACCAACTTCCGTCGTTCCGCCACCAATATCAAGTACCATTGAACCCACAGCCTGATTGACTGGCAACCCCGCCCCGATGGCCGCTGCCATTGGTTCCTCTATCAAATAAACCTCTCGTGCCCCCGCACCTGCCGCAGACTCTCGAATCGCCCGACGTTCAACTTGAGTAGAACTACACGGCACACATATTAAGACCCGAGGCGAGGGATGCCATACTTTGCCACCATGGACTTTATGAATAAAATACTGCAACATTTTTTCAGTAATCATAAAATCTGCAATAACGCCCTCTTTCATAGGTCGTATGGCAGTGATAGATATTGGTGTACGGCCAATCATATCTTTGGCTTCCAAACCCACGGCTGCAATAGTTTTCTCATCCCCTCCATGGTGGCGAACGGCTACCACTGAGGGTTCATTAAGGACGATGCCTTTTCCCTTGACAAAAATCAGCGTATTAGCTGTGCCTAAATCAATAGACAGATCGTTTGAAAAAAGTCCGCGTAAAGCTTTGAACATGGAATTCAATCAATCCTGTGATAAGTGAATGAAGTGAGCTTTCAAAGGTAAACATGTTAAACAAGCTCATCTATTTTGAATGGTTTCCCACCCATTGAATAACTCTATAGGAAACACGCATTTAAAATATAATAAAATCAATATTTTTACATAAATTAATGTTTGATTTAAGTTTAAAAAGTAGCAGTAACTTATTGAGTTGCCATTTAATTATTTTTGTCAATGCGTAACGCCTACTCTACCAAGCCTGTCACATTTGGGCAAGTTAAATTTATTAATGTTGACAAGTACACTTGGGCTATATTATTAATATAATTTCTTGAAATGTTGTATAATAACATGATTTACGCCTTAGCCATGGAGATTAAAATGTCTTTACCAAAAGAGGAGGTAGAAAAAATTGCCCACCTAGCCCGTATATCGTTAAGTGAGCAAGATATTCCACTCTACACACACCATTTGTCCAATATTCTAGCTTTTGTTGAACAAATGAATAGCGTTGACACAACAGGCATAACCCCAATGGCACACCCTCTTGATGCCGTAGCACGTTTACGTCCCGATATCGTGTCAGAATCCAACCAGCGCGATCATTTTCAAAGCAACGCACCACAAGTTGAAGCTGGCTTATATTTAGTCCCAAAAGTCATTGAATAATCAGTTATTATTTTTTTACATACATTAATAAACATGCACAATAAAACTCTTGCCGATCTGTCTCATGCCTTACATCAACGTGAATATTCCAGTGTTGAATTAACCCGTTATTTTTTAGAACGGATTGAACGCTTAGATACACAGCTCAACAGTTTTATTAGCGTCACGGCTGAAATGGCACTTGCTCAAGCTCAAGCAGCGGATCAACGTCTACAGTCCGGCAATGCCTCCCCTCTGACCGGCATTCCAATTGCCCATAAAGACATATTTTGCACTGAGGGCGTTAAAACCTCGTGCGGCTCAAAAATGCTGGACAATTTTATTGCCCCTTATAATGCCACTGTCGTCGAAAAATGTCATGCCGCCGGCCTGGTCATGTTGGGTAAAACCAACATGGATGAATTTGCCATGGGCTCTTCTAATGAAACCAGTTTTTATGGCGCCGTTAAAAATCCTTGGGATACCAAGGCAGTGCCTGGGGGCTCATCAGGTGGCGCCGTTGCGGCTGTTGCCGCCCGTTTAGCCCCTGTTGCCACCGGTACCGACACGGGTGGCTCTATCCGTCAACCCGCCGCCTTATGTGGCATAACCGGATTAAAACCGACTTATGGCCTTGTCTCACGTTATGGCATGATCGCCTTTGCGTCTAGTTTAGACCAAGGTGGCCCCATAGGAGACAATGCCAAAGATGTTGCACTACTTTTAAATGTGATCGCCGGCTTTGACGAACGCGATTCAACCTCTTTAAACCATCCGCAAGAAGATTATACAGCCCATTTAAACGATAGTATCGCTGGACTAAAAATCGGTTTACCCAAAGAATTTTTTGGTGAAGGCTTAAACGCGGAAGTCGGTAAAATAGTAGAGGCCGCTATTAAAGAATTAGAACAAGCAGGAGCAACCCTGCACGAGCTCGAATTACCCCATACCCATTTATCTGTACCTGTTTATTATATCATTGCCCCAGCCGAATGCTCCTCTAATTTATCACGCTATGATGGAGTACGCTTTGGTCATCGCTGTGAAAATCCACAAGATTTGCTTGACTTATACAAACGCTCACGCGCCCAAG
This sequence comes from Thiotrichaceae bacterium, assembly GCA_026991885.1. Lineage (GTDB taxonomy): Bacteria > Pseudomonadota > Gammaproteobacteria > Beggiatoales > Beggiatoaceae > Thiomargarita. Next base: position 31,969 of record JALXAQ010000192.1, read on the forward strand.
GCTTTGGTGCCGAAGTCAAGCGCCGTATTATGATAGGCACATACGCCCTATCAGCGGGTTATTATGATGCCTATTACCTAAAAGCTCAACAAATACGCCGCCTCATTAGCAACGACTTCGCTGAGGCATTTAAACAAGTCGACATCATTTTAGGACCCACATCACCCACAACAGCCTTTAAAATCGGTGAAAAAGCAGATGACCCAATCAGCATGTATTTATCTGATATTAATACAATTTCGGTTAATTTAGCCGGATTGCCTGGCTTATCCATACCAGCCGGCTTTGCAAATCAACGCCCCGTTGGATTACAACTCATCGGCAACTATTTGAATGAAGCTCGATTACTAAACGTTGCCCATCAATATCAACAACGCACAGATTGGCATAGACAAAATCCGCCCAAATTTCTGTAAAAGAGGATAAAAAAAATGGCATGGGAAGTCGTTATCGGCCTAGAAATTCACGCCCAATTGGCGACAAAAAGTAAAATTTTCTCTGGCGCATCAACTGCTTATGGTGCGCCACCCAATACACAAGCCTGTGCTGTGGATTTAGGCTTACCCGGTGTATTGCCAGTACTCAATGAAAAAGTAGTACGCATGGCCACTAAATTTGGCCTAGCCATCGGAGCCCCCATTGCGCCGCGCTCCGTCTTTGCGCGAAAAAATTATTTTTATCCAGACTTACCAAAAGGCTATCAAATCAGCCAATATGAATTACCCATAGTCAACAAAGGGAAAATTCAAATTGAAATCGATGGCAAAGAAAAAACCATTGGCATCACCCGTGCCCATTTAGAAGAAGATGCCGGTAAATCCCTGCATGAAGATTTTCATGGACTGAGTGGCATTGATCTCAACAGAGCCGGCACACCATTATTAGAAATCGTCTCAGAGCCAGATATACGCTCACCTAAAGAGGCGATTGCCTACATGAAAAAAATTCACTCCTTGGTGCGCTACTTAGACATATGCGATGGCAACATGCAAGAAGGCTCATTCCGATGTGATGCCAACGTCTCCGTTCGCCCCCAAGAGCAAAAAGAATTTGGCACCCGCACCGAGTTAAAAAATCTTAACTCATTTCGCTTTGTTGAGCGTGCCATCAACTTTGAAATTGAACGCCAAATTGATCTATTAGAAAGCGGTGGCACTGTCACACAAGAAACCCGCCTCTATGATGCAGATAAAAACGAAACGCGCCCCATGCGTACCAAGGAAGAAGCCAATGACTACCGCTATTTTCCTGATCCTGATTTACTACCACTGGTGATAGAATCTGAATTTTTAGAACAAGTCAAAGCCGAATTACCCGAATTGCCCGATGATAAAAAACAACGCTTTATACAACAATATGGGCTATCTCTATACGATGCCAGCGTATTGACAAGCACCCGTGAACTCGCTGATTACTTTGAAGAAATCGTAAAACTCTCAAACAGCGAAGCCAAACTTTGTGCCAATTGGGTGATGGGAGACTTAGCCGCCTTGCTCAATAAAAACAACTTGGAAATTACTGACTCAAAAGTGAATGCTATCCAACTCGCCGGTATGGTACGCCGTATCAATGACAAAACCATTTCGGGTAAAATCGCCAAACAAGTTTTTGAAGCGATGTGGAATGGCGAAGGCGATGCCGATACGATTATCGAAAAACGTGGATTGAAACAAGTCACCGACACAGGCGCGATTGAAAAACTCATTGATGAAGTATTAGCTAACAATCCTAAACAACTGCAAGACTACCGCGATGGTAAAGAAAAATTGTTTGGCTTTTTTGTTGGACAAGTGATGAAAGTATCAAAGGGTAAAGCGAATCCTAAGCAAGTGAATGAATTATTGAAGAAAAAACTTGAAGGGTGATGTAAAACGGCTCACTCTTTGCAGAGCAAAGATACATGCACTCTTTGCTCCGCGTCGAAATACGATAGCTAATTTTTACGCCACACCCTCATCACATTAGGCAAAGCATCAATTTTCCCCAAAGCACTGTTTAATTGCTCAAGATGACTCACCTCAAGAGTAAAGCTCATATCAACACTATTATTACTCGTACTCGTCTGACTATCGAGAATGTTAATTTTTTCATTGGCAACAATTGAAGAAATATCGCGCAATAAACCCGTCCGATCAAATCCACTGATCAGAATCTCCACTGGATAAACAAAAGCTTGTTTCGCATTCCCTTGCCGCCATTCAACCTCAATCAGACGCTGATTACCCGCCTCTTGCCAATGTAAAGCATTCGGACAATCGCGGCGATGCACTATCACCCCTCGCCCTTTACTAATATAACCGACGATGGGATCATAAGGCACAGGTTGACAACAAGGTGCCCTTTGAATCAATAAACCACCAACACCTTTGATATCGATACTATCTTGAGAATTATTGCTAATAATTGGAAGAACTTTCTTTTTTTTCGGTAAAACTTGTTCTTTGAAGCTATTAGCAATCTGGCTGATACTCGTGTCGCCGCATCCCACAGAAGCTAATAACTCATCCTCCGATTTAAAACGCAAAGCTTGCGCTAATTGAGCAAGCCTATAATTTTTAATATTCAAAGGTCGTAAAAACCGTTCTAATAACTTCCGTCCATCACTGATATTTTGTTGAAAATCTTGTTTTTTAAACCACTGTCTAACCCTAGAACGAGCTGTTGACGTTTTCAAATAACCTGCTTGTGGAATCAACCAATCGCGAGAAGGTTTTTCCGCTTTCCCAGTCAAAATTTCAACCAATTCACCACTTTTTAGAGTGTATGTCAATGGAACAATGCGATGATTGATTTTAGCACCCCGACAACAATGCCCTAACTCAGTATGAATACAATAAGCAAAATCCAACGGCGTTGCACCTTGCTGCAAATCTATCACTTCACCTTTCGGAGACAGCACATAAACGCGAGTTTCAAAAATCTCAGCCTTGAAACGATCAATCAAATCGCCAGGCTCACCATCCTCATCTTTCCACTGTAGAATTTGCCGCAGCCAAGCAATTTTGTGTTCAAAAGCATGATCATGTTGACTATCATTTTCCTTATAACGCCAATGTGCAGCAACACCCAATTCCGCATGATGATGCATCGTGTGAGTACGGATTTGCACCTCAAAAATTTTTTGATCAGGACCTATCACAGCCGTATGCAAAGACTGATAATTATTGTTTTTCGGCTTAGCAATATAATCATCAAATTCAGAACGAATCGGTTGCCATTGATTGTGAACAAGTCCCAGCGTCATATAACATTCAGTCACAGTCTTAACCAATACGCGCACCGCACGTACATCAAAAACTTCATCAAAATCAATATCTTTTTTCTGCATTTTCCGCCAAATACTGTAAATATGTTTAGGGCGGCCAGAAATTTTCGCCTGAATACCAGCATCAGCAAGTGCCTCAGACAAACTCTTTATCACTTGCTCGATATAATTTTCTCTATCAATACGACGCTCATCTAAAAGTCGTGCCAATTTTTTGTATGTCTCAGGCTCCAAATAACGCAAAGATAAATCTTCAAGTTCCCATTTTATCTGCCAAATACCAAGGCGATTAGCGAGGGGAGCAAATAAATCTAAAGTTTCACGCGCCATACGTTGCTGTTTGTCTGCTGAATGATGAAGCAAAACGCGCATATTATCTAAACGATCAGCTAATTTGATAAATACAACCCGTATATCTTCAGCCATCGCCAGCAACATTTTCCGCAGCCTTTCGATTTGGTGCTGAGTATTAATCGTTTTATCCGACTTATCATTGAGTTCCTCAATAAATTTCATCTTGGCAACACCATCGACTAAGTGCGCCACCTCACTGCCAAAACGTTTTTCAATATCATCAAGCATGATTTTTGGTTTATCTTCAACAATATCATGCAAAATCGCAGCAACAAGCACCTCAGTATCCATACCCAATTGCGCCAATGTGTTAGCAACATTAACCACATGGATGAGAAAAGGTTCACCAGGCGCCCGCGTTTGGGATTGATGTACCTCCTTTGCCCAAATACAAGCCTTAAAAATCGTTTGCCTCACAGCAAGCGGGCGATCTTTGGTAATGCGTTTTACCCAAATATTGATATCAAACACATCGCCAGTGCTAGATTTTGGGAGGGAATTTGTAGTACTGACCATTTTAGTAGTCTCAGTCTTGATATGCTTTACACAAATCGTTATCTTAAACGAGCGGCATGAAAGTTAATTGATAAAGCGATTTTTGTCAACACAAAGGACGATAGATGAAAACGATACTTTGTGACACCACAATGGATGAATTGATAGACGATATACAAGATATCATGGCTGAAATTATCCAAATAGTTCCTAAATTTATAGATGTTTATTTATACCTATAGAAAAAAAGTTAGCCGGTGCCTCCATTGATTTTGAAATTAAGTACACCACAGAATGGGGTGATCCTTATACGACAGGGCAAACAACTTGAATAATTCAGTTGTGCCATAAACTATATGTTACAATCTCACTATGTCCCTAAACAATATAAAAGAAATTATTGCAGATATTCAACAAGGCAAAATGGTTATTCTCATGGATGATGAAGACCGAGAAAATGAAGGCGACTTAATTATGGCAGCTAGTCAAGTGCAAGCCAAAGACATAAACTTTATGGCACGTTATGGACGCGGCTTAATTTGTCTGACATTAACCAAAGAACGCTGTCAACAACTACAATTGCCACTCATGGTTAATGAAAATAATGCAGCGCATACCACCAATTTTACCGTCTCTATTGAAGCGGCTAAAGGAGTGACGACCGGCATTTCAGCCGCAGATAGAGCCGTCACAATTCGTGCCGCTGTCGCCCCCAATGCCAAACCGTCTGACTTAGTACAACCAGGGCATATTTTCCCCTTGATGGCACAACAAGGCGGCGTACTCAGACGCGCAGGGCATACCGAAGCAGCTTGTGATTTGGCACGTTTAGCAGGACTAGACCCAGCGGCGGTCATTGTAGAAATCCTCAATGAAGATGGCACTATGGCACGTCGCCCAGATTTAGAAAGCTTTGCTGAGCAGCATGACTTAAAAATAGGGACCATTGCCGATTTAATCCATTTTCGCGTTGAGCATGAAAAAACCGTAGAACGAGTGGCGAATTGCGACTGGCCTACCAAATTTGGAGACTTTCAACTCTTTGCCTATCAAGACAGTATTGATCAAGTCTTACATTTCGCTTTAGTCAAAGGAAAAATACAAACAAATGAACCCGTATTAGTGCGGGTACATATTCATAATAGTTTGTGTGACTTGACAGCCAGTGTACGTGAAGAATGTGGATGGCCTTTGCGTGACGCACTTAGAAGAGTGGCAGAAGAAGAATCTGGCATCGTAGTGATCCTACATCAACCAGACGATCAAGAGCTACTCCTTAATCAGATTCGCCATTGTTGCCGTCAAGACAAAGGCGAAGATTTACCCGCACAACCTTCAACACATAATTTACGCACCCATGGTTTGGGCGCACAAATTTTGTCAGATTTAGGGGTAAGCAAAATGCGAGTACTCAGTGCTCCGAAAAAAATACATGCACTTTCAGGTTTTGGACTGGAAGTCGTCGACTATGTGATTAATGATAAAAAAGCCTTATGAGTACAATAATTGAAGGAAATTTTATAAATTGTGATGCCCCCTATGCCATTGTAGTAGGGCGCTTTAATAGTTTTGTCACAGAAAGTTTGCTTGAAGGAGCATTAGACACACTAAAGCGGCATGGCGTCACAGATGACAACATAACAGTCGTCCGAATACCAGGTGCCTATGAAATGCCACTCGTCGCACAACGTTTGGCTACCAGTGGCAAATATACAGCGATTATTGCCATCGGTGCCGTCATTCGCGGTGGTACCCCCCATTTTGATTACGTCGCGGGCGAATGTTCTAAAGGACTTGCGACAGTCTCACTACAAACGAATATTCCAATCGCATTTGGCGTATTGACAGTTGATAGCATTGAACAAGCAATAGAACGAGCAGGAACAAAAGCAGGCAATAAAGGCGCAGATGCCGCCTTGTCAGCCATTGAAATGGTCAGTTTACTTTTACAATTATGAAAAAATGAAACAAAAATTTTCACCCAAAGCTCGCTCCGCCGCCCGCCAACGGGTATTGCAAGCCTTATATCAATGGCAACTGACACAACAAGATATCCAACTCATTAACACACAGTTTTTGGAAGAACAAGAAATGGGTAAAGTCGATATACCTTATTTTAAAAAGTTATTGCATGACATTCCCCAACAACATGAACAATTGGATACCGCCTTTACCCCATTCTTAGATCGTAGCCTCACCCAACTTGATCCGGTTGAACTCACGATTTTACGAATAGGTTGTTATGAACTGACTTATTGCCCAAAAATTCCTTTTAAAGTTGTAATTAATGAGGCTGTGGAATTGGCCAAAAAATTTGGGGCAGAAAAAAGTCACAAATATATCAATGGTATTTTGGATAAACTTGTCAAACAAAAATCATCCACCTAAGATTTAGGAGTCCACCTTCGGTTTGGACTAGGGAAATTATGATTTCTATACGATCTATACTACTAATATTATTAGTTTGGTCACTCTTGTGGCTTGCACAACGCTGGTATAAAAAAAATCAGCAAAAACAAAATCAATCGAAGACAAGGTTACAACCCCAAAGGAAAACCGAGCACAGTATGATGGTGCGTTGTGATCATTGTGGATTATATTTTCCTGAACAAGAGGCACTCCACTCAGGTAAGGCGCGTTATTGTTGTGAAGCGCATAAACGAGCCGATCAACAACCCAGATGACTCCAACACTTGTTCAAGTCGATAACCCGACTCAGCCTAACAATTGGAAAGCACTTTACCTATTCAACCTCTATCGCTTCACGGTTCCAACGGTTTTTGTTGCATCAGTTCTTGCCGGCATTTCACCTAGCTATTTAGGACCCTTTGATGAGCGTTTATTTTTGATCACAGGCTGCCTCTATTCAGCCTTTGCTATAATATGTTTCTTCGCCATCAAACAAAATTGGCTACCCTTTAAAGTCCAAGTACTCGGACAATTTTTATTAGATATACTAGCCATAATGCTATTAATGCATGCCAGTGGTGGGGTGAGCAGTGGTTTAGGCATATTATTAGTAGTCGTGATTGCCGGAGGGAGTTTACTCACAGAAGGAAAAACAGCCTTTTTCTTTGCCGCAATCGCCAGTTTATCTGTGCTGCTTCATGCCAGCCTCGCTGATCTTCATCATTGGTTTTCAGACACCAATTATACTCATGCAGGTTTACTGGGAATCAGCTTTTTTGCAACTGCATTTTTAGCACATACCTTAGCACAACGGATTAAAGCCAGTGAAGCGCTCGCAGAACGACGCGGAGTTCATTTACAATATTTGGCGCAACTCAATGCCCAAATCGTGCAACACATCCAATCAGGCATTATAGTCATTGATATCGTCGGACGCATTCGTTTTTTTAATGAAGCGGCACTACGTTTTTTAGGATTAAACGAGCAACCGACGGACCGGACATTGAGTTCGCTTGCACCCAAATTAGCCGAACAGGTCACAAATTGGCAAAAAAGTCGTCGTTCAGTATCCCCTTTGTTTCGTCCAGAAGCAGGGGAAGTTGATCTCATTGCCACATTTACAGAATTGAATCAAGGGGAGACTACCAATGTATTGATTTTGTTGGAAGATGCGACACTCACAGCGCAACAGGCTCAACGATTGAAATTAGCCTCATTAGGCCGCTTAACTGCCAGCATTGCCCATGAAATACGCAACCCACTGGGCGCTATCAGCCATGCTGGACAATTATTAGCAGAATCCACTCACATTTCCCAAGAAGATCAACGATTAACTCAAATTATTGCACAACATTCGCAACGTGTGAATACCATTATTGAAAATGTCTTGCAATTGAGTCGGCGTTCATCCGCCAAGACCCAATCTTTTGATTTACAGGCTTGGTTACAATCTTACCTTGATGGATTTATAACCCGACAATATTTAAGCAATACTGATATACACTTGCAGAGTGATTATCATAGCTTGATGGTATGTTTTGATCCCGATCAACTAGAACAAGTAATATATAACTTATGTGAAAATGGATTACGTTATAGCCAAGGCACACCTTTACTTGAATTGACAATTTCTCTGAGTGAAGAAACAAACAGCCCTTATCTTGACATACGAGATCATGGTCAAGGAATGACAGAAAAAGTCAAAGCACAGATATTTGAACCGTTTTTTACGACAGAATCCAAAGGAACAGGATTAGGATTATATCTTGCCAAAGAAATTTGCGAAGCGAATCAAGCGTCTTTGCAGTTATCCTCAAATAGCAATCTAGGTTGCTGTTTTCGCATTTATTTTTCTTCTGAACTTTAACTGAACACTGAAAATGTCAAAACCACTTTGCTTAGTTGTAGATGACGAACCTGATATTCTTGAATTATTGGTTATGACCTTAAAACCGATGGGCATCACCTGTTATACCGCCGAAACACTCGCACAAGCTCAAGAATATTTGCTTGCATACGAAATTGACTTATGTTTAACAGATATGCGCTTACCAGATGGCAATGGCATCGAACTCGTTACCACCTTCGGGCATCAAACCCCCATTATAGTGATTACAGCCCATGGCAATGTTGAATCTGCTGTCGCAGCCATGAAAGCCGGCGCATTTGATTTTATTGCCAAACCTGTCAAACTTTTGGAATTACGCAATCTAATTACCACTGCCTTACAATTGCCTAAACCCGACAAACAAACAAAACCAGCACAAAAAAAAGAGCCTGAAAATATTCTGTTATCCAAACTTGTGGGTCGCTCTGAAGCCATGCAAACCGTCCGCGCTAAAATCGAAAAATTAGCACGCAGTCAAGCGCATATCTATATTAAAGGCGAATCGGGTACTGGAAAAGAAGTCGTTGCTCACCTGATCCATGCTTTAGGTGCTCGTGCTAAGCAAGCTTTTACACCCGTTAATTGTGGCGCTATACCAACGGAACTCATGGAAAGCGAATTTTTTGGACACAAAAAAGGAGCGCATTCCACAGCACATAATGATAAAAAAGGACTTTTTCAGACAGCAGATGGGGGAACCTTGTTTCTTGATGAAATTGCCGACTTACCCTTACACATGCAAGTCAAACTATTGCGGGTGATTCAGGAAAAACAAGTGCGCCCGCTTGGTGCTGCAAAAGAAATACCCGTAGATGTTCGCATACTCAGTGCCACGCACCGCAATTTAGCCGAATTAGTCAAACAAGGTCAATTTAGACAAGACTTATTTTACCGTGTCAACGTCATTGAACTCTATATTCCACCCTTGCGTGAACGTCTCGAAGATATTCCAGACTTAGTCGCCAAAATTTTGACGAAATTAAAATCAAACGACACAACAAATGAATACCACCAACAAACAACCATATCAGACAAAGCTATAAAATCATTACAAGCTTATAGCTACCCGGGTAATGTGCGAGAATTAGAAAATATGCTTGAACGTGCAGTCACCCTTTGTGAAAACAATATTATTAAACCTCAAGATTTGCAATTACCAGAAGCAACACTGCCTAATCATCAAGAACAAGCTGGTTTTCGCAGCCACATGGAAGAGGTAGAAAGAAACACCATTATGAATGCCTTAACACAAACTCAAGGCAATAAGGCGAAAGCCGCTAAATTATTAAGTATCAGTTACAGCACCTTACGTTATCGAATCCAAAAACACAATATTAAATATAAATAATGCGAACCATAGAAGCAACCATTATAAATCCCTTAATGGGCAAAGAAATTCCCTTACCAAGCTATTCAACAGATGGCGCGGCAGCTATCGACTTACGGGCTTGTATTACAGCCCCCTTAACAATTCAAGCTCAAGAAACGAAACTGATTGGCAGTGGAATTGCTATCAATATCCATGATCCCAATCTGGCTGCTGTCTTATTACCCCGTTCTGGATTAGGGCTTCATCATGGAATCGTATTAGGTAATCTAGTCGGATTAATCGATTCAGATTATAGAAAGGAAATTCAGATCGCAGTTTGGAACCGGAGCAACAAAGCTTTTACAATTCAACAGGGAGAACGGCTATGCCAAATCGTCTTTGTGCCGATTCTCCAAGTCAAATTTAAGTGGGTAACGCATCTCGAAGATAATGGACGCGACGGATTTGGTTCGACGGGATTAAATTGATCACATTATGACAGAAAAACCTTTAGTGCTAATCATTGATGACAATCCGGTTAATCTGATTCTGTTAAAAACAATATTAACAAATAATCATTATCGTGTTGTATCAGCAGAAAATGGAAAAGAAGGCTTAGAGACTGCAAAATTGTCTTCACCTGATCTCATCCTATTAGATGTCGCCATGCCTGGCTGGAATGGATACGAGACTTGTCAGCGCATGAAACAAGAAAGCATCTTAAAAAAAATTCCTATCCTATTTTTATCAGCACTTGACAAGACTGAAAATATTGTTCGTGGCTTACAAGCAGGCGGGGTAGACTACATCAGCAAACCTTTCCAAAAAGAGGAATTAGTAGCACGAGTAGAAACCCATCTCGAACTCGCACATTTACGCCAAAACTTAGAAAGTGAAGTTACCAATCAAACAAAAAAAATCCAATTTCTGTTAGAAGCACTGCAACTTTCTTACGAAAAAGCCCAACAAGCCTCAATATTAAAAACAGAATTTCTACGCAATATCAGTCACGAATTTTTCACTCCCTTAACAGCTATCAAAGGTATGACTGAAATTCTAATAGAAGATACCCTCCTGACTGAAGAACAACAGCATTATGTTGAGGGAGTCATGAAAGCCAATCAACAGTTAAATACCCTCATCACAAATGCCCTGACTTTTGCCGATCAATTTCGAGCTGAAGACACACTTATCCTTTGTGATTTTCAGCTACCTCAACTTGTCGATAATATTTTAAAAAAGTCATTAGTCGATTTAGAATCCAAAGATTTGCAAATAACCACCGAAATTGCACCATCATTAGACACCCTTTTACAGGGTAATCGTGACGGAATCGACAAAGTTTTGAGCAACTTAGTAAACAACGCCCTTAAATTTACTAAACAAGGTAAAATTCTGATACGTGTGGAAGCACTTGAACGCGAAGCTAAAAAACAGTGGATACGGTTTGAAGTGAGTGATACAGGCATAGGCATTGCTCAAGATAAACAAGCACACTTATTTGATATTTTTTCTCAAGTTGATGCCTCATCAACACGACTTTATGATGGAATGGGTATGGGGCTAGCGGTTGCGAAATTATTGATTGAAAAAATGGGCGGACAAATCGGGGTAGACAGTCTCTTAGGTAAGGGTAGCACTTTTTGGTTTAAAGTGCCCGTAACATTTTCAGCTTAAATTTTTCTCGGAGTCCAAGATTTATCTTGGACATCCTTATTTATTTTTTCAAGCCTTTAGATAAATGCGGCTGAATTGTTTGCAATATTTCCTTATGTACTCTTGGACTAGCTGCCACGATATTGCCCGTTTTCAAATAATCATTTCCACCGCCAAAATCAGTGCTAAATCCCCCAGCCTCCTGAATTAACAAAACACCCGCCGCCATATCCCACTCTTTTAAACCTAACTCCCAAAAACCATCTAAACGTCCAGCAGCAACATAAGCCAAATCCAAAGCAGCAGAACCAGCGCGACGAATATCTGAAACCAAAGGATACAAAGCCTTAAAAGTATTCAAATAAGTATCTATATGCTCTTGCATTCTAAAAGGAAAACCAGTGCCTAGTAACGCACCATCCAAAGAGCTTAAACCACTCACTCGTATGCGACGATCATTGAGTAATGCCCCTTCACCCCGTGAAGCAGTATATAATTCATCACGTAAGGGATCATAAATCACCGCCTGTTCTAAATGATTAGATTTAGCTAAAGCGATAGATACACCAAATTGTGGATTTCCATGTAAAAAATTAGTCGTACCATCGAGTGGATCTATAATCCATTGATACTCATTACCTTTTTGTGCGCCCCCCTCTTCAGCAAGAATCGCATGAGCCGGATAGGCTTTACGCAAAATACTAATGATAGCGGCTTCAGCTTGTCTATCAACTTCACTCACAAAATCGTTTTTAGCTTTGCTCTCTACGTGTAAATCTTGGCGTTTTTCGATGGAGCGGATAATTATCGTACCGGCGCGACGTGCCGCCCGTATCGCAATATTGAGCATTGGTTGCATAATTAGTTATTAAGTTATCAGTTATTAAATAAAAAAACCCTGTCGCTCATCACACAAAAATCCATTCTGACATCATATTCATTGACATCATCGATTTTATCCACCGACTCAAAGAGTGATAGCCCTACTTTGATTATATTCTTTCGGCAATTTGGCAAAAATCTATCATAAAAACCTTTACCATATCCCACTCTAAAACCTTGTTTATCAAAACATAATAAGGGGATTAAAATCATATCAATTGTATCATCAGGACATTTAATGGCATTAATCGGTTCAGGAATACCCCAATCATTCTCTACTATTTTCGTATTAGTGTCTAGCACATAACTTTCCATGCTGTAAGTTTCAAACAGGCTCTTAGAAATAATAGGGATGATATGTGAATGATTTTGCCTTATCTCATCAATGATAAACCATGTATTAATTTCATTCTGTCTTAAAATCGGCAAAAATAACTGTAATTTTTTAATCTCGCTTAAATCAAAAAACTTAAAAAATTGTTGACTAATGGCTCGACTTTTTTCTTGTAAATTATTTAATTTTTTTCTTTTTAATAAAAATTGTTTTCTTAATTTGTCTTTAGTCATATAGTACACAAAAATATTGATAATTATTGACATCTGAATACTACTTATGCTTTTTATATTATAAC
>JALXAQ010000193.1 GCA_026991885.1 Thiotrichaceae bacterium
TGTACGCTTCGTGTCGTTCGTTACCTATGGACACGCAACACTCGATACAGGTGGGTGGTTAGCCCTTACCTGACCGGGACTTTCACCCAGCAAGAAATGCCAAGCTTCGCTTGGCGCACGCACCCTATGCTTGCTACGATTTGGGAAAATAGCAAACGTTTGGCAAATCTGAAAAATGATTATCAGAAGTGATGAGTTCGACTTTTTCTTGTTGAGCCGTTGCGTAAATCAGTGCATCTGCTACTGATAGTTGATATTGAGTGGCAAGTTTTGCTGCTAATAGTGCTAAATCTGTATCTAGCACAACAATTTTTCCTTGTTTAGTCAGTTCAATAAGGACTTGTGCTGTATCGATGTCCCGTTCTCGACAAACCCATTTATATAGTTCGTATTGTAGTACAGTTGGTACGATAATATTGGGCAGTTGTTGGAAATAGGGGGAAAATTGTTCAGCCAAAACGTCATCCATAAACCACTCTATCCAACCACAAGTGTCTATTAAATAATACTTATTATTCATGGTTTAAGTCGATCTCTGTAGTTTTCTGGATTTGCCCCTTTGAGTAATCCACGAAAGGCTTGGATATCGTTTTTTGGTATCAAACGGATCGTCTTATTTTCAGTAAGACAAATAAATTGTTGACCCGCTTGTAAATGTAAATTTTCTCGGATATTATCAGGAATAACCACCTGAAAATCTTCTGAAAGAGTTATGCTTTCCATTATTGAACTCCTGATTGTTAAATCAACAATAATCCCGTTCGATTATTGGAATATTTTGGCCCTGCCCTCAGAGGTTTTAAAAACCTCAGAGGCGCTCTACATGATTTATGTCATCTTAGCATAAGCCGCTTCATCTTCTCCCCCAAAAATATCAAACACTCTTTTAATCAAAGCCGCCAATTCCAAAGTCATAATCGCAAAATCGGCATCAAAACGTTGTTCTGGTGTTTCGATATTCGCATCATCAATTTGTGTATTTATCAAATCTAGCGTTTGTAAACGTCTAATGATCAATCCATCATCCAAAATCATCCCTAAACGTTCATGCCACTCTACTGCTAAGCGTGTCACTAATTTGCCCGCTTCCAAATGTCCTTGGATTTCTTCTGCTAACAAGTCTTGACGCTTACAATTCACCACCGCTCCTTCTTGATCGGTTAAAACACAAGCATCCGCTAATTCAATATCGGGGGGGCAGTCATTTTGATTAACCAACCATTGTGTCATCACATTAGCCGGCGCTTTTTGAACTTTAGGCGGTACCACCGGCAAACTCCCCAGTGTTTGACGTAAAAAACTAATTAATTCTTCAGCTTTTTTATCACTCGGCGTATCAATCAAGAGCCAACCATTTGTGACATCAATATAGGCGGAAAGATAGCTTGATCGGCTAAAAGCGCGTGGTATCAAGTCAAGCAGCACTTGTTCACGAATTTCGTCTTTTTCACGTTTACGCACTTTACGCATTTGTTGAGTTTCAATTTCTTCAACTTTCTCATTCACAAAGTCGCGCACAACCGTAGCAGGCAATATTTTTTCTTCTTTGCGGGCACTGAAAATGATGCAATTGTTAATGCTATGCACTAAAGATTCACTCTGACGCCCTAAAGGCGATACCCAGCCTAGACTTTCCATATCCATTTTGCCACAGGGATGAAAAGCTTCCTGAGTCAATTGTTCATGTAAGTCTTCGGCTGATAATGTGAACGGACGTAAAAAACGATAAATATGTATATTTTTAAACCACATTTTTTTTGTGTTTCTTGATTGAATTAATGACCAATATGAATGACGATTGAACGCTGTCCACCATGACGACGATGTTCCCACAAATAGATGCCCTGCCAAGTGCCCAATGCCAATTGACCATTCATAATGGGAATAGCTAGGCTCGTGGCTGTCAAAGCCGATTTGATATGAGCTGGCATATCGTCCGCCCCTTCAAGTTTATGGGTATAGATCGAATCTCCCTCTGGTACTAAGCGATTTAACCATTGTTCTAAATCATTTTTGGCCGAAGGATCGGCATTTTCTTGAATCAGCAAACTCGCTGAAGTGTGTTGGACAAACAAGGTACACAGTCCTTCTCGGATATTGGTTTCACTAACCGCAGTCGCCACTTTTGGCGTAAATTCAAATAAACCTTGATGGGGCGCAGGTACGTTGATATTTTTGATTGGCATTGTTATCAGTTATCAGTTATTCTATAACGAGGAGTCCAAGATTTATCTTGGACCGTCCAAACTAAAGTTTGGACTCCTATTATTATATTCAACTAGCTGAGCCGTACACTGGCAATTTTTACCCGCCACTCCGCCGGTCCCGTTTTATGCACCGACTCGCCGTTGGCATCCACCGCGACCGTCACTGGCATATCTTGTACTTCAAACTCATGCACCGCCTCCATGCCTAAATCGGCAAACGCGACCACTCGTGCAGCGCGAATCGCTTTGGATACTAAATAAGCCGCTCCGCCTACCGCCATTAAATACACGGCTTTATGCTTTTTTATCGCCTCAATCGCTTGAGGACCACGCTCTGCTTTGCCGATCATGCCAATAATGCCCGTTTTTTCCAACATCATTTCGGTAAACTTATCCATGCGCGTTGCCGTCGTCGGGCCTGCCGGTCCAACTATCTCATCACGCACTGCGTCCACTGGTCCAACGTAGTAAATAAAACGATTTTTGAAATCCAAGCCTGCGGGTAAGGGCTCTCCTTTCGCCAATAAATCCGCTATCCGTTTATGAGCCGCATCGCGCCCGGTCAAGAATTTACCACTGAGCAATAAACGCTCCCCTGGTTGCCACTGTGCGACATCTTCTGGTTTGACGGTGTCAAGATTCACACGACGGGTTTGTGCTCCCACTTCCCATGTCACTTGTGGCCATTCTTCTAAACTGGGGGGGGGTAAATGAGCGGGTCCGTTGCCATCTAATATAAAATGCGCGTGGCGCGTGGCTGCACAGTTGGGAATCATGGCAATGGGCAAAGAGGCAGCATGGGTGGGATAATCAAGTATTTTAACATCTAACACTGTCGTCAATCCGCCTAAACCTTGTGCGCCTATTCCCAAGGCATTGACTTTTTCATAAAGTTCTAAACGCAATGCCTCAATCCGGTTAGACGCGCCCCGCGCTTGTAATTCCTGAATATCAATGGGCGCCATCAAGGCACTTTTCGCCAATAACATGGCTTTTTCTGCGGTGCCACCAATGCCTATACCGAGTATGCCGGGTGGACACCAACCCGCTCCCATTTGAGGAACCGTTTTCAGGACCCAATCGACTAAATTATCACTCGGATTTAACATGACAAATTTGGATTTATTTTCAGAACCGCCCCCCTTGGCTGCGACTTTGACGTCGACCGTATTGCCGGGTACAACTTCAAAATGTATCACGGCTGGCGTATTATCTTGGGTATTTTGACGAGTGCCGGCGGGATCTCTGAGAACAGAGGCACGTAATACATTATCAGGGTCTGTATATGCACGTCGCACCCCTTCATTTACCATTTCCGTGATACTTTTATGGGTCTCCCATTGCACATTCATGCCGATTTTGAGAAAGACGACGGCAATGCCAGTATCTTGACAAATCGGGCGATGCCCTTCGGCACTCATGCGTGAATTGACTAAAATCTGAGCAATGGCATCTTTAGCCGCTTCGGACGCTTCACGCTCATAAGCTTTTCCCAAAGCTTTAATGTAATCAAGGGGATGATAATAAGAGATGAATTGAAAAGCATCGGCAATGCTTTGGATAAAATCTTCTTCTTTGATATTTGTCATAAGGCCTCTATGTTAACGGATATTTTTCTATCATTTGAAAGTGCTGTCATTTCTAAACGCCCTTCTTCATTCAAGCGAAAGGTAATATCAATCGGAGATTGAGCGGGTAGCCCAGCGGGCAATTCAAGAATGGCTTTGCCAATTTCTATCGCTCGTTCAGGGTCGCTCACCTCATTTTCCATGATTCTAATTTCAACGGTCTCTTGATTGGCTAACTCTGTTCCAAATATTTCTGTCACTTGCGCTGGCAGTGTGGTATTTTTTAAGATAAGATTAACGACTTCTTTTTTATGATCTTGATTTAATGCAAGCACGCCAAAATTCTGACGGGTCACATTAGCCCGTTTGATGGCTGGCACTGCAATCTCTTCTGGAATTTCTGGAATTTCAATTTTTGCTTTTTCAAACACTGTAGGCTCCGTGACGCTTTAAATATGAAATAGTCGTTATTAATAAATTATTATTTAACATATTTTTGAAACAAAGTAAAGGATAAAGCAGGCGTTCTAAACTAAACTAAACTTTCAAGGCCATTGTCCAGAATAAGCTAAGCGATTGATTAAAAGATTTTTAGATAAAAAAATCAAACGATCATCAAAGCTATTTTCTACAAATACATCCTGTGTATAAATATTATCTATTACGCCTCCATTTTCATGATTGGCTTGTCCATCTTTACCCAGCGAAACAATGATTGCTATCACATCAGAATTAACGCTTTCGTTGGTCAATTGTTCGCCTTGCCTATTTCTTACTCTTAAATTATTAGTCGTGTCAGGCGGATTTGGAACAGGTTGAGCCGTATAGTGTGCATCAACTCGATAACGAAAAGGCTGTCCCCACGCATCTTGTCTGCCGACAGCTAAAGTGCTCCAAGGTAAATCACCTTCAGTCTCGCAAGCACTTGGATTGTCTTCTATGCCATCATTGTTAGTATCTGGACAGGGTAAACGTCCATTAATCACGGCGAAACCGAGCAATGCCTCTTTAATGGTTTCTAAATCTTGTTGAGTGGCTTTGAGTCGACTTTGATCCATCTGCACAGAGAGTGGGATTAATAAACTGCCGATGACTAAAGTCATAATGAGTAACACTATTGCCATTTCAATTAAGAGAAATCCTTGATAATATATTTTCATCATCTGATCCTATAACAATAAAAAACCACGTTTGGCCAATAAAGCCGACCCATAAGCTGCTTCAGTCTGCCGAGCCTGTTGCATTGGGCACCCAAGCCGATTTTGCCGTATTTGGGTCCAAGCGGCATTTTTGGCGCCACCGCCTACCGTATAAACGGACTTTGGATAAGGTGCCCCTAAGCTTTGCAAACGCTGATAACCAGTCTCTTCAATCCCTGCCATGCTTTCTAAAAGTCCTTGGAAAAATGTCACTTCATTGGGCGGACGGGGTTCTAAACGGGGTTCCAATTTAGGAGCCGCAATTGGAAAGCGTTCGCCGACAGTGACTAGCGGATAATAGTCCAACTGGGTGCTTTTTTCTGGCTGCAACTGAGGCGTCATCGCTTCAAGCGCGTCCACCGTGAAATATTTCAAGAGTACTGCACCACCGCTGTTAGAGGCACCGCCGGCCAGCCATTTATCCCATAAGCGATGGCTATAAATGCCATATTTTGGTGAAAAGAGGGGAACAAGGGATACAATCTTGAGTGCCAATGTACTGCCAAGCGAAGTGACTGCATCACCCACTTGATCGGCCCCTGTGGCGAGGAAGCCTGCGATGCTGTCGGTTGTGCCGCTGACGATGAATGTTTCAGGACTGAGCCCAAGTTGCTTTGCCATTTCGGCTCGGATTGTGGAAATGGGGGTGCCGGGGGCTTGTACCCGTGGCAGAAGTCTCATATCAAAACCTAATGCCACTATCCAAGTCGGCCATTGACGCTCAAGGGGATCATAACCCATTTTTAGGCAATTGTTTTCATCACTGAGATCAAATTGGCCTGTGAGCCTGCCGGTGAGCCAGTCTGCCTGATGCAGGGCATGAGCGACATTCTTTGGTTTTGTGTTCTTAAGTAGCCAAAGCAATTTAGCTAGGCTAGAACTGGCACCATGGGCGCCGCTATTTTTAGGGGCAATCTGATAAATAGTTTCCGCTTCTTCTGTCGCGCGTGCATCGTTGTACATCAAAGCCGGACCAAGCGGCGTTCCTTTCTTATCGGCCAATAGGACGGTTGAAGAAGTGCCGTCGATTGAGAGGGCGGTGATGGGAAGCTTGTCGCGGAGTTGAGTTAAGACTTCTTTTAAGGCGTCCCACCAGAGAAAAGGCTCTTGTTCGATGAGTTTGACATGAGTTTCTGCAATAATTTGACCTTTAATGTCAATAGCACACCCACGACAGCCCGATGTGCCAATATCAATACCAACAAATATTGGTGGTTGTGAGTTCATTGTTTTTAATCCGTTTATTCCGCTAAACGAAGTAACAAGCGGAGCGAGATCATCCGTTGTACTCATTATTAATGTGTTAAAATTTCAGATATGGGTGGTTATAAGTCAATGCCACCTTCGTTAAGGGCAACCACAAGGGATTGCCCCTACAATAAATAAATAAATAAATAAATAAAATAATTATGCCATTAAACAAAACAAAAGACACCTCATTAATGATTATGGTGCCGATGACGGTGCGTAGGACGCACCCTACGCTGGCTCTTATTTATCCCAAACTGATAATCATCCAGTGGTGTGTGTCAGTTGGAATGATGGCGTAGCTTATGCTGAGTGGTTAAGCAAACAAACGGGACAACAATATCGTCTGCCTACCGAGGCAGAATGGGAGTTTGCCGCGCATGGTGGCACTGAAACCAATTATTGGTGGGGGAATGGGATAGGTAAAAATAGGGCAAATTGTGACGGCTGTGGCAGTGGTTGGGATAATAAATCAACTTCACCGGTGGGCTCTTTTGAGGCCGGAACTCCTCGGACAACCGCAACCAGCTTATCGGTTTCCGTGTTGCCGTGGCTGTGCGACTCTAATAGCCCTTTGCTTTTTTGCGCTGTTCAAGTATGCTGTAGTTAGTACAAGGTAATTAGTAGTAGTACAACGGATTAACGGAATAAACGGATTTTTTTTCGAGAGTTTAGAAATCCGTTTATTCCGTTAATCCGTTGTACTCTATCCGTTGTACTCTATGTACTATACTAGTCAGTATTCAACACCCTTTCCACCACCAACTGTTCTCCATAAAAATTAGCCAGAATCCCTACCTTCACCCCCAAATGCTTTAACCGCGTATTCATTACCATCTTCATCGCCTCGTCAATCGTTTTAAGAGCAAAGACTCCTAATAATATTTTATTCTCAACCTTGATGATTTGTGTTTTTTGTTGACCAACATATTTATTATTATAGTAAAAATCTATTTTACGGATAGGCTCATAACCTATACCTTGCTGCTGTAATTCAATCATCATTGCTCGCCGATAGACACGATGGATAAAACCCGGTCCTAAGATAAAGTGGACTCGGTACAAGCCTTTAAGGATAGTGTCGGTGAGTGCCGGGTATAAAATATCTGTGCTCAGTGGTTGGGGTTGCCATTGAAAGTCAGTCGTTTTTCCTCGTATGAAGTTAGGTAAGCGTTGGTCTTGTAGAGATTTAGCACCAAAGTTGGCAATAATAGCTAAGTCAGCACCGGTTAGTTTGAGGTAGGAAATGGTTTGGGCTTTATGGATCGGCATAATTTCAGGTTTCACTTTGAGTTCGAGGAGAAGTTTGCCATCCTCAAGCCAGTGGTCAATGTAGTAAGTACCGCTTGATTCGTTTCGGTAGATGACTTCAAACTGTTTTTCCTGTTCGCAACTGATACCCTGTTCGATTAGGCCATAGGTGACAGCTTTTTGATATAACTTTTCAGGGAGTTTGGGGCCAAGCTGGTTATAAACTTTAAACAGTACGCCTCGGACGATATAGGTCAGTTCTTTGTGGATGAGATGTGGTTTGTTCATATGTAGTTTGTTTAGTACAACTCTTGTTTAGTACAACTCTTGTCTAGTACAACTCTTGTCTAGTACAACTCTTGTCTAGTACAACGGATTAACGGAATAAACGGATTTCTAAAGTCAAATTCAAAGAAAAAATCCGTTTATTCCGTTAATCCGTTGTACTAGATACAGATAACATTTGCTACCGACCCACCAAAACCACCACGCCATCCTCCGAAACGTCACCCATCCAGCCTGACCAACCAAGCTGTGTATCTGCCGAAAGTCTCATCTTGGGCACTTCTGCCTTTTTTAAAATCAGTACCACATCAAAATCTAATGGATCAATTAACAAAAATTTCACCAAATCGCGTAGAGTTTCATAATATTGTCCCGTCGGCAGAAAATCACAAAATTGATTAAAATTAAGTGGTCCCAAGCGTATATTAAATTTTCCGGCGCGATCCAATACCCGATCTCCCACAGAAAAATCTTGTCCTAATGAACAATTGCCCAATCCCATGCGGTTTTGTTGCCATTTTTCAATGGGCACCCAACGGGGGACACATTGTTCAATAGCAACCGGCAGATTAAAAAAATAATGAGAAATGACTTTTTCCAAAACAACCGCTGAGCGGCTACGCATACTTAATAATCCTACATAGTATAGCAGCCGATCCCAATGTATATTACCCACCTGTCGCAATTGCGGATCGCCTAAGCCCATCAGAGAAAACATGCGTTGCGAAAAACCATCAACTGCGCCCTTTTTATATTCAATATAATAGCGGTATTTTCTCCAAATCCGATAAAACAAGGAAAAGAGGCGATGATGAAAAATATCTAAAAAGTCACGCCGCTGGTTTTCATCTAAATCGGCGGCGATGATCGCTTCGGTATAAAAAGCCGGTAGGGGGGACGTGGTTCCATACAAGCCCATGAAATTTAAAGATAAAAGATACTGATTGTCGCTGGCTTCAAGCGAGGCAATGTCCGCAGCCGGAAAGGCTAAATGTGCGGCTGGGCGAAAACGGAGGATTTCACCCTCAACAGGACCTTGATAGCCAACCGGTACAGCACTTGGATGAATGTTTTCTAGCAAATAGACGAGTTGAAAAAATGAATAAAAACGGCTATTTTCAGTTAAATCAGATGTTGTTGTCCTTGTCTCGCTGGCCATAAATAGATTTCACCCCGTTCCGTTTTAACTTCAAGTTGATGAAAAGCATTAATACTAGCATAGAGAGCAAAAAACTCATTCAGCACGGAGGCAAATAGGTACATGTCCCCTTCTCCCGCGAATTTGCTTTCTTGCATATCAATATGCGTGCGTATGCCCCGAATCGGTGTCCCATGATGTAGCACATCAACGGGGCTAGGGTGTATCGCGGCAATACCTTCACGGCGTAATTGACTTTCTCGCGCCGTTTGTACATTATAGTGTGCCCCAAAATCATAAGCCGATAATATCACCCGTAAAGCTTCCACATTAGCCAGCGAAATATAATTCAGGGACATATTAGAAATCAGTTGCCAATGCAGTCCCGCTTCTAGGGGCGGTGGAAAAGAGGGCGTCACGATAGTGATATTTTTAAAGGTGGCAAATTCAGGTGAATTGCCGGTCGCAACACAAATTTCACCCCGTTTCAATTCGCCGGCTAAGTGACGATGACTACAGGTTAATTCTATTGAAATCGTTTCAACGGGCGGTAGGCTGGCTTCTTCGGTTGCCGTGACAAAGGCAATATAAGTATCTACGCCTTCATAAGACTCTCTGCCATGTTGCACCACGCTAGGGCGAAGTCGCGTCCTATAAAAAATGGGAGATTCTGCTGTCGTATGATCAAAAGATTCAAAGGCGTAGTAACGCTGGCGCTCAGCATTACCCGATTGCACGCCTTCTACTTTGTCAACGGTGTAAATTTCATAATGATCGGGAGGATTGCCCTCTGGTCGTATTCGGTATTCCACGCGCCGATGATCTAAACGAATCGGAGAGCCATCCAGTGGAAATAGATTAATAATGGGTGTGCAATAGAGGCGAACATGGTGTGTTTTTAAATTCTGATGAATTTGATCATCGAGCGGACGTGAAAAGTGAAAAATCAGTTCAAAGCTTTCGGCATTTTTGAACTGTGCCACTGGATTGAGTTCATTGATCTCGAAAAATAAAAATTTTTCGGGCAGAGAAAAATATTCTTGTAATAGTCGGTAGCCCAGAAAGGCATTGGGTGGATAAGGCAAAAGCCCTTCTTCCTCAGATAATCCGATGGGACGAACAACTCGCTTGTCTAAGGTGAATTCACCCTTTGTGCTTCGCACGCTGACTTTATCCAAATAGCGAGAAAGCCAGAGATACAGCGAATAAGTGAGATAAGGTTCGCCCTGTAAAAACAAACGCAATTTGTCTAAACCGAGTTTACTGAGTTCAACGCCCGGTTCAACCGTAAAACGCAAGTTTAATATTGAACCCTCAGCCACCCGTTCTAAAGAGAGATTTTCCAATTTCAGGGGATAAATATCAACATCATAGCAAGTCTTAAAGTGACATGAAGTGCCTTCGACTGGCACGGAGTCCACTTTACAGCCACGCTGAATGGTTTGTTTTTCCATTAAGGCACTGGGTATGGGCTCAAATTGGAGAATGGACATGGCGGGGATAGGCCGTAGATAGTGAGGCCATAATAGTGCAATGAGTGTATGTGTTAATTCAGGTAACTCATCATCCAATTTTTGTCGCAAACGCCCGCTGATAAAGGCAATGCCTTCTAATAATCTTTCGACATCGGGATCATCGCCCCGCTCGGCAAGAAGCGGTGCTAACTTAGGATTTTTTTGCGCGAATTCTTTACCCAGTTCTGTCAGAAAGGAGAGTTCATCTTGATAGTATTTATTAAAGGCCAAATCATTTATCCTCGTATTTTGATGCGCCCTGAGTCACCCATAATGGTGGTAAATGCCACTGGAGATCGATTTCGACCCAATTTCAATTGTGCATGGATTTCAAACTGCAAATCCAGGGGATTTTCCTCATTTGGAATGTGTCTCACTCGAATATTTTTGAGCCTGGGCTCATATTCTTTCACATTGTTAAAGATAGCCTTGCGAATTTCCATGATGGCATCTGGAAATCTGGAGACCATATCATTAAAATCAGGAGAACCATAATCTGGTAAGATTAAAGCACTACCCTGACGTGTGTTAAACATGTTTTGCAGATTTTGTAAAACGGATTGCAATAATTTGTCTGTATCCGGGGTTAATTGGTGTATTGACTCTTCTTCAGAATGGTCAATGCGTTCTAGTAAGGTGCGTCCTATTCCCATATTAAGTTATCAGTTATTAGTTATCATAAATAAAAAAATTAAATCCAAAATAAATTTTGGACTCCTATTAGGTAACTCCCAAAAAATAAAATACCAAGGGCAACCACTAGGGTGTTGCCCCTACATGCGGATATTGTTTCCGAGGCAAAAGTTTTCGCGCGCGAAAACTTTTGCCTCGGAAGGTTAATTTTTTGGAGTTACCTTATTTTAAGCCTTTTATTGATAGATTGATAACTGATAACTGATAACTTAAAACTGAAAATTTAATCTATGCGTATAAAAACAGGACTCGGACAAGATAGTCATCGTTTTGATTTAGAAAATCAAACAAAAAAATTGAAACTGGGTGGTGTAGTATTTGAAGGGGAGCCGCCTTTGCAAGGCAATAGTGATGCCGATGTGGTATTACATGCCCTGTGTAATGCCATTTCTGGTATCACCAGCGTTAATATTCTGGGTACTGTCAGCGATGATTTATGCCTCAAACAAGGTATCACCGACAGTCGCGTCTATGTGCAAGAGGCGCTGAAATTTTTAAAAGATTGGCGCATAACGCATCTGTCATGCAGCATTGAATGCAAAAGGCCGAAAATCACGCCCAAAATTGAGGAAATGAAAACCAGTCTCAGTGAACTATTAGGGCTGGGGGATAAGAAAGATGTGGGGATCACGGCAACAAGCGGGGAAGGTTTGACGGCGTTTGGGCGTGGGGAAGGGATACAAGTGTTGTGTATTGTCACTGCTGTTGAAGAATGATAAGCGGTGGCAAAAAAAATCCCCCCATCAAAGGGGGGAGAATGCGTTT
This sequence comes from Thiotrichaceae bacterium, assembly GCA_026991885.1. Lineage (GTDB taxonomy): Bacteria > Pseudomonadota > Gammaproteobacteria > Beggiatoales > Beggiatoaceae > Thiomargarita. Next base: position 11,869 of record JALXAQ010000193.1, read on the forward strand.
AATTCTACGTGTTATTGTTTAACCATCAATCAATCAATATTCCCCGTCACCATGCTATCTGGCGATATTGAATGCAAATGATCCCAAGTACTGTTGTTCATCCACACCCAAATACCATAAGGGGCACCAAAGTCGATAATGATATCGTCTTGACCATTACCGTCTATATCGCCTGTCACCATGCTTTCTGGCGAGATGCTATGCAATTGAACCCAACTACTGTTGTTCATCCACAGCCAAATACCATAAGGGGCACCAAAGTCGATAATGATATCGTCTTGACCATTACCGTCTATATCGCCTGTCACCATGCTTTCTGGCGAGATGCTATGCAATTGAACCAAAACACTGTTGTTCATCCGCACCCAAATCCCATCGCTGCCAAAGTCGATAATGACATCGTCTAGACCATTACCGTCTATATCTCCCGTCACCATGCTCTCTGCTGAGCGAGTGTCCAGTTGAACCAAAGTGCTGTTATTCATCCACACCCAAATACCATCTGGGGCACCAAAGTCGATAATGACATCGTCTAGACCGTTACCGTCTATATCGCCCGTTACCATGCTATCTGCTGAGCGAGAGTCGAGTTGAACCAAAGTGCTGTTATTCATCCACACCCAAATCCCGTCGCTGCCAAAATCGATAATGACATCATCTTGACCGCTACCGTCTAGATCGCCCGTCACCATGCTCTCTGGTGAGCGAATGTCTAGTTGCACCCAAGTCGTGTTATTCATCCGCGCCCAAATACCATAAGGAGCACCAAAGTCGATAATGACATCATCTTGACCGCTACCGTCTATATCTCCCGTGACCATGCTCTCTGGTGAGAGGGGGTGCAATTTAACCCAAGTGATGTTGTTCATCCGCATCCAAATCCCGTATGGATCACCGAAGTCGATAATAACATCACAAGTCCCCATTTGTGCTTTGATGTTGGGCGTGATCATGCCTTCCGTGACGGCAATGTCCGTGCCGCTGAGAAGATTCGGCGCATTGTTGTAAAACTCAGTGGGATAAGTCCTTGAAGGATCCCTGAATCGGACATGATAAGTACCCGTACTCAGACCACCAACATCATAATTTCCGGATGCATCAGTCACACCAGAATTAAGCCAGAGCCAGTCACTACCATTCCACCAACGGTAAGCCGCAACATCAATCCCCATTAAAGGATTTCCAGCGCAGTCCGTCAGCATGCCGGTGATGTGACCTGCTAAATCCAACTGTGCATCTATGTTGGTAGTCATGCCGACCGTGACCATAATGTCCGTCGCACTACCAAGATATGGCATATCGTCGTAATACTCAGTGGCATAAGTCCCTGAGTTATCCCTGAAGCGGAGGCGATAAGTGTCTGTATTTAGACCGCCAAGATCATAATTGCCTGAGGCATCAGTCAAATCAGCATCAAGCCAATTTCCATCACGGTAAATCGCAACCTGAATTCCCTCTAAAGGATTTCCACTGCCTTCCTCCGTCACCGTGCCAGTGATGTGAGCTGCCATACCCAATTGGGCATTGATGTTAGAGATGGTAGTGTTGGTCGTTACCACAATGTCCGTAGCACTCTCAAAGTTCGGCGCATCGTCGTAATACTCGGTGGCATAAGTCCCTGAAGCATCTCTGAAGCGGAGGCGATAATCACCTGCCAGCAAACCCTCAAAATCATAGCGGCCAGCACTATCTGTCAAATCAGAGTGAATTCCCTCCCAGTAAGTACCGTTCCAATAGTAAGCCATGACCTCAATATTCGCTAAAGGATTTCCGCTGCTGTCCGTCACCGTGCCATTGATGTTGCTTTTCAAAGACAACTGGGCATTGATGTTAGGCGTGGTATTCTCTGCCGTAACCGGAACGTCCGTGCTGCTGCTAATATCCAGTACATCGTCATAATACTCGTAGGCATAACTTCCTGAAGGATCAGAGAACTTGATGCGATAATTGCCAGCTGCCAGAATTTTAATCTCATAGTAGCCTGAAGCATCAGTAATGGCAAGGTTAACAGGGAACCAGTTACTGCCGTTCCAACGGTAAGCCCAAACATGAATCCCCGCTAAAGGATTTCCAGTAGTGTCCGTCACCGTGCCGCTGATGTTTCCTGCCAAAGCCAACTGGGCATCGATACCAGTTGTGGGAGTACCGACCGTTACAGGAATGTCTGTGGCATGGTTAAAGTCCAGCATATCGTCGTAATATTCTAGGGCATATTTCCATGAAAAATCTTTGAATCCAACGCGATAAGTGCCTGTATTCAAATCGCCAATGTCATAATTGCCAGCGGCATCAGTTATACCAGAGGTAGCCCAAACCCAGTGAGTGCCGTCCCAACGGAAAACGAGAACACTAATCCCCACTAAAGGATTTCCAGCGGTATCCGTGACCGTCCCAGTGATGTTACCTGCATAAGCTAACTGGGCATTGATGTTAGGCGTGGTCGTGCCGGCCGTGAGCGCAATATCTGTCCCACTGATAATATCCGCTGCATTGTCATAAAACTCGCTGACATAAGTCCCAGAAGGATCTCTGAAACGGACGTGATAAGTACCCGTACTTAGACCGCCAACGTCATAATTGCCGGAGGCATCAGTCGACACAAAGTTAAGCCATACCCACTTACTGCCATTCCAACGGTAAGCCGAAACCTCAATCCCCATTGAAGGAGTTCCAGCACTGTTTGTGACTGTGCCGGTGATGTGAGCTGCCAAATCCAATTGGGCATCTATGCCTGTTACGGGAGTGCCGAACGTGACCGCAATGTCCATGGCACTGCCAATATCGGGCACATCATTGTAATACTCGACGGCATAAGTCCCGCTATTATCCCTGAACCGGACGCGATAAGTGCCTGCATTCAGATCGCCAATGTCATAATTACCAGCACTATCACTCATATCAGCGTTAACCCAGACCCAGTTAGTGCCGTTCCAACGATGAGCCGCAACTTGAATTCCCTCTAAAGGATTTCCAGCAGTGTCCGTGACCGTGCCAGTGATGTTACCTGCATAGGCCAACTGAGCATTAATGTTAGGCGTGCTCATGCCTGCCGTGCTAGTAATATTTGTGCCGCTGATAATATCTGGCGCATTGTTGTAAAACTCGGTGGCATAAGTCCCTGAAGGATCTCTGAAGCGGACGTGATAAGTACCCGTATTCAGACCGCCAATGTCATAACTACCTGCGGCATCAGTCAAATCAGCGTTAAGCCATATCCAGTGATTGCCGTTCCAACGGTAAGCCGCAACATCAATCCCCAGTAAAGGATTTCCAGCGGTGTCTGTGACTGTGCCAGTGATGTGAGCTGCCAAAACCAATTGGGCATCTATGCCGGACGTGGTCATGCCTGTCGTTACCGCAATGTCCATGGCAGTGTTGTCAATATCCCCTGCATCGTTGTAATACTCGACGGCATAAGCCCCGCTATTATCCCTAAACCGGACGCGATAATTGCCGGTAGCCAAACTGTCAATGTCATAGCTGCCGCTGGCATCAGTGGAATCACCGTTAATCCAGTCCCAGCTACTGCCATTCCAACTGTAAGCGAAAACTTGAATTCCCGCTAAAGGATTTCCACCCCCATCAGTCACCATACCAGTGATGTGACCATTACCCATAATGGCTTCGGGCTGCGGCTCATCCTTACTCCCTTCGGAGAGCTGAACCAAGAGATTGCCTATCGTACCATCTGCTTCTGCCAAGCTTGGTTGGAGGGGAGGGGGTGCGGAGACCGTATTGGAAGATTCTTCGAGCCGTGAGGCACAATCTGCGGTATATCCCGTTTCGATGCTCAGATTAGCACCTTCGGTAACAGCATGAAAATTGCTCAGATCAGTCCCTTGGACAATCTGAATGACATTATTTTCTCCGTTGTTTGCAGCCGTTGCCAAGGCATTTTGTAAGTCTGCCATTGTACTGACACAAAAATTGGCTGCATAACTTGTGCTAAACATTAAGGCGAACACTAGAAAGGATGTGAATCGCCACAGACTTTGGGGGGGAGCCCAAGTGCTGTCCAGCTTTGCTGGATGTCTTTTTATTGCTGATTTCATCATTTATTACTCCTCATTTAATATGATCATAAGATCAACACATAGCCATCGGCTGAATGCCAAGTAGGCTATATGACAGATTAAAGCACATGATTAATTTGTTTGCAAAACATTTTATGCAATCAACGTTAACGATAGGATTGACCATGTTCTAAAAAAATACAGTAAAATCATAGCGTTAAAATAACGTCTTCAAGCCAGTTCAAACCTCAAGAAATACGGATAATGCTTTGAATTTACAAATGAAATGAATTAATTTTTAAATGCGTCAGTCCTAAACTAGCACTTATATCGTGTTGGATCAGCCACGCCTAATGCGCGAAAGCCGTCGCCGCGTAAACGGCATGCATCACAAACACCGCAAGCATAAGCTTCTGGTGTCGGTTGGTAACACGAAATTGTCAAGCTATAGTCCACACCTAAACGTATTCCTTCTTGAATAATTTGTGCCTTAGTCAAGTGAATGAGAGGTGTATGCACTTTGAAGGGGTGGCCTTCTACCCCCGCTTTGGTGGCAAGATTTGCCATTTTTTCAAAAGCGGCAATAAATTCTGGACGACAATCAGGATAGCCCGAATAATCGACAGCATTAACACCAATAAATAAATGATAAGCTGATAGCACTTCCGCCCAAGCAAGTGCTAAGGTTAAAAACACGCTATTACGGGCGGGCACATAGGTGACTGGAATTTGCTGTTTAGAAAGTCCTGAGACGGGTACCTGAATTTGGCTATCTGTTAGCGCTGAGCCGCCAATGTTGTCTAAATTTAGGTGAATAAATTTATGTTCTATAACACCTAAACTTTCCGCAATTTGACGAGCCGCTTGTAATTCAACGCGGTGACGTTGCCCATAATCAAAACTCAGTGCATAGCAGGCATAGCCTTGTGATTTGGCAAGTGCTAAAGTGGTGGCAGAGTCTAGTCCGCCGGAGACTAGGATGACAGATTTTTGAGTAGGTGTAGACATAATAATAATAAATAACGCTAAAATAAATAAAGTGGTTTGTTGTGAAAATGGCACAAGACCATTTACAAATCAGGCCCAATTCTAATATGCAAACGCACAGGGTAGGAATCTTCACTCAAAGCGGTTGCCACATCAAGACGAATTAAGCCGACTGGCGAGTGCCAATGTACACCTACCCCCGCCCCTTGTTTAAGAGATTCAGAAAAACCATTCATGGCATTACCTACGTCAAAAAACACCGCTAAACTCCATTTTTCCAAAATTTTATGCTCATATTCTAGACTACCTACCAATAAATGTTTGCCGCCGATTACTATATTATTACAGACTTCTTCTGTTCCCACGACTTCACCGTCTTCATTTTTTGTCTCCACATTTTTACAGACTTCTTCTGTTGGTCCCAGTACTTCATAATCATAACCCCGTACACTGCGATCACCACCCGCAAAAAACCGTATTGAGGGCGGCAAGTCATGAAAATCACCATCCACTAAAGAAACATCGCTATAGCCCGCCTCGCCCCGTGCAATCAGCCGTCCGTTTTTTAAGACGGGATGAATAAATATGGCATTCAAGTGGGTTTGCAAAAAAGAGGTATTTGAGCCCACACCACTCAAGGCACCTCGCATCTCCAATTGTATTTTGTGCCCCTGCCGGGTATAAATAGGATCATCCCTTTTCAGGTAAGACCAACTGATATAAGGCATTAATAATCGAGAATGTCCCGTGTCGTTGCCGTTGCCGATGTCATATTTTTCATCACGGTATTCTATACCAATAATTTCGCTGAGCCTGGTGCCAAACCAAGTCGCCTTATGATTTTTACTGATACCCAGCAACAAAGTTTGACTCTTACTGGGGGCATCGGTCGTCTCATCTTTGTAACCCGCTGTGATGGCTAGAAAATCGTCAATTTCTTGACCCATTGGAATATAATAACGCGCCGTCGCACTTTTACGTCTTTCTGCCCACTCTGCTTTAGTAGAAAAGCGATGTCCATAACGATTAATATATCGCCGTTCCCATCCAAGGCTACCGCGTACCCCCGTATCTGTGCCAAAACCTATGCTCGCTGTGTATTTATTGGGTTTACGGGGTACTAGGCTGACTTCTACTGGCAGACGTAAATCTTCAGTCGGTGAGGAACGCGCCATTTCGACATCTACCCGCTCAAAATACTGGCTGTTAGTTAAGGCCTTTTTAAAGGCTAACAAGGCATTGGTGGTGTAATAATCACCCGGCTTGAAGCTTGAAAATCGTTGCAAAAATGATTTGTCAAACAGGTCTTGTTTAAAGATTATGTCACCAAAGCGATAGCGTCGCTTACTGTCAAAAGATAATAGTACGCTGGCAGTGTAGGCTTGTTCATCAATACGGATTTGATTTTGAGTCAACTCGGCATCAAAATAACCGCGATCTTCGGCAAGGTTGCGTAAAATGCTCTTCGCTTTTTCATAATTAGGGTGGTTGAGTTTGTCACCGTCTTTCACCGGCAAATCAGCCCATTGTTTTTGAAAAACCTTATCCTGTTTAGCGTCTCCACTGAGATTTTTTTTAACCTTTATTTTGAGAGGTTTTCCTAAATCAATCTTATACTGTGCTTTCCACACCTTTTGCTTGGGGCGTTTTAATTTGGAGGTGATTTTGACATTGTAATAACCGAAGGGTTTTAAGGCTTGCTTGATTTGGTCGGGTGCTTGTTTATGTAAACGCTTAATACGACTGCGTGATAGACGTGGATCATTTTTTTTCTGCTCAATGCTCAGAACAGCGAGCACATTGTCAAGTAATTCGCCTTTTACGCCGTCAATCTGAACATCGACGGTATAGTCACTGGCATACAGGTTATGGCAGAGTAGTAACAAGAGTACTAAACTGATTCGCCGAATAGAGAACATTTTTTTTATCTCCATTTGTTTAAATAACGACAACCCTCGTGCAAGGTAGGCCTCATGATGGTTGTCGTTTTTTTTTAAAGTTGCAAAGCCCGTTTAATACGTTCTACAGTACGTTTTTGCCCTATCAAATAAACGGTCACATCAATCGGTGGAGACACACCAGCACCAGTCACGGCAACTCGCAAGGGTTGGGCAATTTTTCCTAATTTGAGTTCATATTGTTCAGCCACCGCATGGACGATAGCATGAATCGTTTCGGTATTCCACTCTGTCAAGCGCGACAGTCGATCACATAAATCTGTCAGGGGCGCATGAATGGCAGGCTTGAGGTGTTTTCGCACCGCTTTTTCGTCAAATTCAACGGTATCAGTATAAAAAAAGCGGCTATTTTGTGCCATTTCTTTTAGGGTTTTGGCTCGATCGGCTTGTGCCTTGACGATTTCAGTTAAAGGGGGACCCTGCGTCGTATCTATGCCATTGCTATCACACTGAAATTGCAAATGGGTTGCCAATTCGTCAGGGTTGCTGGTTTTAATGTAATGTTGGTTTAGCCACAATAATTTTTCGTTATTAAATGCGGCAGGAGAGCTATGTATGGCATTGATGTCAAATAAGTCTATCATTTCTTGTCGCGAAAAAATTTCCTGATCTCCGTGTGACCAGCCTAAGCGCACTAAATAATTGAGCAAGGCTTGTGGCAAATAGCCTTCTTCTTTGTAATTCAGCACATTAACGGCACCATGTCGTTTAGATAGGCGTTGCCCATCATGGCCTAAAATCATCGACAGATGGGCGTATTGGGGCACTGTCGCGCCTAAGGCTTCTAAGATGTTGATTTGACGTGGTGTATTATTCAAGTGGTCATCCCCACGAATGATATGGGTCATTTGCATATCCCAGTCATCAACCACTACGGTTAAATTATAGGTGGGTGTGCCATCGGAGCGGGCAATAATCAGGTCATCAAGTTCACTATTATTAAATATGACGGTGCCTTTGATTAAATCTTTGACGACGATTTGCCCAACTTTGGGATTTTTAAAGCGAATTACTGGTTTAATATCGCTGGGCGGTGAGCCGGAGAGATGGCGACAATGCCCGTCATAACGGGGTTTTTGTTTATGCGCCATTTGCTCAGCGCGTAGATTTTCCAAGCGCTCTTTGGTGCAATAACAATAGTAGGCTTTACCCTCAGCCAATAGTTGTTCAATGACTTGACGATAACGGTCAAAGCGTTGAGTTTGATAAAATGGCCCTTCATCGTGCTGCAAGCCGAGCCATGCCATGCCTTCGATAATGGCGTTGACAGCAGCCTCTGTAGAGCGTTCACGATCAGTATCTTCAATGCGTAAGATAAATTGCCCCCCGTGTTTGCGGGCATATAACCATGAAAATAGGGCGGTGCGAACGCCTCCGACATGTAAATACCCTGTCGGGCTAGGTGCAAAACGAGTGCGAATTGTCATATTCAATTTTATGTTATCAGTTATCAGTTATCAGTTTATTTTAGAAATTTCTAATAACAATTATAGCAATGCAACGAAAAAAAATTTGACTTGAGTCTGATGATGTTTTAAAATGCGTTCACGATTTAAGGGCGATTAGCTCAGGGGTAGAGCACTGCTTTCACACGGCAGGGGTCGCTGGTTCAAATCCAGCATCGCCCACCAAAAAAAAGGGGGAGTAACACGAACGTGTTACTCCCCTTTTTTGATTTTAATCTACCTCAACATTTCCTCAATCATGTTGAATAATGAACAAATCATTCCAAAGAGTGCTGAACGTTTAGAAGCCCTTTGGACAGAACTAAAAAAACGCAAGCTTGATGGTTTTCTCATCCCGCGTGCTGATGAGTATCAAGGTGAATATGTCGCCCCCTATGCACAACGACTCGCCTGGCTCACTGGATTTACCGGTTCAGCGGGTTTAGCGATTGTCCATCTTGATGGTGCCGCGATTTTTGTGGATGGACGCTATATATTGGCGGTGCGAGATCAAGTTGATCAAAGTCTGTTTAAGCCCTATAATTTAAAAGATTGTCCTCCTGATAAATGGCTCTGCCAACAGTCTCCTGCCCGCTTAGGTTATGATCCGTGGTTACATACGCCAGATGATTTAGCATCCTTACAAGGTGCTTGTGAGCTTATTCCTTGCGAAACTAATCCTATAGATATGATATGGCACGATCAACCGGAACCAGCGTTTGCACCCATCGTGCCCCATCCTCTCTGCTATGCGGGTGAAACGAGCCAAGCTAAGCGCGAGCAAATCGGTCAAGCATTATGTAAAGATCGTATTGATGCTGCGGTTTTGACGGCACCGGATTCCATTGCTTGGTTGTTAAATATTCGTGGTGGCGATGTGCCATACGCGCCTTTGCCACATTGCAAGGCAATTATCTATGCTGATGGACAAGTCGATTTGTTTTTGGTTGCTCAAGGGAGTGAATTGCTGGAACATTTGGGAAATAGCGTGACGCTCCATGCACCTGAACAGTTGGGGGCGGTGTTTGACAAGTTAGCTGAAAAGTCGGTGTTGGTTGATCCTAAACAGTCTGCCAGTTGGATTTTTAGGCGATTGGAGGCGGCTGGTGCTAAACGAGTGAAAGGTTGTGATCCTTGTGCTTTACCTAAAGCTTGCAAAAATCAGGTTGAAATAGCGGGTGCTCGTACAGCGCATCGCAGAGATGGCATCGCACTCACTCGTTTTTTACATTGGTTGGATAAAGAAGAAAGTCAGGGGGTTGATGAAATACAAGCTGCTGAACGTTTAGCACAATTTCGCGCGGAAACGGGAGAACTTTGTGATCTCAGTTTTGAGACGATTTCTGCGGTGGGGGCTCATGGTGCAATTGTTCATTATCAAGCCACGCCGCAAACGAATAAAGTTTTAGAAGCGGGCAATTTGTATCTTTGTGATTCTGGGGGACAATATTTAGAGGGTACGACGGATGTGACTCGAACGGTTGCGATTGGCACTCCAAGCTGGGAACAGAAAGAGCGATTTACTTTGGTATTGAAAGGTCATATCCGTTTAGCGACTTGTCGCTTTCCTGAAGGGACGACTGGCTCACAACTTGATGTGCTGGCTCGGTACGCGCTTTGGCAAGCCGGTTTAGATTTTGATCATGGTACGGGGCATGGCGTGGGTAGTTATCTTTCTGTGCATGAAGGTCCACAGCGCATTTCAAAAATTTCAAATAATGTGGCACTGAAACCGGGTATGATCATTTCCAATGAGCCGGGTTATTATAAGGAGGGAGCTTATGGGATTCGGATTGAAAATTTAGTGCTTGTGACTGAACTTGAGATGATTGAGATGGGTGATCATCCGATGATGGGCTTTGAAATTTTAACGCTTGCGCCTATTGATCTGAATTTGGTGGTGCCGAGTTTGTTAAGTGAGGATGAGATTGCTTGGTTAAATAGTTATCATAAAAGGGTTTTTGAGGAAATTGGGCCGGCATTGGATGAGGAGGCGCGTTGTTGGTTGGCTGATGTGACTCGGTCCAAAGCTAAAGCTTTGGACTCCAAAATATCCATTTAAAAAATTGAATCACGGATTTTGCGGATGACGCGGATTTAAAGTCAAAGGTTCAGATTAATGAATGAGTGTTTTCATGTTTTTAATCCGCGCAATCCGTGTCATCCGTAAAATCCGTGATTCAATGTTTTAAATGCCTTTAATGCCCCCCACCCAAATTCAATCCCACTACGCCAACAATAATCAAACCAACAGATACGATTTTTACCATAGTCGCCGGCTCTTTAAACCACATTATCCCAATAATGGCTATTAACGCTGTTCCCAATCCTGACCAAACGGCATAAGCCACACTGACATCTATTGTTTTCAGTACCATCGCTAATAAACTGAGACCAACAGCATAAAAACTCAGCATGGCTATGATGGGTCCCACTTTGGTAAAGCCATCTGACAATTTCATACAAATTGTGCCAGACACTTCCAAAACGATAGCTACAATCAGTAAAACCCAATTTAAAGTCATTTTTTATTCGGCTCCATCATCTTCTGTTCCTAAGTCCAAAATGCTATCTAAGCCAACCAATTGTTCATCTTTCCCCAAACGAATCAAGTTAACGCCTTGAGTATTGCGGCTGACAACTGAAATCCCTTTCACTGGGGTGCGTACCAATGTTCCACGATTACTGATCAAAACAATGTCATCCTCATCTTCAACTTGCACTGCCCCAACCACTTCGCCATTACGTTCATTGGTTTTTATGGCAATCACGCCTTTGCAGCCTCGACTTTTGACCGGATAACCTTCAATGGGGGTGCGTTTACCAAAGCCATTGACGGTGGCAGTGAGCACTGTTCCGCCCGTGTGAGTGATAATCATAGAAATCACTTTATCTTCAGCGGCTAATTTGATGCCGCGCACGCCGCGAGCAGTACGCCCCATCGCACGCACTTGTTTTTCACTAAAATGTGTCCCTTTGCCCCCTTTACTAAACAACATCACATTTTGTTCTCCATCAGTGATATCGACACCAATTAATTGATCATTTTCATCTAAATTAATGGCAATAATGCCGTTAGAACGGGGACGGGAAAAATCGATCAGTGGCGTTTTTTTCACGGTGCCCTTGGCGGTTGCCATGAAAACGAATTGATTTTTAGTAAATTCACGTACTGGTAATATCGTATTAATCCGCTCCTTTTCTTGTAGCGGCAATAAGTTGATAATCGGTTTCCCCCGTGCAGCACGGCTAGCGGAGGGTAATTGGTGTACTTTCAACCAGTAAACTTGACCCAAACTGCTAAAGCATAAAATCGTGTCGTGCGTGTTGGCAATAAAGAGTTTGTCGATAAAATCTTCCTCTTTCATTTGCGTCGCAGATTTGCCCTTGCCGCCGCGCTTTTGGGCGGAATAACTGGTCACGGGTTGTGTTTTAACATAACCCGCATGGGACAAGGTGACGACCATATCTTCTTCAGTGATTAAGTCTTCTATGCTGAGATTGATGCCCTCTGCGATGATTTCAGTCCGCCGCTCATCGCCATATTCATCACGCACCGCCAACAATTCTGCACGTATCACTTGCATCAAGCGTTCTGTACTATTCAGAATTTCTAAGAATTCATTAATGCGGACTAATAAGTTTTGGAATTCTTCCAGGATTTTATCTTGCTCTAAGCCTGTCAAACGGTGCAAACGCAATTCTAAAATGGCTTGTAGTTGTGCCGCTGACAAGCGATAGTTTTTTTCATCCGTTAATCCAAAGTCAGGGGAAAGTCCGTCTGGGCGAGAGACTTCGGCGTTCTCCAACATGTTTGTTACTATGCCCGCTTTCCAGTCTTGGGCTGATAAATTCTGTCGCGCCTCTTGGGGATTTTTAGCTGCCTTAATAAGGACAATCATTGCATCAATATTGCTTAAAGCGACAGCCAAGCCTTCTAAAATATGTGCCCTTTCTCTCGCCTTACGCAATTCAAAGACGGTGCGCCGCGTCACGACTTCGCGCCGATGGCGAATAAAGAATTGAATCAATTCTTTAAGCGAAAGTAAGCGGGGTTGCTTGTCTACCAGCGCGACCATATTAATGCCAAACACGCTTTGCATTTGCGTATGTTGAAAGAGGTTATTCAACACGACTTCAGCGATTTCTCCGCGCCGCAATTCAATCACCATGCGAATGCCGTCCTTATCGGATTCGTCACGTAATGCGCTAATACCCTCTATTTTTTTGTCTTTAACCAATTCCGCCATTTTTTCAATTAAACGGGCTTTGTTAACTTGATAGGGTAATTCTGTGACGATAATTTTTTGTTTTCCATTCTCCTCTTCTTCAATTTCGGTGCGAGCACGCATGTAAACTCGCCCACGCCCAGTGCGATAAGCTTCTAAAATGCCGCTGGTTCCGTTAATAATACCGGCTGTCGGAAAATCCGGTGCTGGCAAATATTTGATCAATTCTTCAAGTGTTAAATTGGGGTCATCAATCAAGGCAATACAGGTATTAATGACTTCTCGAAGATTATGAGGCGGAATATTGGTTGCCATGCCGACGGCAATGCCACTGGCACCATTAACCAGTAAGTTGGGGATGCGCGTCGGAAAAACGGTGGGTTCTAATTCAGATTCATCATAGTTGGGGACAAAGTCGATTGTTTCTTTGTCAATATCGCTTAGCAATTCATGGGTTATTTTTGCCATGCGAATTTCTGTGTAACGCATGGCTGCGGGTGAATCGTTGTCTATTGAATTATGGACAAACACGCCGCCAGCAAGCAAAAAGTTGTGGTGCTGATCCACGGTAATGTCATAAGTATCGGCTGTTTCCGTCAAGCAACGTTTGGCGATGATGCGATGGTTGTAATTGTGTCCTGTTTTTAGTAAGGTTTTAAAACGCTTGGCTTCATAGAATTCTGGAGTGATTTCATGAGCGTGAAATTCATCTGCTAGATGATGGACAAAATCATACTCGCCCGTAGTTGGTTGGAATACCCTTAGATACTCATTCAAACCTTTTTTTACCGGGGCGCTATCAAAATAGCCGGGCATCAAGCTGTCTTCAGGCGTTAAATCTTGTGCCTCTTTGTAAGTGCCATCCCGCAACATAAAGCGATGATCAAGTGTGCAACGCACTTTTTCGCCATTATCTAGCGTTAATTCAATCAGCTCGGCATTTTGACGGGTCATACGCGCATGTCTGCCTTCCCCAATCACCACCTTTCCGTCCTTGTTGACAGAATAAACATAAAACACCTCATCTGGCGGCAATTGGGCAAGTTCGGCAAAACTTTTTTCAGTGCCGTCAACCAATTTTATTTTGGTATCACCAGTAAAACAACCAAAATTTCCCTGTCCATCAACCAACATATAACGCAAAGAAAAGGGCTGCGCCATGCGTACAATGGTGTCATAAACTGCACTATCACCATGCGGATGGAAACGTCCCAAAACGTCTCCAACAATGCGAGCAGATTTTTTATAAGGTTTATTCGAGGCATTACCGAGTTCGTGCATGGCATATAATGAACGTCGATGTACCGGTTTTAGACCATCGCGGACATCCGGCAAGGCTCTACCCACAATCACGCTCATGGCGTAATCGAGGTAGGATTGTTTCATTTCGTCTTCAATATTAACGGGTAGGATTTCTTTTGCGAATTTAAGCATTTAAGTATTATAGTTCCAATTCTAAAAAGTGGAGTAATTATATCATAAAAAGGCACTTTTTACTTTGATAAATTTGCACTGGGGGGGGCTACTTGCTTGTTTAGCTTCGCTGACTTCGTATCGGGAAATCCGCTCCGCTCCATTCCCGAAACAACAAATTATAGAAATCCTATTTCTTTTCCTCGTTCCCACGCTCTGCGTGGGAATGCCTGCCTCGACGCTCTGCGTCGATTTAAAAAAACACATTTAGCTCATCATCGGTCAATTGTAGGGCAAGTTCAACACCATATTCTTTATATTGTTTAAGGTATTCAAATTTATCGAATCCGTATTCCTTTTTTTTCACTATTATATCAATTCGCTTAAAGTGGATTTTTGGATTGTTTCTTGATACATAAATGCTAGCCAGTACTTGATCTACAATAAAGTCATTTCTAGCAATGAGAGATAAACGCTTCTGTTTGTTGATATGCTTGGCTTTGTGGTATGGCGTATATTGATCAAGGTTGCCAGCCCCTAATGAAAGTATGTAAATATCCTCGTCAGTCCACTGGTTTGCTAGTATTTCCATCAGTATATGAATGAGAGCATTGTTGTGTGTTCCTTGTCCTTCGTCTTGAAATATAGCCCCTTTCTTTCTGATTATGTTTACGGTTCCAGGTTTGTCCTCCTGGCAATATTGTTCATAGTAGTCTGGTTGATAGTGATACCATTGATAATCATCTACGTTGATTTGTCCAAAGTAATAATCCGCAGAAAGTCCAGACCATGACATCACATCTATCAGCGGATATTTTCCGGCCTCTTCCCAAGATTTTAGGAAATGTGTTCTCTGGGAGCAGAGATTGAAACTGGTGCTCATAAATCGCGTTTTCAGTTCAGAAAGCTTGAGTTCGCCTAATAGGATTTGATTGCCTTCTTTATTTTGTTTATTGGTCTCGATTTTCGCTATTTCTGCTAGGAAAGGTTGACGGTCATATTTGCTACAACCCCAGTTTTTGGGATTCCACAAGGATCGTTTTGTGATGAGGGTTTTGCTTTTGTCAAGATACAATTGTGCCACTTTTTTTGCTGGAACGCCGGCTGCAATGGCACCCCCAATAATCGCGCCTGTGGATATGCCAGTAATCAGATCAAAGCACTCAGCTAGCGGTGTATCTAGCTTTTTTTCTAAGTGCTCAAGGACGGTGGCAGGAATAATGCCCATTATGCCACCTCCATCGATTTGTAGAATTTTTTTCATTATTCGTACACTTTTTGCATTGTCGTTATTGACCATGGTATTGTACTTTAAATTAAAGTTTATTTATTTATTTAAGCAATAATATTAAAAATATTATAACTGACGCATTGATAAATTAATTAATTTGTCAATTCAAAACATTAGCCGTATTTGTTTGTGTTTGATCTCACTTGAAGAGTTAATTGTAATTATTTTATTTAGCTATTAATTATTTAATTAAAGGCGTCAGTCTCATTGATATAATTGCTATTTATTGCTACACTAATAGTAATAATGAAAATGCTGTGGAGAAAAAAAATGTGGATTAATCCAACGATTCCAAAACAACGTAAAGCATTAAAAGCTTTGCTTGAGCCAGCTATGCATAGTTTATCTAAATTATGTGTCGTTTCTTGGTCCAATTTAGACAGCTTGGATAAGGCTTTAAGTACACGTTTTACGTCAATTTCATATTGCCATTTGGTTTATGCTGTCGATAAATTTGGCAAACAAGTGACTGGTAACATCACTGCCTATGGTATAGATCGCACTTATTGTCATCAAGATTTGTCAAAACGACCTTATGCTGTCAGCTTGTATTCCAAGCGGGATTTTATGTTGTCATCTGTGTATATCAGCCAAAATACTGGACGCCCCTGTATTAGTGCCATTCATCCTGTGATTGATGATTCGTTGCAATTTTTGGGTTTTGTCGTGGCAGATTTTGATCTCCATCGTTTGCCCTTATCCCTCACCCATTCTAAATCTTCATTAGAGAAGGTTGGGAGATCTAACAACCCTTCTATGCCTTCGCAACAAGGTCGTGTCATCAGTCCTTTTGATAAGTCCCCAAGTGATATTCAGGGGATATTAAATAAACTTATCACTCAGCATGCCGTGTTTCACTGTGCTTTGCACTTTGCCAGTGCGACAGCTCAGTTGTGGCAAATGGATGAGCCATATCAGTATCACCTTTATAAGGTAGATCAATTACTTGATCCGGATATGTATCTGACTTATCCCCGCCATGCTTATCCTGCTAAAGCTTTGGTTGCTAGCGATCAAGTTCAACGGGTGCTAGAACGTTTTTGTATTTTGCGATTGTTGGATGATCGTATTTATCTGCGTTCTGCCTCTCTCAATATTATGAATGGTTTGGTGAGCTTGAGTTTTTCTGTTGATGGCTCTGAATATTTGCCCATTGAGGACTTTTTAAGCAGAGATTTGTCTTGTTGGTTTGAAAAAAGGACAGAAAATGCCAATGACGAGAGAAAAGAGGCATTAGCAATATTTTGATTAAAATTAAAAAAATCCTATTTCTTAAAGAAATAGGATTTTTAGATTAAGATAGGTCCTACAAGATAAAATGAGCCGGCTCAGGACTACCTATTAAGGGCGGTAGCGAAGTTTCAAATAAGATTTCTGTGTAAAAATTGCCACCCAAACGGCTAATTAAGTGTGCTTGCATTACCGGCTCTTCTCCGACAATCGCAAATAAACGACCCCCTTCATTGAGTTGCGCCTGAAAATGCGGTTTTAAGAGGGGCACAGAGCCAGTCAGGACAATCACATCATAGCCAGTATCATGCCATCCATTGATAGCATCGCCTGTGTACAAGGAAATATTGTGAAAAGCCTTAAGCTTAGTCGTCGCTTCTTTGACAAAATCATTAAAGATATCGACACTATCAACATGTTTAGCCAAATTGGCTAATAAAGCTGTTAAATAGCCACTGCCCGTCCCAATTTCCAGCACTCTATCTTTAGCAGTGATATTCAATGTTTGTAACAAACGCCCTTCCAATTTAGGAGACATCATCGTTTGTTCGTGTGCCAAGGGAATATCAATATCAGCAAAGGCGAGATTACAATAAGCCATTGGCACAAAATCTTCTCTAGGTACATCAGAGATTAAATCCAGTATCCGCTGCTCAAGGACTTCCCAAGGGCGGATTTGCTGTTCAATCATGTTAAAACGGGCACTTTCAATGTTCACTTGGAGCATGGTCGTTCCTGTGGAGTTGCAAATAAAATAAATATTATATAATGTTAATGCGGCTAGGGGTGCCCATCTGGGCTGAGAATACACCCTTTGAACCTGATCCGGCTGCTACCGGCGTAGGAAAGCACGTTTCTCTTGCGCTGAATACTTTTTTTTCCATTAATAGATAAATATAAGGTTATTATTAGCATGAGCGCAAGTTCTCAAGACGTTTTAACTCAACTCGACGCGACTTCAACCCAGCCTTTTCCCAATTCCAAAAGGGTTTATATCACCGGCACTCGTCCCGACATCCGTGTACCCATGCGAGAAATTAGCCTATCAGAGACGGTGTTAGAAAACGGCGTACACGAAATCAATCCACCTGTGACAGTTTACGATTCATCAGGACCATACACTGATCCGAATGTCAACATTGATGTACATCAAGGAGTGCCAGAGGTGCGACGGGGCTGGATAGAAGAGCGGGATGATACAGAAATTTTATCCAAAGTCAGCTCTCTCTACGGTCAACAGCGCCAAACCGATCCCAATTTGAGGTCCCTACGCTTTAGCCATCTCCGCCCGCCACGCCGGGCTAAGGCTGGGCGTAACGTGACACAAATGCACTATGCCCGTCAAGGCATTATTACGCCCGAAATGGAATTTATCGCTATCCGTGAAAATCAACGCTTGCATGATTCAGAGCACCAACATCCTGGCGAATCTTTTGGTGCAGCGATCCCTAAAATCATTACGCCTGAATTTGTCCGCGATGAAGTGGCGCGAGGACGCGCTATTATTCCGGCAAATATTAATCATCCCGAATTAGAGCCGATGATTATCGGGCGCAATTTTTTGGTGAAAATCAATGCCAATATCGGCAACTCTGCCACCACGTCTTCGATTGAAGAAGAAGTTGAAAAAATGGTTTGGTCAATTCGGTGGGGCGGCGATACTGTCATGGATTTATCAACGGGCAAAAATATCCATGAAACCCGTGAATGGATTTTGCGGAATTCTCCCGTCCCAATTGGCACCGTGCCGATTTATCAAGCCTTAGAAAAGGTGGACGGTAAAGCGGAAGAATTGACATGGGCATTATTCCGCGACACTTTAATTGAACAAGCCGAACAAGGGGTCGATTATTTTACCATTCATGCCGGCGTGCGCTTGCCTTACGTCCCCCTCACTGCTAAACGATTGACGGGTATAGTCTCACGGGGCGGCTCTATTATGGCCAAATGGTGTTTAGCCCACCATGAAGACAGTTTTCTTTATACCCATTTTGAAGAAATTTGTGAAATCATGAAGGCTTATGATGTGAGCTTTTCACTAGGAGATGGTTTACGCCCCGGCTCGATTGCTGATGCTAACGATGAGGCACAATTTGCCGAGTTAGAAACTTTAGGCGAATTGACCAAGATTGCTTGGGAACATGATGTACAAACGATGATAGAGGGTCCCGGTCATGTGCCCATGCAGTTGATACGAGAAAATATGGACAAGCAACTCAAAGAGTGCGATGAGGCGCCTTTTTATACTTTGGGACCTTTGATCACAGACATTTCTCCTGGTTATGACCATATTTCTTCTAGCATTGGTGCGGCGATGATAGGTTGGTACGGTTGCGCTATGTTGTGCTATGTCACGCCTAAAGAACATTTAGGTTTGCCCAATAAACATGATGTGCGCGAAGGCATTATTGCGTACAAAATCGCGGCCCATGCGGCTGACTTAGCTAAAGGTCATCCAAATGCACAGGTACGTGATAACGCCATTTCCAAGGCGCGTTTTGAATTTCGTTGGGCGGATCAATTTAATTTAGGCTTAGATCCGCTCCGCGCTATTGAATATCATGACGAAACTTTACCGAAAGATTCGGCAAAAACGGCGCATTTTTGCTCCATGTGTGGTCCCCACTTTTGCGCCATGAAAATCACCCAAGATGTGCGAGAGTATGCTGAACAAAAAGGTATCATCGACGTGAATGTGGCGGTGGAAAGCGGGCTCAAGGAAAAAGCTAAGGAGTTTAAAAAACAAGGTAGCGAAATTTATCATAAGATTTAATTTTTTTTTTTTCATTTTTTCGTTTGCAGGACGCTCCGCCTCCTGCAACGAAATCGATCTAGAGAACTTTTTCATGAAACGCACACTATTTGCAATACCCGCTATTTTTTTAATGACAGTCGTCTATGCAACACCCATCTATACTTACCGCATCATCAACACCTATCCCCATGATGCCCAAGCTTTCACACAAGGACTTATTTATCACAATGAGCACCTCTACGAAAGTACAGGATTATGGGGCCGATCATCGCTACGCAAAGTCGAGTTAAAAACGGGTAAAGTATTACAAATCAAAAAGTTGCAGAGACACTTTTTTGGTGAAGGTATCACACGTTGGCAAAACAAAATCATCCAACTCACTTGGCGATCTCGGATTGGTTTTGTCTATCGCACAGAAACCTTTGAAAATTTAGAGAGTTTTGCTTACAAGACAGAAGGTTGGGGTATCACGCACGACGGACAAAAATTGATTATGAGTGATGGCTCTGATAATTTGTATTTTTTAAATGCCAAAACGTTTGAGAAAATCGGTCAAATTCAAGTACGCGACAAAAATCAACCCATTTTCAATCTCAACGAATTGGAATATATTGAAGGTGAAATATTCGCCAATGTATGGCAAAGCGACTATATTGCTCGAATTTCTCCCACGACGGGACAAGTGTTGGGGTGGATAGATTTAACCGGATTGCTTGAAATCGCGCCTTCTAAACGCCATGAAAACGTACTGAATGGCATAGCCTACGATAATCTTGGCAAACGGCTCTTTGTGACGGGGAAATTATGGCCTAAATTATTTCAGATTCAAATCGTCAAACATAAGTGATGCAGCTTTTTCTCGTTCCTTTACTCTGCGTCCTGCAACACTTAACACTTAATTATTAAAATACCACAATGACTGAAATTTCCACAAATGATATGTCGCCCATTATATGGCTCAAACATGAAACCCCCCAGCCACTGGTAGAATGGTCAAAGGAAGAACTTGAACATCTGGCATTGCTGGCACAAGCCGATTTAGTCTTCCTGATAGCACAACTGTTTGCCCCGCCGTCAGCCGAATTGCAGAGATTGCTAGAGATTGAAATACCTGATATTGAAAAATTACTAGATAAATCAATGCTTCCAGCGTCGTTTGCCGAGCGCTATCAACAAATCCGCCAACAAGCGCAATCGCTCAATTTGGAGACTTGGGCGGCAGAATATAAGCATTTATTTGAAGGCAATGTTGCTGCCTGTCCGATTAATGAATCTGGTTTGATACAGCGCGACAAAAGCGTTATCTTGGCTGAGATTGCGGAATTTTACCAGGCTTTCGGTTTTGAGCGCGAAAAAGCGGACCATTTAACCAGTGAACTTGAATTTGTCGCCATGTTATTAGTCAAGCTGGCACAAATTAAAGAGGCAAAACGCACCACGCACGAGGCTTTAAGCTCATTTAGTTTTAATCATCTTGGAAAATGGCTCCCCACTTTCTGTGATCGGCTCATAGAGACAAGCACCTTGCCGATATACCAAGAACTGGCTCAATTGCTGCTGAGTGCATGGTCAGAAATTCAAACGCTCAATCAATTACCGCCTAAAGGCAAAATAAATAACAAAGCGAGACCTAATATTGGACTCCATAAATGACGTTTTTTTTGAGATTTTTTAAATTATACGCTAGTTTTTGAAAAAAATGTTTATTATAATACACCATTTTTCATCAATGGCTCGTTATAATAAACATGGCTCAAAAATCAAAAAACACCGTCACCCTCTCAACACACACTACAATCCTCTTAAAAACCTTGGGAACAATGATAAAAGCCGCACGTATAGAAAGTCATATGTCACAAACAGAATTGGGCGAGCGTGTCGGAGTCAGCCGCTATACTATCAGCTTTTTGGAAAAGGGAAATCCCAATGTCGCTATTGGTACCGTATTTGAAGCCGCAACCATTGTCGGCATACCATTGATGGGGAACGATCCACGCCAATTAACTAAAGTTTCCCAATCCATTGCCAACTTAGTCCAAATATTACCCTCAAAAGGTGTCAACAAAAAGGTAGAACTGGATGATGACTTCTAAAGTTTAAGTTTTCTTTGGCACATCTTCATCAAGCAACCTAGCTAATTCGTCACGCAAACAATCAAGTTTATCCGCAGAATACAGCGCATGATTGTTATGATCGGTAATAAAAAAAATGTCCTCAACACGGTTGCCAAACGTCCCAATTTTGGCCTTCTTAACCCGTACTTCACAGCTTACAAACGCTTGTGCAATACGCGATAACACGCCGGGGCGATCACTCGTAATAATCTCTGTAATGGTATGATTATTAATATGATCTTGTGTAAAAGTGACACGAGTGGGCACTGTAAAGTGCTTCATGTGTATAGGCACACGGCGGCGGATGATGTCAAACGGCGGCCCGTCACCATCGCCCTCCAACGCTTGTT
Organism: Thiotrichaceae bacterium; assembly: GCA_026991885.1. GTDB lineage: Bacteria > Pseudomonadota > Gammaproteobacteria > Beggiatoales > Beggiatoaceae > Thiomargarita. The sequence goes on from JALXAQ010000193.1 coordinate 33,654, forward strand.
TGAGTTCTTGTAAAATATCGCTAACATCCTCCCCTGGACTCTCATTGTTCTCCAAAACAGTATATCCACTAATAGTATATTCACCTTGAGTGGGCACGATATAGGCATCAACAATGCTCAAATTGTGTTGTTCTAAAAAATAGGTGGTGGCAGCAAACAAATAATCACGATCTCGTGTGATCATAATAAATTTTGTGCCACCTTTCACGCCTTCGCGTTCTAAGACAATGGGAATGTTAGGATTGCTATGATTTAAAATAGCTTGTGTTTCGGTGGCAACGTTTTGCGGTGCCGAATACAAAAAGTAATCATCGCCTAATTCTTTCCATAAGGCGGAGATACGTTCATTATCTGTCTCATTCACTAATAAACGACGTGCCTTCTTCTTAATATCCTGAATGTGGAGTTGTTTATCTAAGACATGCCCTTTATCTTGCTCCAAAAGGGCATGTGTTTTATGGTAAAGTTCAGTGAATAAAGCATTTTTCCAACTATTCCACAAATCAGGGCTCGTCGCCCTAATATCTGCGACAGTCAGCAGATATAAATAATCAAGGTGTATCGTGTCTTCAACAGCTTGGGCAAACGTTTTTATCACATCAGGATCGTCGATGTCTTGACGTTGTGCTGTGGTGGACATGAGTAAATGCTGACGTACTAACCATCCCACTAAACGGGCATCATTATCACTTAAGCCATGCGCTTTACAAAAATTCAAGGCTTCTATTTCGCCTAATTCTGAATGATTGCCACCTCGCCCTTTTGCAATATCATGGAAAAAACCACCTAGATACAACAATTCTGGTTTCGGGATAGAGGCTATCAGTTTTGAACAGAATGGGAATTCGTGATGGAATTGCTTTAAGCTAAAGCGTCTAAGGTTACGTACCACAAAAAGCGTGTGTTGATCGACAGTGTAGGCATGGAATAAATCATATTGCATTTGTCCCACGATTTTTCCAAACGCAGGAATGTAGGCAGCAAGAATGCCATAACGGTTCATGTGTCGTAGTACATGCGTTAAGCCTTGCGGTTGGCGGAAAATTTCAAAAAACAGACTCCGTGCTCGTAAATCTTTTTGAAAAACATTATCAATCAAATAGTTATAATGAATCATCAAGCGAATGGTCGCGGCGCGTATCCCTTTAATCTCTGGATGTTGTTGCATCAACAGAAAAATTTCTAGCAAGGCAAAGGGATAATTCACAAAGACTTCATCGTGAGTCACTTCGATAAAGTCATTACAAACTTGAAAGCGTTTGTTTAAGGGGTAAACTTTTGCGGGGGCATTTGCATATAAAATGGCTTCTTGAAATAATTGCAAGAGCATATCATTCAGCGTGTTTATTTCCTTGACGGTGCGATAGTAGCGCTTCATCAATTTTTCAACGCCTAAGCCAGCGTCATCATCCTCATAGCCAAATGCGGTAGCGAGGATGCGTTGATATTCAAACAGTAAACGTTCTTCGTTTCGTTTTGTCGTTAAGTGTAAATGGCAACGAATCTCCCAGAGAAATTCTTGTGCATTGTTCAGGGTTTGATATTCCTTTTCACTTAAAAATCCATGTTGCACTAAATCATATAAAGTGGTGGCACCGAAATAACGTTTCGCTACCCAGCCTATCATTTGAATGTCGCGCAATCCGCCGGGACTTTCTTTGATATTGGGTTCTAAATTACAGGTGGTGTCATTATATTTCAGATGACGTTGAGTTTGTTCTTCGATTTTAGCGGCAAAAAAGTTTTTATGAAACCATATCCGATTGGGTGCGATGGCGGCTTGCAAGCTTTGAAACAAGGGCTCATCTCCGATGAGCAAACGCGCTTCTATGAGATTAGTCGCCACTGTAATATCAGCCGCCGCTTCTTGCACGCATTCTTCCAATGTACGCACTCCATGCCCAACTTTAAGGCGCAAATCCCACAAGAATCTCAAAAAATTTTCAATACCGTCTTGCATTTCGGCATCCATTGGCGATTCTGATAAAATCAATAAATCGACATCGGAGTGGGGATGCAATTCTCCGCGCCCATATCCGCCGACGGCAATAAGCGCTATTGTATTATTCTTAGGCACAGAACAAAGCTGTTGCCATATTTTTAATAGGATTTGATCGATTAACAAAGCCCGTTGAAGTACATAATTGCTGGCGTTTTTATGGGCTTGAAAGCGTTCATTGAGTATGTCATGTCCCCGCTTTAAGGCATTGCGAAATACTTTAATATCATTAGTGCCAGCATCGTTTTCAAATTCTTGAGGATTGAAAAGTTCAATATCGGTATAATTTGTTGCGTACATTTTTTTAGGGTTTAGTTATCAATAGGAATTTTTATGAAACCATTTTATCGCGGTGCTTATTATATATTACTCATTATCAGTTTGACAGGTTGTTATAGCCTATTTGCTAAGGATAGCAACTCGCAAAAAGGCTTATTATGGCAAATTGATAAACCAGGGCTCACGCCGAGTTATCTTTTTGGTACGATACATTCAGAAGATTCCCGCGTGACTCAATTACCGTCCATCGTGGATTCCCGCTTCAAACAAGCCGATAGTGTCTCCCTTGAGTTGGAGATGAGTCTGTCTAACTTGACGAAAGTAACCTCAGCGATGTTTTTTGTTGGGGAACAATCTTTAGATAAACTCATTGACAAAGCACTTTTTGATCAAATTGTCAAAGCGATGGGCGAATATTATATACCAGGAATGCTCGTAAAGAGACTCAAACCTTGGGCGGTGATAGCCACGTTAAGTACGCCGCCCACTAAAACGGGAGAATTTTTGGATTTACAATTGTATAAAAAGGCGCAACAATTTCAAATACCAACTTATGGTTTGGAAACGATAAAAGAGCAGTTGGCTGTTTTTGAAAAGTTTTCTTTAGATGAGCAATTGATCATGCTGAAAGAAACTGTGAAGCAGCTCGATAAAATGCCTGTTATATTTGAAAAATTACATGAGTTATATCTTCAACGTGATTTGACGGCATTGATGAGGTTTAGTATTGAATATATGCACAGTAGTAGCGACAACCAAGCCTTGGTTGATACGTTTTATAAACGGATTGTGGATGATCGTAATATAAGAATGCTTGATCGCATGGAAAAGCGATTAGAAGAAGGAAATGCTTTTATTGCCGTTGGTGCCTTGCATTTACCTGGTGATAAAGGTTTGCTTAAATTGTTGCAAGCGCGTGGTTATCGGTTGTCTGTGCTGTATTAAGTTGGATGTCCAAGATAAATCAAGGGCAACCACAAGGGATTGCCTTCCGAGGCAAAAGTTTTCGCCTCGGAAACATGCCGTCTGAATATTGTAGGGGCAATCCTTTATGGTTGCCCGTGGGTATTTTAATTTTTTGGAGTTACCTTAATCGCCTGCCTTGGCGTGAGCCGGTGAGACGACTTTTGTTCTTTTGTTTTTTTTGCAGGGTGTGGTTTCAATCGCCTGCCTCGGCGTTCATTGGTTTTAAAAGCTCTGTTCAGGTGCCGGAAAAGCGCCCTTTTTCACTGCATTTACAAAAGCATCAATCGCGGCAGGTATCGAACCCGTTTCTTGCAAAAAATCTTTAGAAAATGAGGGACTTTTGCCAGGCGTAATGCCCAATATATCATATAAAACCAAGACTTGTCCATCACAAGCGGCACCTGCCCCAATTCCTATCACAGGAATTTTTAATGAAGCCGTGATCTTCGCCGCTAAATCGCTAGGCACACATTCCAAAACCAGCAACGAAGCCCCTGCCGTTTGCAAAGCCAAAGCATCATCTTGTAATCGTTCTGCCTCAGTTTCACTACGCCCTTGTATCCGATAGCCGCCTAATTGATGGACAGATTGTGGCGTTAAACCCAAATGGGCACAAACGGGAATACCCCGCTCAGTCAACAATTGCACAGTATCTACCAACCAGGCGCCCCCTTCGAGCTTAACCACTTGAGCCTGTCCCTCACGCATCAAACGCGCCGCCGTTTCTAAAGCTTGGCTCGGGGTGGCATAACTCATAAATGGCATATCGACAACTAACAATGCTCGCTGACTGCCACGCTGCACTATTTGGCAGTGATAAATCATATCTTCAACCGTCACCGGCAATGTACTATCATGGCCTTGAATTACCATGCCTAATGAATCACCCACCAATAAAATCTCAACACCTGCTTGATCAAGGAAATGGGCAAAACTGGCATCGTAGGCGGTTAAACAGCTTATTTTTTCACCCGTTACTTTTAAATGACGCAACTGGGTTAAGGTTATGCGACTCATCAAAAATTGCCTCAATAATTCGACGCGGAGCGTCGAGGCATGCATTCCCACGCAGAGCGTGGGAACGAGAAGGTTAAGGGCAACCATAAAGGATTGCCCCTACAGGGTTCCTCTGCTGGACGGGGTTTGCAACCCCGTCCGTAACGTTAAATATTTCTCGTTCCCACGCTCTGCGTGGGAATGCAGGCCTCGACGCTCTGCGTCGCGTGAAATAGCTAATCCACCCGACAAAGTCCTTGAGCCGGACAACGCAGCATCAAATCATAAACACTTTGTCCATCCGGCAAAACTAAATCGGGGGCACACTCAGCAAGTGGATACAATACAAAAGCCCTCTCAAATAACCCAGGATGCGGTAAAATCAATCGGGCGTCTTGTGACTGCCTATTACCATAAAGCAACATATCCAAATCCAAAGTCCGAGGACCCCAGCGTTCAGCATTGCGGACACGATCTTGCTGATTTTCAATCGCTTGCAACTTGTCAAGCAAAATCAACGGTGCCAACTCAGAGCTTAACGCCGCAACCGCATTAATATAATCCGGCTGATTTTGTGGACCTAAAGGCTTGCTGCGATACAAGCCCGAATGCGCTCTTAAATCGGTAAGCGGCAAAACCTCAAGTGCCCGCAATGCCTTTTTAATCTGATAAATAGGATGAGCAAGGTTACTGCCTAATCCCACATAAACAGTAGTCTTCACTCTTTCCCTTTTTTAGATTTTCTAGGCCGCCGTGATCGTTTTTTTCTCGCAACGGGCGAAAATAAAGTCTCACGCTCCGGATCATTCGTTTTTAAAAACTGAGTCCACCAATCCACATCAGCAGCGATTTGCTCATCACCCGCATTAGCACGTAATAGCAAAAAATCATAAGCCGCTCGAAAACGGGGATGTTCTAGCACACTTAAACTCTTCTTTTTACCACGACGGTTTCGTGTTAAGCGCAATTGTAAGCGCCAAATATCTTGCATCACCACGATGAGACGTCTTGGTATAGCAACATGCACTTGCTGCTTTGCCAAAATCTGTTGAGCGGCATTTAACAACAATTCCTGTTGATTAATACCTTTAGCGGGATTTTCTGGCAACAAGCGAGACAAGGGAGGCCATAATAACGCTGCCAAGAAAAAACCTGGGGCGACGGGTTTTTTCTCAGATTTACGCCGATCAGTATTGCGTAAAACCAGATCAATTAAGGTAGCCATGATAGGATCATCTAAACACGCCTCCGTATAAGGAAACAATTGCTTAAATAAATCATAGTGCTGCAATTGCACAAACGATTGCACTGCATGTCCACTCAAAAACAGTTTTAGCACCTCTTCAAACAAACGCGCAGGTGGAATATTGCTCAATAAACCACCCAACTCAGAAATCGGTGCTGCCGTCTGAGGCTCAATCCTAAAACCAAGTTTCGCCGCAAAGCGAACCGCCCGTAACATACGCACCGGGTCCTCTTGATAACGCAACGGCGGTGAGCCAACCAAACGTATCAAACCCGCCCGTAAATCTGCCATGCCATTAGCATAATCGAGAACAGAAAAATCTCTGATGTCATAATAAAGGGCATTAATCGTGAAATCGCGGCGCACAGCATCTTCATCAACACTGCTTGCATAGACATTATCACGTACAATACGCCCATTTTCCGTCGCATCATGCCCGTGATGAGCGCGAAAAGTAGCGACTTCAACCATTTCACCCCTCAAATGCACATGCGCTAATAAAAAACGCCGCCCAATCAAGCGACAATGATGAAACAAACTTTTCACCTGCTCCGGGCGTGCATTAGTAACAACATCAAAATCTTTCGGAACACGTCCTATCAGCACATCACGTACCCCGCCACCGACTAAAAATGCCTGATAACCCGCCCGATTTAAGTGATACAACACATCAAGCGCGGCTTGGCTGATATGACGACGTGACAAAGTATGATCGGGACGTGGGATGCGAATAGGTGTATTTTGCACAATCTTAATATTAGATTTTGATACCCCGTTGACGCATATCTGCCAACACCACATCAATCCCTTTTTTATCAATGGTACGCATCCCTTGGTGGCTTAAACGCATTTTAACCCAACGCTTTTCGCTAGGCACCCAAAAACGATGGATATGTAAATTCGGCAAAAAGCGACGCTTGGTTTTATTATTCGCATGAGACACATTGTTACCACTCATGGGACGTTTCCCTGTCACTTGACAAACTTTGGACATTATAATTACCCTTTTTTTTATATGTATATGAAAATTATTAAGGTACTTTAATAACAAAAAATGGGGAGAATAACAAGTCTAATTTGGCAATTTTCTCGCTTGACATCGTTTGTTGTAGCCGCCATGGTCAGTGTGTGAGACTTTAATTTAACTTGGAGTCCAAAGCTAAAGCTTTGGACTCCAACTATGAAAAACATGGCTTTTTTTATTTACGAAGAGTAGGGTGCGTCCTACGCACCTTTGTGTCAGTGTCAATCAATTATAGGTGACAAGATGGGTATGCACCCTACATTTTACTAAATTCTAGTACAACCGATTTAAAACCCTTGAATCACGGATTAAACCGATTACACTGATGACGCGGATTTAAAAAAAATCAAAGTCAAAACCCTTGAATCACGGATTAAACCGATTACACTGCGCGGATTTAAAATCAAAACCCTTGAATCGCGGATTAAACCGATTACACTGATTGCGCGGATTTAAAGTCAAAATCAAAGTCAAAATCAAAGTCAAAAGATTGTTTTTAGGTTTTTAATCCGTGTCATCTGCGTCATCCGTTTAATCCGTGATGAACGTCGCCAGCTCCGTTACTTCGTTTCAAGGTTTTTATTTTATATCCCATCTCTTTTCCCGCAAAGCCCACTCCAAGATATATTCGTGGGCGTTTATCATTTAAAAACCGTTCACCATAATTTTTGTCCTTGATTTGCTTGAGTGCTTTTTGAGCCAAGCTATCAATTTGACTGCCTGCTTTGCCATATTTAAACTCAATCAGATAAATTTTATCAGAAAAAGCTAACACGCCATCAATACGCCCCTTATCCGTCAACACCTCTAAATCTATTTCAACGCCCATCAATTCCAATATCATATAAAATAGCGAATGATAATAAGCTTCTTTTTCAATATGTAGCGGATACGGGATTTTGGCAAATAAGACACGGATGATATTCATAAAACCATCAAGATTTTCAGCCTGTAAATACCGTCGCAATTTTTTTGCAGCGGGCTGGATTTCATCTAAGCTATTTGTTGTAAATATTTCAAACAAATAGGTAACAAAGGCGTTTTTAACCTCCAAATTTGGATAGTTTAAGGTATATTCAAGCGATAAATCTTCTTCGCTACCAATCTTCGTGATAGTGAGGTAGCCGGTTTGAAACAGAAGCGCGAAAACATTTAAATTCTCAAGATTATAACTATCAAAGAGTATCTTTGATACTTTTTTGTTTTCAAGCACAGTGACATCAAGTGCTGTCTTTTTGATTAATTTCATCAAAAAGGTTGGCGTGCCACTGGCAAACCAATAATTGTCAAATTGTTGTTCGGTAAACAAGTTGAGTATTGAAAACGGATTATACACTCTGTCTTTGCCATTCCATGAATAGCCATTATACCAATGCTTAATTTGAGCCAACAAATACGGCTTTTTTAGCCCCAATTCAAAACAAAGACTTTGAATATGTTGTCCAAAATAACTTTCCAATTCATCTTGAGTATATCCAAACATTGTGGCAAATTGTTTGGAGAAGGTAATATCTCGTAAATTGTTTAATTCGGAAAAAATCGAAACACGAGAAAATTTGGAGACGCCGGTTAAAAATACAAAGCGCAAAAATGCGTCTGAAGATTTCAATACGCCGAAAAACTCTTGAAGTATTTCGCGGTTTTTGGTCGCCTTTTCAATATGATCGATATGATCGACAATGGGTTTGTCATATTCATCAATGAGAACGACCACTTTTTGCTGAGTTTTTTCATATATCTTTTCAATTAACTCGGCAAATTGATCCCGGATAAATGGGCTTGATAGCACAATTTCATACTTACCAGCAATCTTATTTAATAAGGATAATAATGAGGCTCTAAATACCGCCTCATCAGAATAGGATATGCTGTTAAAATCAATCACAATAACGGGATGTGATTGCCATTCAATCTTGTCATAGATATAGAGCCCCTGAAATAGGGCTTGATTGCCGGAAAATATTTCTGATAAGGTGGAAACTAGCAAAGATTTTCCAAACCGGCGTGGGCGGGATAAAAAGACGTATCCGCCGCCTGATTGAATTAATTCAGCAATGTGACGAGTTTTATCTACATACACACTGTCATCTTTGATTATTTTAGAAAATGTTTGAATTCCCAAGGGTAATCTTTTCATATTTATTCCTAAATAAAACCCTTGAATCACGGATTAAACCGATTACACTGATTGCGCGGATTTAAAGTCAAAGGATTAGATAATGAGTGTTTTTAGGTTTTTAATCCGTGTCATCCGCGTAATCCGTTTAATCCGTGATTCAAGGTTTTTTTTTAAATCGAGAATGCCTAAACAAAAAACCCTTGAAACGAAGTAACGGAGCTGGCGACGTTCATCACGGATTAAACCGATTACACTGATTGCGCGGATTTAAAATCAAAGTCAAAATCAAAGTCAAAAGATTGTTTTTAGGTTTTTAATCCGTGTCATCAGCGTCATCCGTTTAATCCGTGATTCAAGGTTTTTATTTTATACCCCATTTCTTTTCCCGCAAAGCCCACACCAAGATATATTCGTGGGCGTTTATCATTTAAAAACCGTTCACCATAATTTTTATCCTTGATTTGCTTGAGTGCTTTTTGAGCCAAGCTATCTATTTTACTACCCGCTTTGCCATATTTAAACTCAATCAGATAAATTTTATCCGAAAAAGCTAACACGCCATCAATACGCCCCTTATCCGTCAACACCTCTAAATCTATTTCAACGCCCATCAACACCAATATCATATAAAATAGTGAGTGATAATAAGCTTCTTTTTCAATGTGTAATGGATACGGAATTTTGGCAAATAAGGCGCGGATGATATTCATAAAGCCGTCAAGATTTTCCTCCTCTAAATAGGTACGCAAATTTTCCGCCGCCGGTTGGATTTCTTCTAATCCATTGTTGGTAAAACTTTCAAACAGATAAGTAATAAAAGCTTCTTTCACTTCAAAATTGGGATAGTTCAAAACATATTGAAGCGTTCTCGCTTTTTTATCAATTTCGGTGATGGTTAAATAGCCGGTTTGAAACAACAGCGCGAAAACATTCAAATTCTCAAGATTATAACTATCAAAGAGTATCTTTGAAACTTTTTGGTTTTCAAAGACAGTGACATCAAGTGTTGTTTTTTTGATTAATTTCATCAAAAAGGTTGGCGTGCCACTGGCAAACCAATAATTGTCAAATTGTTGTTCGGTAAACAAGTTGAGAATTGAAAACGGATTATACACTCTGTCTCTGGCATTCCATGAATAGCCATTATACCAATGCTTAATTTGAGCCAGCAAATGCGCTTTTTTTAGCCCCAATTCAAAACAAAGGCTCTGAATATGTTGTCCAAAGTAATTTTCCAATTCCGCCTGGGTGTATCCTAGCATTGTGGCAAATTGTTTGGATAAGGTAATATCTCGTAAATTGTTTAATTCGGAAAAAATCGAAACACGAGAAAATTTGGAGACGCCGGTTAAAAATACAAAGCGCAAAAATGCGTCTGAAGATTTCAATACGCCAAAAAACTCTTGAAGTATTTTGCGGTTTTTGGTCGCCTTTTTGATCTCATCGATATGATCGACAATGGGTTTGTCATATTCATCGATGAGAACGACCACTTTTTGCTGAGTTTTTTCATATATCTTTTTAATTAACTCAGCAAATCTATCCTTAACAAACGTTTTTGAGAATACAATCTCATATTCAGCGGCAACCTCATCTAATAAGGATAATAATGAGGCTCTAAATACCTCCTCATCAGAATAGGATATGCTGTTAAAATCAATCAAAATAACCGGATGTGCTTGCCATTCAATCTTATCATAGATATAGAGTCCCTGAAAAAGGGCTTGATTGCCGGAAAATATTTCTGATAAGGTGGAAACTAGCAAAGATTTTCCAAACCGGCGTGGGCGGGATAAAAAGACGTATTTGCTCTGTATTAACTCGGCAATCTGTTGGGTTTTGTCAACATACAGGTATCCATCCTTAATTATTTCGGAAAAGGTTTGAATAGCCAGGGGTAATTTTTTCATATTTATTCCATTTAGTACAACGGATTACTCCGCACTTCGTTTGGGGGAGTCAACGGATTAAAAAAACCTTGAATCGCGGATTAAACCGATTACACAGATTGCGCGGATTTAAAGTCAAAACCCTCGAATCACGGATTAAACCGATTACACAGATTGCGCGGATTTAAAATCAAAACCCTTGAATCACGGATTAAACCGATTACACAGATTGCGCGGATTTAAAATCAAAACCCTTGAATCACG
>JALXAQ010000194.1 GCA_026991885.1 Thiotrichaceae bacterium
ATAATATATATAGTCTTTATTAATCAATAGGTTATTTATGAACTTTCAAATCTTAAAAGTTGTTTTTTTACAACATTGTTAATATAACTTATTGATTATAAAATATATTTATATATATATAAAGTAAGTCATCTAGCAAGTGCTCCGGCAAGTACTTGAGTGCGCGGAGCTTCGGGAACCAGACAAATTATTTCTTTTTCTTCACATGCTGCATCAAACGTTGACGTTTTTTACGTTGGCGCGGTGTCAAAGTATTTTTACGGCCTTCATAAGGATTTTCACTCTGTTTAAATTCCAAACCTATCGGCGTCCCTTCCAGATCAAAGGCTTCTCGGAAGATATTGATTAAATAGCGTTTATATCCACCCGGCAGCGAATTCACTTGATTACCATGAATGACAAAGAGCGGTGGATTATGTCCGCCTTGATGTACATAGCGCAATTTAACCCGTCTGCCACGTATCAGCGGCGGTGGGTGTGCCATGACAGCATCTTGCAAAATTTGGTTTAAGCGGGGCGTCTTGATTTGTCGATGGGCAGCATGCCAAGCCGCTTTGATTGAGCCAAATAAGTTGCCGACACCGCTACCATGCAATGCTGAAATATAGTGAATTTTGGCAAAATCAATAAAATGTAATTTTCGGCTCAAATTATAGCGCACTTGTTCCCGCTGAGAGCGTTCTAAGCCATCCCATTTGTTGACGGCTATGACTAATGCTCGCCCAGCGTCAACGATATTACCGAGTAAATTAGCATCTTGATCAGTCATACCTTCGCGGGCATCCAATAGCATAATCACAACATTGGCGGCTTCAATCGCTTGTAAAGCTTTAATGACGCTGAATTTTTCTATCGTTTCAAAAACTTTAGAGCGTCGTCTCACGCCGGCGGTGTCTATCAATGTATATAATTGCCCTTCGCGCTCAAAAGGGATGAAAATGCTATCGCGGGTGGTACCCGGTTCATCATAAGTGATGACACGCTCGTAGCCTAACATGCGATTAACGAGGGTGGATTTACCGACATTGGGGCGACCTATGATGGCGACTTTTATACCGTCGGGAGAAATCTCCGGCGGCATTTGAGGGAAAGCTGATAAGACTTTTTCCATCAAAGTATCAATACCCCGTCGGTGGGCGGCAGAAATCGCGTGAATTTCTCCGAATCCGAGCCGATGAAATTCAGCACTGACTATTTCTTTTTGCAAGCCTTCCGTTTTATTGATAACAAGATGAATTGGCGTATTGAATTGGCGCAAATTTTGAGCGATGCTTTCATCAGCAGCAGTTAAATCGGCGCGTCCATCAACTAGAAAAAGTACACAATCGGCTTCTTGTACAGCTAACAAGGCTTGTTGAGTAATGTGTTCAAGTATAGGTTCGCCTTCTTCACTGAGCCCGCCGGTATCAATGAGCCAATAATCGCGCCCACCGATGCGCCCTCGACCTATTTTTCGGTCACGGGTTAAGCCGGGTTGGTCAGCAACTAAAGCGTCACGGGTTTTGGTTAAAGTATTAAATAGGGTGGATTTGCCGACGTTGGGACGGCCTACGATGGTGATTGTGGGAAGCATGATATTTTATTATAAGGAGTCCAAGATTTATCTTGGACGTGCGACTACTTGATTACGCAAATAGACAGGTAAAGCATTTTCTGCACTGACAACCTGTCCATCATGAAAAGCGGCTAAGGCGAGTGGAATCATGGCACGGGCTTGTGGGTATCTGTCACCTTGATAGTGTTGCACACCCAATTTTTGGGCATAAAGGGTCCAAGCACTGCCTACGCCATACCATTGTTCTCTACTGGGTAAATTCATTTTATCTGGGGCACTGACATTCTCGATTCCTTCAAGTCGCATGATGCCTTGTTTATCAAAAATATAACATCCCCAATAAATTTCACTCATGCGAGCATCAATTGCGGCTAAGACTTTTTCAGCACCGTTTTCAATGTAAGCCGCTTGGGCTAAGGCGGCTAAGGAGGAGATGGGTGCAACAGGTATATCGGCGGCAAAAGCGATGCCTTGGGCTACGCCGCTGGCGATGCGTAAACCAGTAAAGCTGCCCGGACCACGCCCAAAGGCGACCCCCTCTAATTGGGAGGGTTTCAAACCGGCTTCATGCAACAACTCATCTGCCATCGGTAAAATAAGTGCCGTGTGTTGACGAGGGGCAATGACAGAGCGATCTTGTATCTCTCCATCTAGGTATAAAGCACAAGAGCAAGCATCTGTGGTAGTATCAATGGCTAGCAGTTTCATCGGGATATTGTAGTATGTAGGGTGGGTAGAGCGGAGCGATACGAAGTGGCGGGACGCCCAACCCACCTATCTGAGCGGTCAATGCCATTTCGTGGCGGGCAACCACAAGGGATTGCCTTCCGAGGCAAAAGTTTTCGCGGCGCGGAAACGAAACGAAGAACCTGCGTAAAAACGGCTGAAGGTAGGGGCAATCCTTTATGGTTGCCCTTAAGGGGTTAATGATTAACGGATTTGCAGTTAGCAATAAAGCCCTGCAACGCCAATGTCAGGGGCTCTCTTTTTAATTCAAGAGATTGCTCCACTGCCCGCCTGGCACCACTCAAATCGTCAGATTCAAAACGAGCAAGCGCCTGATAAAAAAAGTTTTTGGCTTGATTTTCAATGCTCAGTAGCATTGACAGTTCACTGCTGCAACGGGGACAGATAGCTGTGTCTGCTTTAAGACGCGCCTTGCATACGGGACAACGTTCCATCATGTCTCCAAATAGTAAAGAATATCAGACAATTGATCCATCGGCTCTTTGAGTGCTGCAAAATCTTCGTTAACAATAATATCATTGATGGTCTCAATCACATTGACCATATCTTCCCGATCTTCGGCTGAAGCATTTTCTAACAGGCCCTCTGCCTTTTCTACCAAAGCACGCGCTTGCACCACGACAGGATGCTGACTGTCCGCCTCCTTATCGACAACCACAGTCTCCTCTTCACCGAAAATTTCCTGAATGCGCTCTTTAGCCGCCTCCATTTCCGCTTCTTCAAACCGAGAAATGGCGTTGTCGATAACGATAGATTTTTCTAACCCCGTGTTTTTTTCTTTGGCTGAAACATGTAGAATCCCGTTTAAATCCAAATCTAATGAAAGTAAAATTGGATTGCCTTGTGGGACTCTACTGAGCCCCTCCACCAAAAATTCGCCAATTTGGATATTATCTAAGGCATCATGTTTTTCACCTTGAAAAATTTTGACTTCCACCGCCTCCTGATTGTCCCTCATTGTGTAGAAAACTTCGCTTTTCGTCAAAGGAAGCGCACTGTTTTTATGAATGATCGGGACATATTTGTGAGGATACCATTCTCCGTTAAGTTCACCAATGGCACTGGTACCGTAGGTATAGGGCGTAATATCGACTAAAACCGCCGAAGCGGAGACATCCGTTCCAGCAATCATGGCAGCCTGAATCGCGGCACCGCTCGCAACGCATAAGTCGGGATCCACATCAAGATGAGGTTGTAAATTAAATTTTTCTGCCAAACGATCACTCACAATCGGGGTGCGAGTACTTCCGCCAACCAGTAAAATTTCATCAATATCAGACGCGGTGAGATTGGCACCGTTAAGGGCAATGTGTACGGCTTCCAAGGTTTCGTCAATATAATCGACAATCAATTCCTCGTAGTCCAATCGAGCCAATTCCAGAGAGAGATGAATCGGCACACCTTCATGCTCGTCTAGGTATTCTTCTTCAATTGTCACAAAGGGTTGATCAGACAATGCCCGTTTTGCCTCCTCAGCAGCGCGATTGATACGCGCCATCGCTTTACGTGAGGCTTGGATATCCACCTTTGAGTTTTTTTTGATGTATTTGACAATATGGTCGATGATTTTTTGGTCAAAATCGTCACCACCTAATTGGTTATTGCCATGACTGGCGAGCACTTCTACCACATCGTCTTCAATGCTGACGACTGACACATCAAAAGTACCACCACCCAAATCGTAAACTAAAATACGTTTGTGCGCTTTTTGATCCGCCTCATAAGAGAGAGCGGCAGCCGTCGGCTCATTGATCATTCTGACGACTTCTAATCCAGCAATTTCGCCAGCCTCGCGGGTGGCTTGACGTTGCGCGTCGGAAAAGTAGGCAGGGACAGTGATAACCGCTTTTTCAACGGGCTGATTTAAGTAAGTTTCGGCAATAGCCTTGAGACGCTTTAGAATAATGGCAGAAATTTCTTGTGGTGTATAAGCTTGTTCAGCCATTTCCACCTTAGTTTCTTCTCCCATCAGGCGTTTGATGGATTTGACCGTGCGTTCAGGGTATAACACATATTGGTTTTTAGCGGCTTCACCGACTAAAACTTCATTATTTTCACTAATACCGACAAAAGAGGGTATAATTTTACGCCCGGCATCTTCAATAAGCGTTACTTTGCCATCTTCTACAATAGCGATTTCTGAATTGGTGGTGCCTAAATCTATGCCTACAATGATTTCACTCATTATTTTTCCAGTTGTTGGTTTAAAGGAGTCCAAGATTTATCTTGGACTTATTTTTTATTCACCTTAACCTCAGCAATGCGGAGTACCTCTTTATCCCACATAAAACCTTTGCGTAATTCTTCTGTGACTATCCCGTTTTCTAGCTTTGCTTGGAAATCAACATCAACCGCCCACATAGTGTGTGGATCAAGTGGCTTGTTGAGTACCTCCAAAGGATGTACCTGATAACGCCCTAATAATTGAAGAGTGCGCCGTAAGGTCATCGCTTGACCTTCCTGCAATCCCTGAATGAGGCGACGTTCCCGTTTAGAAAAGTATCTTCTTAAGAATGAGGACGTATCAGTATAATTATTAAGGATTTTCATGCCAGCGTCTAAACGATCATAGATATCCAAAAAACCCAAGAGTAGAGGTTGCAGGGTTTCACGCTTATCCTTGTCTTGTTCGTCGCTAGAACGCTTCAATGCCTGATGGAATTTATCATAACCCGTTTGCGCCGTTTTAAGACTCTTCTTGAACAAGTCCAAGGCCATTTTGACTTGGCGTGATTCTAATTTTACTTCATTACGTAAGGCTGCTAATTCGGTGAACAGGGAAAACAAATCTGTTTTTTGGGTGCTATCCTCATCCACTTGGTAGCTGTCTAAATAAGTACGAAATTGCTCTATTAGTTTTTCTTTGATGGATTCATCCATAGTGTTTTAATGCCTGCCGATTCAAACTCGCTAATAATACCCGTGTGAAGGTTTGCTCCGTTGGGCGTTGTGGTTTGCCCATCGTTTTTTCTAAAGCCTGTTCCAATAAAGCATCCAAGCTAGGTGGTTCATGGTGAAATAATTGGTATTTCAAACGTTGCTCTTGTGTTTTGATTGCCTCAAAAGCGGTACGAATTTTTTGGAATTGTTCAGGTGCTCGCTCCGGCGGATATTGCCGCACTTTTTGTAAATAGGCTTTTTTGATCACATTATCCGTGGCATCCTTGGGGACACCCAGAATATTAAAAGGCGTTTTCATCAATCATCTGTTCCGATTTTTGGGTTATAAATCAGGTATATCGAGGCCACGTTTTTTCAAGCGATTGATAAGCTTGATCATTTATGCTGGCGTGAGGTCATCGAAATCCATGTTTTTTAAAGCTTCTATATCTGACTCAAAATCATCCTCAAAATTATCCATAACAAAGGGGTTGAAAAAGGATGATCGCCTTATCCCATTTAAAAATTTTACAATCATCATGGCAGTACGTTGATCACCTTGTTCTGTCGCCTTATCTGCCGCATGAGTCAGACGAGCCATATCTGAATTTGATATGTGCCAAAACCTTTTTTTTGAGTGAGATTGACTGTATATTTGATAATATACAAAAACAGGCTGTTCTGGCCAACGTTTTAGGGCATTTTCCGCAAATTGTCTCACTAAAGCATAATGTTCTAGCTTTTTAAAACATTCACAGATGCTGAGTATTTCCTCTTGAGAAAAGTCAAGTTTTGCTGCTTTTTGCAACAATGTTGTCAGTGGCGCCACAGCCTCTGTTAAAAAAGTCACGCCTGAATAGGCATTGATCAATCTGAGTAATTCTAACACTTCATGCTGAGTGGGCAAATAGCGTTTATCAAGTTTGGGCAATAATGGCAGAATATTAGCCAGCTCAAGTTGCTGACTTTTTGTCTCAACAATGAGCTGAAAAAATCCACAAAGAGTGCCACTGTTGAAGCCTTCTTGAAGTAATTCAATGGCTTTTGGATTTTTGAGTTTATATTTTTTCGCCTGTTGTAATTCAAACAAATCAAATTCGCTGGCTTTTGATTTTCGCCTTGTTGAGCGTTTTCTTGTCACTGGCTGAATAAATCCTTCAGCCTGTAATTCTAATAAGCCTTGATTGATTTGAACAATGCCGCTATGCTGGTTTTTTTCAAAATGTGCCCCTTGCTCTAACTCTTTACGCGCCAATTCATATTTGCCTGATTTGATTAATTTACGGGCATGGGATATATGGGAAAATAGTGCGATCTGCCGCGCTTTGATATTGATCGGATCGACTTTTAACAGGGCTTTGGCAAAATTCGCCGCCTTTTTAAAGGCTTTTTTACGAGTAGCGGATTCTATTGCAGTCAATAAAACCTCACTATCTTGAGGAAATTGTTTAATGGCAGTATCAACCCATTTATGATAGTTCTTTATGTCGTTTTCGTGGTTATACCATTGAATAAGTTTAAGATAACTGGCTTTATCATCGGGATCCAGGCGTAGGCTTTCTGCTAAATCTTCGGGCACTTGGTAGTCATCAAATATTTCTCCCTTACTTTCAGCCAGTTCCACCAAATGACGTAGAATTAAGGCAGCTTTTCGGCTGTTGCCACTGCTTTGTTTGAGATTTTCAACACATAAACGCCAATACCTGTCAGCCATCTCGCTTTGTTCTTGTCGTTCATACTTAAGAGCAGTGATGCGATTTTTTTCAAAGGCAGACAGTGAGCCAAATTTATTTTCATAAAATTTTACACCAGCGGGATAGCTCGGCAATAGGGCGAGACAAAATTGACGATTGTCACCCAAATTTTTTCGAGTGGCGGCTACAACTTCTAAGAGTGCTTTAGGGCTCCCATCTCGTTTAGCAGCCGTCTGCAACCTGGAAATGACATTAAGTTGCTCCTTGTCCCATCCTTTTAATCCTGCTATAAATAATTGTTCTTGAGCACTGAGTTTAGACAAAGTCGTTAAGAGAGTTTCGCCATCTTGTCCAACTATGCGTACTAAGGCGGCAAATTGTGCATAGACTGAATCTGCGGGCACTTTTTCTAACAATTGATTGGCAGCGTTTGGGTCCACTTCAATCAAAAGCAATGCCTTGAGAATAGGGCGAAAATCTCGATAAGGGGAGCGAAAGGGTATTTTTTTCAGAGATAGCTCAACGCTTTTGTCATCGCCTTGAAAATATGCCTGTAGTACACCTCTAATAACGGCATATTGTTTAAATAGGGGCGTGTCTTGGGGAAATGTCTCTATGACATCGCTGCATCCCGCAAGCAGTAAGGCACCAAATTGGGCTTGCAATTGTTGTATCGCATTATCTGTCAAATGTTCAGTAGATTCAGTAAAAAAGCGAACGGCTCGAATATAACGACCGGCACGAATGAGCCAATAGATATATTGATCGAGCGATTGTTTATCGGTGCATAAATTTGCCCTATTTTCCCACAAGACGGCGGCTTCTTTGTACATTCCTTTGTTGGCTAAGCTTTGAGCACGTCGCAGATAAGCTTTAGCGAGTGCGGTTTGCCATTCATCACGCTGTTCTTTTTTTAATAATCGTTTATAACTCTCAATGGCTTCTTTATAACGACCCATCGCTAGCAATTTTGCGGCATTGACTTGTAATGTTTCAATGGACGTATTCTGAGATATTTTTTTCTTTTTAGGCATTGGTGTATAGAAAATATTTATAGCTAATAAAATTATTATGAAATTTAGACATAAGGAAAATATATTATCAAATAGGTGACTGAGATGCGAGTTATGAATAACTTAAAGCAGTGATATTTTGGCAAATATACTGGGATCGGTACGATATCTTTATATTAGGATTTAATTATTGTTATAATGCTCATGTTCGGATACCTAAATTTTGTTAGCAACCAACGTAGGAAATGAAAAGATGGGTGTAGATGATAAAAGTAAACGCCGGTTTTTGGTGGCATCGACATCGGTTGTTGGAGCGGTAGGGGTCGGCTTTGCCGTGTGGCCCTTTCTCGCCTCCTTGAAACCTAGTGCTAGAACGCAGGCAGCCGGTGCGCCGGTTGAAGTCGATATTAGTCAACTGGAAGATGGTCAAAGAATGACCGTTGAATGGCGTGGTAAACCTATTTGGATCGTCAAGCGCACTAAAAAAATGTTGGCTGATTTGAAGTTGGACACTTTGATTGGCAAATTGCGTGATCCGGATTCAAGCGTCACTGACCAGCAACCCGCTTATGCCCAAAATCCAAACCGCTCTATTAAGCCAGAATATTTAGTGCTGATAGGCATTTGTACACACTTGGGCTGTTCGCCAAGTTATGTCAAAGAAAATGATGCACATGATTTGGGCAGCGATTGGAAAGGTGGATTTTTCTGTCCCTGTCATGGCTCAACTTTTGATTTAGCGGGGCGGGTATTTCAAGGGGTCCCTGCACCGACTAATCTGGTCGTGCCTCCCTATACTTACCTCAGCGATACCCGTATTTTGGTGGGTGTTGATCAAGATAAAGGAGCTGCTTAATGAGTAAGATACTGAGCGACAGTTTGGAATGGATTGATGCGCGTTATCCTTTAACCAAGATGTGGAACGAGCATCTGGCGCAATATTACGCCCCCAAAAATTTTAATGCCTGGTATTACTTTGGCTCATTGGCTTTGATGGTGCTGGTGATGCAAATTTTCACGGGCATTTTTCTCGCTGTCAATTATAAACCTGATGCTGGATTGGCATTTGCGTCTGTCGAACATATCATGCGTGATGTCGAATATGGTTGGCTGATTCGCTATATGCACGCGATAGGGGCTTCATTCTTTTTTATCGTCGTGTACTTGCACATGTTTAGAGCCTTGATGTATGGCTCTTATAAAAAGCCGCGTGAACTCCTCTGGATCATCGGCGTCTTTATTTACTTATGCCTAATGGCGGAGTCTTTTTTCGGGTATTTATTGCCTTGGGGACAAATGTCTTATTGGGGAGCACAAGTGATTATTTCCCTGTTTGGTGCCATTCCTTATGTGGGTGAAAATTTGGCGGTGTGGGTACGTGGCGACTTCGTGATTGGCGATGCCACTCTAAACCGTTTCTTCGTTTATCATGTGGTTTTAGTACCAATTATTTTGCTCGTCTTAGCGGTAGTACATATCATCGCTTTGCACGAAGTTGGCTCTAACAATCCAGACGGCATTGAAATCAAGAAAAACAAAGATCCAAAAACGGGCATACCAAAAGATGGTATTCCATTTCATCCTTATTACACGGTTAAAGATATTGTCGGAATTACCGTATTTCTGATTATCTTTTCACTGGTGATATTCTACGGGCCAGAAATGGGCGGGTATTTCCTTGAAAAAAATAACTTTTTTCCCGCTAATCCGATGAAAACTCCGGAACACATTGAACCCTTATGGTATTTCACTCCATTTTATGCCATTTTGCGTGCTGTGCCGGATAAATTATTAGGCGTGATGGGGATGGGTGGTGCTATTGTGGTATTGTTTTTCCTTCCTTGGCTGGATCGGAGTCCAGTTAAGTCGATTCGCTATAAAGGTTGGATATTCAAATCGGCTTTAGCCTTGTTTCTGATTAGCTTTTTTGGACTGGGCTACTTAGGTATGCAACCGCCCACGCCGATGAAAACGCTCTTTGCACAGATATTTTCTGTGATATATTTTGCATTTTTCATATTAATGCCTTGGTATTCCAAGTGGGATGAGACTAAACCTGAACCAGAAAGGGTGACTGACTGATGAGACGATTGATTTTAGCTTTGACTTTATTAATACCCGGGATAAGCTTGGCGTCCAGTGATGGCGTTGAATTGCAACAGGCTGGTAATGACATCAACGATCAAGCCTCATTACAGGCGGGTGCCAAACTCTTTGTTAATTATTGCACGGGTTGTCACTCAGCCAACTATGTCCGCTTTCAACGGGTGGGGCAAGATTTGGGTTTGAGCGATGAAGAACTAAAAGAAAATCTGATGTTTACTAGCGAAAAAGTGGGTGAAACCATGAACATTGCTATGGACAAAGACGATGCGGAAAGATGGTTTGGTGTCACGCCACCAGACTTGAGTGTGATTGCCCGCGCTCGTGGCACGGATTGGTTATATACCTATCTGCTGAGTTTTTACTTAGATTCGTCGCGCCCTTGGGGTGTCAACAATCTTGTGTTTAAGGACGTGGGAATGCCACATGTTATGTGGGATCGGCAAGGTTGGCAAAAGTTGGTTCATACCACGGATGAGCATGGACATGAAAAGGCTGAATTGGTCTTGGTAGACGAGGCAGACAAGGAAAAAGCTGAGCAGTATAAAAAGGATATGCGTAATTTAGCGAACTTTCTTGAGTATATGGGTGAACCTGCTAAGTTGCAGCGAGAATCTTTAGGTTGGAAAGTAATACTTTTTCTCCTTATCTTCTTGGGATTCGCTTATGCTCTGAAGAAAGAATATTGGCGAGATGTACATTAATTTTTAATCAGTATAGGTAGGGTGGATACGCTGGAGCGATATCCACCATACCTTTATTATTGATAACTGTTTACTGATAACTGATATGACTCCAATGCAGCCTTACTTATTGCGAGCCCTGTTTGATTGGATAGTTGATAACGGATTGACACCCTATCTATTAGTCAATGCCGATTACGACGATGAAACAGAAGTGCCTCGTCAATATGTCGAAGATGGCAAAATTGTCCTGAATATTTCACCAACTGCGGTGCAGGGTTTGACATTAGATGATGATTGGGTCAGTTTCCGTGCCCGGTTTTCTGGTCAACAAACTTCCGTCTATTTCCCAACTCTTGCTGTATTGGCTATTTATGCTAAAGAAAATAATAAGGGCATGTTTTTTCAAGCTGAAGAGGTTGAAGAAGCAGCACCTCCTCCCCCCCGACCCCCTCGCGGTCAAAAACCGGTGCTTAGACGGGTGAAATAATCCTATCCATGTAGCCTGGCATCTCCAACATTTCCAAGGCGATGCCGCGCATGATCACAATCCCTCGCTGACGCTCACCATCAAAAAATTCAAATTGATAAGTCCTTTGCACTGTCAAGCGACCACGACTATTGCGCCTTAAACGCAGTTGCACCAAAACAATTGTGTCATCTAATAATTGTAAGTGTAAATCTCTACACACTTGTTTGCAAATAACTTTAGCCCTTTCCTGACTGTGTAGCGTATCAAACCAAAACCAGCCAATAAATCCGAGCATAACGAGTAAAATAATAGAATTCATTTATGGAAAGTTCACTATGTTAAAACCACTAGCCTGATGACAACACCATCCAAGTATTCCGATTAGAATATTATGAAGGATTTTCGCTGTTTTTCAAGGGAGATGGACGATTATTTCGTCCCTTGAGCATCGATATCAACGGCGGCTCAAAATACCGCTCCTAAAAATACTCAAACCGATGATCTTTCCATTCTTGTCCATCAATCATATAAGGTATCTCCTCCAAAACAATTGTTTTGCCCGAATTTTTGTAGGGCTTGGACAAATTCTTGTTGTAGTTCCACCGCCGATTTAGGATTGTTTTCCTTGAGCACTGGCCCCTCTTTATGACCTTTATAGCCGGGTAGCGCGGTCACAATTAGGGCATCTTTTAACTTTGCGTATCTAAGAATCCACTTTTCATTATGGGGACATCCACCTGCGGGAGATTGCGTGTATCCGTTTGGCAATTCAAAAGACAAGTATCCAGACGCATTGCAAAAGGGACAATCATCAATTTTTGCCTGTTCATCTTTATGAACAATTTGTTCTTTATGAATAATTTTAATTTGTTTTTCCACATTTGGTCTTTTCTTTTCTATACCAGCGGACCAGGTTTCCAAGTCTCTAAATTCCGGCAGATAAATATTTGTTATATAATGGCGGAATGGCTTTTGGATTGCTGGCGTACCAAAACCATTCTTACGATAGAGATTGACAAGTACTGATGAACCTTCTATGTGTTGCTTGAGAAATGCTGCCTGTTCACTAGCCAGATTGTTAGCTTTAAATCGTTCATCATTAAAAAGCGCATCAATGGCTTTTTCCTTTTCCTCATTGAAACGTTTTTCCAGTGCTAAGCGTTCTGCGCTCTCATCAGATATTTGTGTATTTGATACTGGCTTTGGTGTATTTGACGACACAGGCGTAAATTGTTTAGCCTCATATTTTTTGATGATCCCCCTTAAATAGCCCACCGGATTATTAATCGTCGTTCGAGACATCATCTTTTCCAGTACATCTACGATCTGCTGTGCTTTGTTTATGCCTTGCAGCATAGAAGTCATCGCGTCTTTTTCAGCCTCAGAAAAGTCTTTGGTGAATTTCAGAACGACCTTCGATTCGTTCGTATGAATTTCCACTTTTGGACTCTCTGGGGGTTGCTCTTTCTTTATCTCTGCTTCAACGGGTTTTGGCGTACAAACTTTTACTTTGGGTTGCCATTCAGGATTAGTCAGCTTGCTTTGCCAGTCGGGATTCAGGCTGGGGGTTTCATATACCACTTTTTCCCATTTGATCCTGCCTTTTTCGTCCTGGGTGCGTTTCCGCTTTACATAACCCGCCCTTTCCAATTCTTTGAGGCTGGAGTTGACTGCGAATTGGCCATCAGGACCTTCTTTGACTATCTTAGCCAGATAAAATGTCCAGTTATCGGGAAAGCTGAGTAAATAGCCCAGGAGTCCTTTGGCTTGAAAACTCAAGTTGGGGGTCCGCAAATTGTTATTGTCAATTTGGGTAAAATTGGTTTTTTTTGATTTATTTCTGATAATGCACATGATGGTGTTCTCCTATTAAGTTATCAGTTATCAGTTATAAAAAAACAAGATTGGAATTTTTATTGTAAGTTATGTTTCAATCCTTGTTGTACTGGATCAAAAGTCACCAGTTTCTTATGGCGGGGCGTAGTGTACACTTATTTGAGTTTATTTTCAAGTTTTTTTTTTAGGAGGACGTATATGAGTATTGAACAACGATTAAGGCAGGCTATTTTATTAAAAAATAAGACTTTAAAAGAATTTGCTTCAGAATCGGGTATGCCTTACACAACGCTCCAACAGTATTTGTCTGATAAGATTGATAGAAAACCCAATGCAGATGCTTTGATTAAATTTGAAACTTATTTGAATATTAGTATAGATTGGCTTTTAACTGGTAAGGGCTCCATGTATCAAAACGTGTATCAAAACGACCTTCAAGAAGAAAAAGCAGAATACAAAAAAAGGAATGAGATTGAAAAAATAAGGGAATGGTTAAAGCTTTGGTGGAATAAAGCCGATGAAAGGGAACGTTATTGGCTCAGCGTACAAATGGAGCGCACATTTCCAGAATACAAAGAATGGCTTGATAAACAGGGCTTTTAAAAAAAAAACACCACCATTTAAAAAAAAGTTATCAGATGCATCGTGCATGCGAAGTTAATAGTTAATTTTTTGTGGTGGTAGTTTTTTTTTTTTTTT
>JALXAQ010000195.1 GCA_026991885.1 Thiotrichaceae bacterium
AGTTTTTAATAAAAGCTACAACCTAACAAAGCTTGAAAACCCCATTCGAGTAAAAGTGGTTGAAGAGTTAGGCACAGATCCCGAAAAGGCAATGGAAACCTATAATGAGGCAACCAAAGCAGGTCAAGAAGTGTATTACAGCAACTGTTTCTTTTGTCATGGCGACTTAATGGACGGTGACGGCATGTATGGTGATGCCTTTAACCCTCGCCCCCATCAACTTCCAAGATGTTGGTACGATTGCACAACTACAAGAGTCCTTCCTATTCTGGCGTATTACAACGGGCGGCCCTGGGCTACCTAAAGAAGGTACTCCATGGAAATCAGCTATGCCCGTTTGGCATGAAATGCTCTCCGAAGATGATGTTTGGAATGTAATCACCTATCTCTATGATTATGTCGGCCAAGTACCACGCATGTGGGATGCAGAGCAGTCCAAGCTCGTCACAGGCATGAAGGATAGAATCGTAAAAGACCGCGCCACAATGATGGGCAAAGACTTGTATAAATTTCGCTGTGAAGTCTGTCATGGTGAGCAGGGCATGGGAGATGGCATTGCAGCAGATACACTTTACCCGCGCCCACGAGATTTTTCACTCGGCTTGTTCAAATACAAAACCTCTCCCGGCACATTGCCACCGCGCGATGAAGATATGCAGCAAACCATTCGTGATGGTTTAAAAGGCACGGGTATGCCCGGCTGGAAAAGCCTAATGAGTGAAGAGCAGATTGCTAGCCTTATTCCTGTTCTTAAAGGTTTTGATACCAGTGCAACGTGGTCGCCAGAAGAAGCAGATGATGAAAAGTTTGATGATGACGGGCGCTATTTAGGCACAGACTTTGTAAAAATCACAGAGCAAGAGCCTATCGAAGGTCAGATCGCCTACACGCCAGAATCAATCGAAAAAGGCAAAGTTGCATTCAAAAAGGCCTGTGCTGAATGTCATGGTGATGAAGGCCGTGGCAATATTATCTCAGGTAAAAAGCTAGAGGATGATTGGGGCTATCGTATTTGGCCACGTGATCAAACAGCACCGTGGACATGGCGTGCGACTAATGTTGTTGCGAAAGGAAGCATGACCCCAGAGCAAGCGCGTGATGAAACCATTAAAAATATCTACTCGCGACTTTCAATAGGTATTATCGGAACGCCAATGCCCGCGCATCGAGCGGTTGATGAAGGTAATAAAGACCCAGTAAGCCTTGAAGATCGCTGGCACATCGCAAATTACGTTTACTCTTTCCGTGAAAATGCCGCGCCACCACCGGGTGAAACATCAGTCATCAACGGCATACTGGCAGAAAGTGGTTTGCCCAATAGTGTCGATGACCCAGCGTGGGAAAAGGCTAAACCAGTCACGCTAAGACTTGCACCCAATATCATTAAGGAAGACCGTTTGTTTACGCCTCTTTCAGAAGCCATTACGGTAAGAACCTTATACAACAATAAGGAAATAGCCTTCCTATTAGAGCTGAATGATCGTACCGATAGTCGCCCGGGACTTAAATATTCGGAAGACTTAAAAGATGAGCAATATGAAATGACGCCCGATGCCTTCGCCATTCAAGTGCCAAAGGAAGGTTCGTTTGAAACAATGCCTGTGGTTACAAAGCCATTATTTAGACACGGCGATGAAGCACACCCAACAACCATTTGGTATTGGAATGCAGGAAACGCAGAGCCAAAAATAGAGCCAATGGTATCTTTAATGGATGCAACAGGCCCTAACAATAAGCTCAGGCCACGCGGCCCAGAAGACTTAAAAGTAACGGGTAAATGGGAGAATGGTCGCTGGCGCGTTATTATGAAACGCCCACTCAAAGGCGGAAGAACAGGCGATGTTAACTTTGAATTAGGCCGTTATGTACCCATTTCATTCGCAAACTGGGACGGCAGCAATGGCGAGTCTGGCTCCAAGCATACGCTCACAAGCTGGTACTGGTTACTGCTCCCTCCCACTGAAAATATGAATAGAACCTATGGCATTCCAGCGGCAGTCTTTGCACTGTTGTTCTTGCTTGGATTGTTGTTGATTCGTTCGCAGAGGAGAAACTGATTAAGAGATGAGCAAAGGAGATAAAATTCTTCTAAATATCAAAAACGTCGAAAAAGGGGGATGTGTGCTTTTATACTATTATTTGCTCTCATATTTCTCCCCTTGCTTCAGCCACTACTTCGTATAGTTTTACTACTTTTTTGCGCCTAGAGCGCTTACAAAAACAACACCCCCTATTTTTGCACGTTTTTGATATTAATCAGAATGACTTAGCAGCGATAGCAATGAGACGCTCTTTGTTTGTATATAAACACCTTTTCCTTTTTGGAGTTTAAGCAGGTCAGCTGAGCGGCGGGTGATGCGTGAAAGGATGGGGACTCCGTTGCTTAATAAGCGTACTGTTACTTGTGCTTTACTTGCGGGGCGAATCTCGTCAATGGTTGCGGGGAAAATATTTAATATACTCGTGTTTGCTTGATGCTCTAGTGTAATGCTGACGTCTTTTGCATTGATTCTTAATCGTACTGCTTCGCCAATTGTCAGGTCTTTTTGGGGGACGGTAAATTGTCCCGCAGGGAATTCTAGTGTTGTTAGTTTGTATTCATCGTCATGACCTGTAACCGTTGCGTGTATGAGCGTGCTTGCATCTTCGGCATGTGCGAGGGGCAAATCGAGACGGGTTAAGACTTCCGTTATATTACCTGAGGCTTTCACGCTGCCCTCTTTAAGTACAACTAAATAATCGGCCAGCCTTGAAACTTCATCTGAGGAATGACTGACGTAGAATATTGGGATTTCTAGTTCTTCATGCAGTGATTCAAGATAGGGGATAATTTCTTGTTTGCTATCAAGGTCTAGCGCGGCAAGGGGCTCATCCATTAGCAAAATTTGGGGACTAACGGCGAGTGCTCTTGCAATGGCGACGCGTTGTCGTTCGCCTCCTGATAGTTTGCTGCTGGGGCGTTTTAATAAATGGCTGATGCCGAGCAGTTCGATAGGTTTGTCGAGCGATACTTTTTGCTCGCTTTTTGGCAGTCGCTTAATGCCATATTCAAGGTTTTTGAGTACGCTTAAATGGGGGAATAAACTGGCTTCTTGAAAGACGTAACCGAGGGCGCGCTTGTGTGTGGGTAAGAAAAAGTCTTTGTCTTGCCATAGTTCATCGCCAACTTTTAAGAAGGCATCGGGGTAAAAGTCTAGTCCTGCAATAGCACGAAGCAATGTTGTTTTGCCGCAGCCAGAGGGGCCTGTAATCGAGCTGATTCCGTATGCGGGAACGGTTAAGTCGATATCTAAGGCGAAGTTCTTTTTTTGTGTTTTGAAGCGTGCATTTATCTTTTTGTTAGTGGCTATCATGTTAAGCCACCTTAAAACGACGGTTAAAGGCATAAACAGCCATTAACAATAAAAAGGAAAGCACTAGCAAACCACCTGATAGCCAATGAGCGTGGCTGTATTCTAAGCCTTCGACATGATCATAAATGGCGATTGATATGACCTGTGTTTCGCCGGGAATATTGCCGCCAATCATTAGCACTACACCAAACTCACCGATGGTGTGAGCAAAGCCTAAAACAGCAGCGGTGAGAAAGCCTGTTCGCGCGAGTGGTAGTGCTACTGTAAAGAAGCGATCCAAAGGAGAAGCACGAAGTGTTGCCGCGACTTCTAAGGGGCGGTTGCCGATTGTTGTGAAGGCGGCTTGTAATGGCTGTACGACAAAGGGCATAGAATAAATAACGGAGCCAATGACCAAGCCGGTGAATGTAAAGGCTAACGGTTTGCCGCCAAGTGACTGCATTAAAGCACCAAGTGGGCCCTGCGGGCCAAGCATAATGAGTAGATAAAAGCCCAGCACGGTGGGTGGCAAAACTAAGGGCATTGCGACTAAGGCTTCAATAATAAACTTAAAGCGCCAACGGCTTCGTGCCAGCCACCACGCAAAGGGTGTGCCAATAATTAATAAAATGAGGGTGGTGATGCCTGCCAGTTTTAATGTGATAAAAAGCGCACTTAAATCAGCCTCATTAATCATGCTCAATTCCATAGCCAGAAGCGGCAATAATTTCTTGAGCAGGATTGGTTTTTATATATTCTAAGAAGGCCTGAGCAATGGCATTTTTATTGAGTAAAACGACTTGTTGTTTGATGGGCTTATAGAGCGAATTAGGCACTTTCCATAG